>CALJKN010000120.1 GCA_937973585.1 uncultured Helicobacteraceae bacterium
TCCGATTTAAACAAATAGTGATATAATCGGCCTCTTGTCAAAACCCGTATTTATCGGTATATTTTGTCTATTTATCTTCGGAGCCGTTTCGGATGAAATTTAAAAGCGTTTTAGAGATTGCTACTACCAATATAATGTCCGTAAGCAGAAAAGATACGCTAAAAGCTGCCGCCGAAATAATGTTTTCCCACAACATAAGAAATGTGCTTGTTGTAGATGAAGGGATAACAGAATACGGAATCATAACCGTCAAAGATATAGCCGGCTTCATAACCTCCGGAGTTGATTTTTCAAACACGATAGAGAGTCTGGATGTAAAAAGCGTTAAACAGATAGATAAAGATATGAGCGCCCTTGATGCCTCTTTTATGATCAGGGGAGATATAAGTTATCTTTGCGTTGTCGATGAGACCAAAAAGCTCTTAGGTATCGTGTCGATGTCAAATATTATCTCGTCGATAGATGCCGAACTGGTTGTAAATGATATACGGCTAGGACATATCATCGGAAAAACAAAAGCTAAAACGGCATCACAAAACGAATCTCTAAAGGCAGTTTTTGAAAAAACAAACGCCACTCAAATCGAAGCAGTAATAGTTATCGCCGATAACTCTGTCCCTCTGGGGATAATCACAAAACGAGATATCGTAAAGCTGATTATAGGCGGGATAGATCTCTCGGAGCCTGTCGGCAAATATATGAAATCACCGCTTGTGGTGGCGGATGAAGATACGACAGTAAAAGAGGCCTTAGAACTGATGGGGGTCAAAAAGTTTAAAAGGCTCATCGTTGTAGAAAAAAGCGGGGAACTACTTGGAGCGATAACCCGTGAAGAGATTATGGATATCGTATACAACAAATGGTCGCAGATAGTCAGGGAAAAAGAGGGTGAACTAAGAGAGCTAACAAGAGATTTAGAGGCTAAGACAGCAGAGAGTGAGCGAAACGTCAAGCTTTTGAATGACTTTATGGATGCAACCGACGATTTTATCTTCTACAAAGGGCTTGACTATAAATACATCGGGTGCAATAAGGCTTTTGCCGAGTTTGCCGGAACTACCAAAGACGCAATATCCGGAAAAACCGATTTTGATTTGTTTGACGATTATTATGCTGATCTTTTTAGAAGTACCGACAGAGGTGTTATCGAAAAAGGGAAGACCGTTACCAGTTCTTATTGGGCTAGCTTTAAAGACCAAAAGGCAGTATATCTAAGTGCCAAAAAGTCACCTTTTAAAGATAGCGAAGGCAATATAATTGGACTAATCGGTATAACGAGAGACACGACCGAACAAAAAAATATGGAAGATACGATAAAACATCAACACAACTATCTCCAAACTATTTTGGATATGCAAGACTCAATGCTTGTTATCACGAAAGACGGTGATTACGTGGTAGAGGCCAATAAGAGCTTTTTGGAGTTTTGCGGAGTTAAAAATATTGCCGAATACAGAAACAAATATGATTCGATAGCCGACCTCGTCATTCAAAAAGATACTCCTCAAGATGGCGAAGGGCGAAAGTCTTGGTTTAAAGACGCAATAGAGTACGAAGACAAAGAGATGCGTATTGTAATGGGTGGTCACAAGAAAGGGCTTGCGGAAAAAGTCGAGGGGAGCTTTTTGCTTAAGGCTGAAAAGTTTGAAAGAGAGGATACCTATCTCCTGTCATTTGTGGATATAACAAGTCTCGAGAGGGAGAGTAAGAATCTGGAGCTTTTGGCTATGACGGATCCTCTTACAGGCGTATACAATAGAATGAAATTTGGTAATCTGATGGAGTCTGAGATATCAAAATCTAGAAGATATAAAACATCTCTGTCATTAGCTATTTTGGATATAGATTTTTTCAAAAAAATAAACGATACATACGGGCACCAAGCAGGAGACTATGTGCTTGTAACGGTAGCGGAACTGATGAGAGGTAGCATCGATAGCGTAGATATATTTGCCAGATGGGGCGGCGAGGAGTTTATGCTCCTTATGCCGGGATGCAATACGGAGGAGGCTACGGCAAAAGCCGAAAAACTAAGATGTGTACTGGCGGAGTATAATTTTATTGAGCCGCCTACGGTAACCGCTAGTTTCGGGGTGTCTTCTTTTGGGGAAGAGGACAATATGGATTCACTCATAAAAAGGGCGGATGATGCTTTGTATTTGGCAAAGCATAACGGTAGAAACAGAGTAGAGAGTAGGTAAACTCTGAAATGGAGGTGGACTGATGGTAACTTATGAAGATGCAAGCGGGAATCTCGTCAAGCTAGAGGAGAATATCCTATCCGAGGAGTCGCATCAGGTAATAATATCAACATTAAACAAACCGTTGCTCGTGAATTGGCTCAAAAAAGAGGAGTTCCCGGAGCCGTTTTTTGAAGATATTGCATCTTTTGAACAGACACCGTCTTTCGAAGATTTTAGCGAGGGCGTAGTCCTTATTTTGAAATATCTAAAACTCGAAAAAGAGGAGTTTATGGATTTTTACGAGGAGAACGTCGCCCTGATTAGCCTCAATAATAAGCTTGCGATAGTCTGCAAAGATGAAACTACGGCTTTTGATATCGAGATGAAGTTTGACAAGAGGATGCGAGGAAAAAAGACAAATCTATACTTTGAATTGTATACGTTTTTGGATATTTTGACAGATCAGCAGATTCAGGCACTAGATGGAGCCAATATGATTTTGGAGACACTTGAAGAGGATATTTTGTCAGAGACCGTGGAGAGGAGAGAGACACTAAAAAACCTCTACTACGCCAGACGCTCACTAAATAGATTATCTCATATTTTCGTAAACGAGTCCGTCGCCCTCAGCAGATACTTTACTAGTATTACGGCATCGGTAAAAAAGAAGTTTAGATTTGAGTTTTTGGATCTAAAAGAGCACAAGCAAAGCCTTGTTGCGGAGTGTAAGAGTTTACAGGATAAAACTGTGAGCCTTCTCAATCTTCAGCTAGGCCTAACGGATAATAAAGCGAATGAAGCTATGCAAAAGCTAGCCGGAATCTCGCTTATTTTTATTCCGTTGACTTTTTTTACATCAATATTTAGTATGAACTTTGAAAATATGCCGGAGCTAAAGACAACACACGGCTATCATGTTGTTTTAGCCATGACCATAGCCACCGGAGTGGCTATATATTTTTGGCTTAAAAAACGTAAATTTCTATAGGTGATTAAATTATTTTTTTGTTTTTTTGAGAGCATCGTTCAGATAGCTCAAAAAGTCATCAGCCTCCCAGTAGCCTACCGCAGATTGAGCGGTTTTTTGACCGTTTTTATCCATAAAAAAAGTTGTAGGAACCATTCTGGTTTTATATCCGTCCGGTATTTGGTCTACATCTTTATTTAAAACGACATATATAAAGTTTTTGGCTAGCATCTCTTCGACTTTTTTGTCTTTTACGGTTTGCTTTAAAAGCTTGTGGCACCATGGGCAGTTGGTAGATACAACTGTAAGCGCAACAGCTTTATTTTCAGACTTTGCCTTTGCAAAAGCCTCATCCAGATTCCCGTAGGTTTTTATATCTCCAAACAGAGACTGTGAAGCCAAAAGTACAAACAATGCAGATGCGAGTAGTTTCTTAAACATAAACTCTCCCCTTTCGATTAATTTTTTTCGATAACATTTTATTATCCCTTATTGTAACATCTTTGGGATAATCGGTAGGAATTAAGGAATAATTACTATATAATTACGGTATTATCACGTAATTCGATTTCGCACACGAAAAAAGGGGAGCGTCGAGTGAACAAAGAAGACAAAGAGCTTATAAGGCAAGCCCGTGAAGATATGGACGAAAACGTCATATCTAATGCCTCCTTTAGAATCCAGACAATACTTGAAGAGGTATTTCAAAAAGGTATAGCGGTCGGGGAAACCATCGGATATGCAAAAGCTGTAATGGAGCATGCCGACGACAAAAAATTAGATCAACTCTCTCATAAAAAACCAAAAAAGGGTTCAAAAGAATGAAGATACTTGTAGTAGACGACAGCTCAACTATGAGAAGGATTATAAAAAATACTCTAAATCATCTTGGCTATAAAGATTTGTTGGAAGGCGAAGACGGCGTACAAGCTTGGGATTTACTCTGTCAGACTCCAGATATCGGTGTATTGATTACGGACTGGAATATGCCGAACATGAACGGTTTGGAGCTAGTAAAAAAAGTTAGAGCCGAACAAAAATATGTAGATATGCCGATAATCATGGTAACAACCGAGGGCGGCAAAACCGAGGTTATTACGGCTCTAAAAGCAGGCGTGAACAACTACATCGTAAAACCTTTTACCCCTCAGGTGCTAAAAGAAAAACTAGAAGCGGTACTGGGTATCAGTAAATAACTTTTAATTTGAAACAGCTCCTATCTTCTCTCGACCTTGACGGGTTTATAGACTCTTTCGCATCTTTCTTTGCAAGAGAAAAAGAGCTATACCTGGAAGGGGATAGACATGTCCATATCAGATTTATAAAAGAGCTTTCAAGGCACGATTTTTATCCTCCGAAAAAAATATCTCCGCTCGACGAATCTATCCAAAAACTACAAAAATCCGGAATACTCCCTAGATTGTCTTTGTATGAATTTTCAAAACTGATAGGGTATTTCGTATATCTAAAAAAATTCCGTTTTGAAGGCACGCTAAAAGAGTGGCTAAACTCCATAGAGATACCTCAGAAGGCTATATGGTTTTTTGAGCGGTTCAAAGATGGCGGGGAGTTTGACGAAAATCTGTTTTCTGAACTGCTGAGTATCAATATATCAATCGAGTCGGTAAAAAAATCATTAAACAGAGAGTTGTCAAAATATCTATACAATGAGAAACTGGCTCCGTATCTTGTGGACAGGCAGCTCCATTTTTACGACGGATTGGAGCTTTTACTTTTGCGCCCGGGTTATGCAAATGTAATGAAGGGGAGGATAGTCTCCAGAACCCCGGCCGGTTTTTTTTATATTCTGCCGTTGTCCGTGGAGAACTTGCGGGGTGAGCTTGATGATAGACTTGCAAAAAAAGAGGAGATAGAGTACAAAATCTGCAAAGAGTTGTCTGTGATACTGTCCGAACTGCTCCCCTTTTTGAGATTTTTAAACAAACAATTCGACAGATTCGATCATTATCAGGCGAGGGTTTTATTTGCAAAGAGCGGAGACTTTGAATTTATAGAAAATGTCGGCGGTGAAAAGATAAAACTAAAGAGTTTTATCCATCCGGCGTTAGACAAAAAAAGCGCAAAGAGCTTTACGCTATCTTTGGACAAAAAAGCACTCATTATAACAGGTGTAAATGCCGGTGGGAAAACGATGCTTTTAAAGTCCATCCTGTCAGCTTCATTTTTGGCCAAATATATGATTCCGATGCAGGTAAACGCCCATGAAAGTCAAGTTCCATCGTTTGCAAATATAAAAGCCGTTTTAGAGGATCCGCAAAACGTAAAAAATAATATCTCAACATTTAGCGGAAGAATCAGAAATTTTGCAGCTATACTAAATTCAAAGCCGGGTCTTGTGGGGGTTGACGAGATTGAGCTTGGGACAGACAGTGATGAAGCGGCTGCTTTGTTTAAAGTGATTATAGAGGAGCTAATCGGCAGAGGTTTTTTTGTCGTAGCTACAACCCATCACAAAAAACTAGCTTCAATGTTGGCCTCAAATAAAGATGTTGAGCTTGCAGCGGCCATATATGACGAGGAAAAAGAGTCGCCAAAATACGAATTTTTGTTTGGAATTATAGGGAAAAGCTACGCATTTGAGACCGCTCTTAAGTATGGAATCCCCAAAAATATGATAGAGAAGGCAAAAACCGCATACGGTGAAGATAAAGAAAAACTCTCCGACCTGATAGAAAAAGGGTATCTTCTTCAGGATAGGCTAAATCTTGAATTAAAAGCTCTGGACGAGCAAAAAGAGAAGTTAAAACTTGCAAAACTGAGGTTTGAAGAGGAGAAAGAGAGGGAACAAAAGGCCGCTCAAAAACTCAGATTTGAGCTTGAAAAAAGTTTTAAAGAGGCAATAGAGGGGGCAAAAGAGGCGGCAAAACAAAAAGAGCAAAAAGATATCCACAGGCTGTTAAACTCTGCGAACGAAAAGTACAAAACGGCATCATCTGTTCAAAAGGAGACAAAAGAGGAGCGCTTTGATGTCGGTGAATATGCCGTCTATAGAGGGATGTCGGGACATATTGAATCTATCGGAGCAAATATTTTGTTTATGGTGGATGGGAAGCGGATAAAAATAGATAAAACACTTTTTTTTAGAGAGGCAAAAAAGGGCGAAAAACCGAAAAAACTCCCCAAAAAAGCCCCAAAATTGGCCGTCCAAAAGCCGCAAACCGCCGGAATCAAATTGGATTTGCACGGATACAGGGTTGAAGAGGGGATTGAGGAGCTTGATAAGTTTATCTCTGATTCATTGCTAGCCGGTTTTGAGGAGATACTTGTTTACCATGGAATTGGCTCAGGGAAGCTTGCAGCAGCGGTAAGGGAGTATCTAAAAAAACATCCGAGCGTTAACTATATAGAGGATGCTCCGATTTCAATGGGGGGCTTTGGCGCTACTTTGATCCACCTGTAACCGTAAGGGTTTAGTCGCTAATATAGAGCAAATGAGCTTTTAAGGGTTTTAGGGTGCTTCTCAGAAAAAAAGCTACCGATATACTAAACGGTGCCGCTACCGTACTTACTTTTGCATCAAACCGAAAAAAAATTGATCCGCTTACAAAACTCCGTAACGTGTACGCCCTAAAAAAAGAGTTCTCAAAAACCGATGCAAAAAGTGTGTTGGCATTAATAAATATAGATAGATTTTCCGGTGTGAATGCTACATACGGGATAGATATCGGCGATACTCTACTGTGCGAATTTTGCAACGTTATCAAAAAAAACATTCCCAAAAACGGCAAGCTATATAGATACCATGGAGACGAGTTTATAATCTTGCTAAAAGGCGGCAAGGTTCACCATTTAGCAGAGATGCTAACACAGATAGAGGGCTATTTGACATTGGCTCCTATACATGCCGGAGGGTTTGATATCAGGGTCTCTTTTAGCTCCGGGATATCATTTGGGAGCGGAGAGATACTTATAAAAGAGGCATCTACGGCACTTATGCAGGCCAGAGCCGATAAGGCAAGGTTTAGGGTCTATTCGCCAAATTCTGAGCTTGAAAAAAAACTCGGCAGGATATTTTTTTGGCAATCGAAATTAAAAGACGCTATGGCAGAGGAGAGGCTTGTGGCTTACTATCAGCCTATGCTAAATAACAAAACGGGAGATATTGACAAGTTCGAGTCTCTAATCAGGCTAAGGTACGACAATAAAATAGTGATGCCAATGGAGTTTCTGGAGGCGGCAAAAGAGTGCGGGATGCTAGGGGCAATCACCAGAATAGCTATCTCCGATACCTTTAGAAAGTTTGCAAAAACCAAACACTCTTTTTCGGTTAATATCACAGAACAGGATTTGTTGGATAAAAAATTTGTAACTTATATAGAAAAAAAGCTAGAATTAAATAAAATTGAGCCTTTTAGAGTATATTTTGAACTTTTGGAAGGGATTAGCACCGATGTGGCGACAGGTTGCATAGGTGCCCTCAAAGAGATAAAAAAGCTCGGTTGCAAAATATCGGTAGACGACTTCGGGACAGAGCACTCTAATTTTAGAAGATTGTTGGAGCTTGATGTGGATCTGATAAAAATAGACGGCGGATTTATAAAAAATCTCGATACGTGCGATGTTAGCCAAAAAATAGTCCGTGCCATTATGGGTTTTGCAAACAGCATAGGGGCAAAAACTGCTGCAGAGTTTGTACATTCGGCAAAAATACAGCAAATAGTAAAGGAAATGGAGATAGACTACTCACAAGGATATTATATAGGGGTGCCTTCTTTAGAGATAGGTGCCTATAGCGGCGAGGTAGCTAGATGAGAGTGTTGATTGCCGAAGATAGCCAAATTATGAGGAAAATCATTAAGACCAATCTAAAAAAGATGGGTGTTAGTGATATATTGGAGGCCTCAGACGGCGAACATGCGTTAAATGCGGCCAAAGCAAATACCGACATAGCTCTTTTATTTACGGATTTAAATATGCCGGTACTGAGCGGATTGGAGTTGTGCAAGGCGCTAAGGGGTAGCGGAGAGTTTAAAAAGCTAAAAATAGTTGTTATATCCGAGTTTTTAGGTCAAAACGCCAAAGAGGCTTTTTTGGAGATCGGAGTTGACGGTTTTGTTCCGAAACCGTTTGACCTAAAAGCATTCAACGAAGTCGTCACCCCTATAGTGGAGTCGGCTAAAGATCCGGAAGGTGTCGTCAAAAAAGGGATGGATATATC
>CALJKN010000121.1 GCA_937973585.1 uncultured Helicobacteraceae bacterium
CCGGAGACAAACTCTACGCTTGAGCTAAAAGCCCTGTCGGCGGCAATGACTGACGCTTCGCATCAGATTTATGAGCAAAAAAGCGAATTGGAGGCTATGAATTCGGAGCTTAGCGCAATGAATGAAGGGCTTCGGGATATGGTTGACGAGCAGACCGAAAAGATAATGGAGCATGAGAGGCTATTGGTTCAGCAGTCAAAAATGGCCGCAATGGGAGATATGATAGGGGCGATAGCCCACCAGTGGAGGCAACCGCTCAATGCTCTTGCGATAGCCGTGCAGGATATAAAATTTGCGCATGAGTCGGGTGAATTGGATGATGCCTATATTGCAAATACCGTCAAAAGCTCCATGGGCATGATAAATTTTATGAGCGGAACGATAGAAGATTTCAGAAACTTTTTTAAACCCGCAAAAGAAAAAAGCTATTTTTCGGCCGCATCGGTTGTAAAAAGTGTCCTCTCAATACTCGGAACGCAACTCGAAAATCATGATATAAAGCTCACGGTTGAGGGCGGTGATTTTAAAATATTTGGATATGCAGGGGAGTTGTCGCAGGTTGTTTTGAATTTAATATCAAACTCCAAAGATGCAATACTCGCAAAAAAAATAAGAGACAACGAGTGGATTAGGATTTATATAGACCCGGATGGGATTATCTCTGTTTGCGATAGCGGCGGCGGTATTGCCGAGGATGTGCTGGGTCGGATATTTGAGCCGTACTTTACGACAAAAGAGCAGGGCAAGGGGATCGGAATAGGGCTTTATATGTCAAAACTGATTGTCGAAAAACATATGGACGGCTTTTTGGCGGTAGAAAACTCTCAGGATGGAGCCTGCTTTAAAATAGGATTATCGTTTAGCGAAAACAAGATGTAGACCTATTCTCCCTTTTGTCGGCAGACCCGTAACCGTTTCGTAGCTGTTTTGTCCACGTTTTGAAATTTTTAACACTTATGATTCGTCCAAAAAATAGCCGGATGAACAAAAAATGGATAAAAATTCAAAGATAATAACGGCTGATTCGCCGTTTATGCGTATCGGCAGGTGGATATCGGCTCTGACCGTTAGGCAAAAGGTGAGCTTTATTGCTACTATGGCTCAGGTTTTGGCGCTTGTTGCGATCGGTGCAGGTCTGGCCGGAATGATTTTTACCAACAACTCCATACGCTCTATGTACTCAGACTCCATTATGCCCCTTGAACACCTGAGAGCCACTAAATTTGCGATTGAATATGACACTATTCAAATAGCAAAAGACCTCAAAGAGGGAAAAATGAGTTCCGATGCCTCCGGCGGTATGCAGACCGTGGACGATATCTACAAAACAGCACTCATGAGGGTTGAGAAAGCGGAGAAAGATATTAGACTCCACTGGGGTAAATATGCAGCCTCCAAGGAGCTAACAGCGGTCGAGAGGCAAAAAGTACCCCAAATCAATGAATCCATGCAAAAAGCCCTTGCCTCAATCGGTGATCTTAGAAATATTATCGGCAAAAAAGATCTTCCGGCGTTGATGGATTACGTAGAGAGCGAAATGCCGTTTATGCTCTCAAATATGACGCAGCCGCTTGACGAGTTGATGCAGATACAGGTCAAGAGGGCGCACGAGATGTACGGCGATTCGCAGGCCAGATTTGATCTCTCTTTGGCGACTACCGTGCTTGTATACGTCTTTGGTGCAGGGTTGGTCTTTTTGGTTGTTAGGCTTGTTGTGTCCGATATCTTGTCGGCGGTTACGAGGCTTGTAAGGCAGTCGGAGGCTTTGGCTGCAAATAGGCTTGACGAAGAGTTTGTATGGCAAAGGGATGATGAGCTAGGCAGACTCGGTAATAGCTTTGAGATGACCAGGATAGAGCTATCAAAACTCTTTAAAGAGATAAACGACAGTAAAGACGAGATAGAGAGATCTCACGAAAATATATGCAACTCCATCAACTACGCCAGAAGGATACAGCTTGCGTTTTTGCCGGATGAGGCACACCTTAGGGATAGCGTAAAAGACTACTTTGTTATCTGGCGGCCAAAAGATGTTATCGGCGGTGATTGCTACTGGATAGAGCGAAAGGATGAGGGGTGTCTGATAGCTGCAATAGATTGTACCGGACACGGTGTACCGGGGGCGCTTATGACATTCGTCGTCCTCTCGTTGATTAGCAGGCTACTGGCTCATGAGCCGCTCCACGACAATCCGGCGGCTCTTCTATCAAGGCTAAATATCCTCATCAAAGATGAACTCGGACAACACGGGGAAGGCTCAGAGAGTAACGACGGTATGGACGGCGCATTCGTGTATGTAAAAGGGGATACGGTGACATATGCGGGGGCAAATATACCGCTTATGTATCACAGAGCCGGAAGCGACGATATCGAGGAGCTTAGGGCAGACAAATCAAGCATCGGATATGTCCACTCCGACCCTAATTTTGAGTTTACGAATCAGACTATCACCCTCGAAAAAGGCTCCAGACTATTTTTGGTTACCGATGGGATCACCGATCAAATTGGAGGAGACAAAAAGCTGTCGCACGGTAAAAAAAGGCTCAAAAAGGTGTTAATGGAGAGTATGGAGATGCAAATTACCGCTCAAAAAGAGTATTTTATGTCGAAATTCCTCGAATACAAGGGGGATGAGACTCAAAGGGATGACAATACCATGATAGGCATTGAGGTTTGATGACAAAGGATTTGATTATGAATGCAAGGGAGTTTCACGAGTTTCAAAAGTTTCTGAATGACAACGAAATAGTGTTTTGCTACAACGGTTATCTATCGCAACAAATAGTCCTCTCAATGGGTGAAATGCTCAAAAAAAAGGTCTCTGAAGCAGGCCCGGCTACCGCTCCGAAGATATTTTACGTGTTTGTGGAGCAGGCTCAAAACATAGTCAGGTACTCGGCGCAAAAGATAGAGACCCAAAATAGAGCCGATAGGCTTGGATATGGCTCTTTGGCTATCGGGATAAACAACGAAAAGTATTTTTGTATGTGCGGCAATCTGGTTGAAAAAGATAAATCGGCATCACTAAAGCATAGGCTTCATGAGATTGTATCTATGGATAGGGATGCTCTAAAGGCGGCCTACAAGGAGCGGTTAAAGGCAGGCCCGGAAGACGGTAGTGAGGGGGCAAGTATAGGGTTTATAGAGATGGCCAGAAAGTCCTCGGAGCCTATGGAGTATGACTTTATCGATGTCGATGAGGGCTATGACTTTTTTTATCTCAAAATTTATATTTGATGGATGCTCAAATTTCCGGCAAAGCCGAAAATTAGGTCTTCAGCAGACAGCTCACGCCGCTAGCGGCTTTTGTTGGGCTTTTTAATCAATACAAAGGAAAAAATATGCAAACTATAACCATACCGGCAGGACAAGGGACACCTGAGATTGTGCTTGATTTTCAAAACAAAGCTTTTAGTTTTAAGGGCGAGTCGTATCCTGAGGATGTGGATTCGTTTTATACAAAAATTCTGGATACGATGAAAGGTTTTGTCACAAATCTGCAAGGGGAGACCGTAAAGGTGATTATGCACCTCGTGTATTTCAACAGCGCAAGTACAAAAGTGTTTCACAATATGTTTGCGATGCTAGAAAACGCTGTCGATAACAACGGTATAGCTACCGAGGTCGATTGGCTCTATCACGAGGAAGATGATATGTCTTTGGAGTTTGTAGAGGGGTTTAGGGAGGATTTTGAGACTATCAGGTTTAATCTAATATCGCACAGCTAAAACCCTATCGGAGCATATCCGTAAGGTTTTTGTACACCGTCTCTACCGCTACGTCGTCGGCTACTTTTGACTCAGAGGCGACGACTACCGCATTTTGGCAGTACGGTCTCCATGTATCTACGTTTGTTTTTCCGAATATCGCAACGACCGACGGGGCGAATACCGCTCCGTAGTGCATTGCGCCGCCGTCAAGCGTCACAAAACATTTTGAGTGCTTGCACATAACCCCAAGTTCGGCCAATGACGATGTTGTAAAATACCTCACTCTGTCTGAACAAAATAGAGTTTGAGCCACCCTCTCCTCGTCGCTGTTCGGCGCTCCCGTTACTGCTACTTTTAGCCCCGCATAGACCGATATGAGCGATGCCAATTTTAAAAATTTATCAATTTTCCATCTATTCACAGGCAGTCTTGATGATATGTGAAAAACAACGTATTTTGACGGTTCAAATCCTGCGCTTTGGAGTCTTTGGAGGGTCGATTTTTCGGTACTCTCCGGTATATTCACATAGGTTAAATAATCTTTATCCAAAACACCGAAATGCCTAAGGCAGTCAAACGTATTGGCGACCTCGTGCTTACCCGTCGTATCTTCGTCTATAAAAGCGTCAAAGCGGCTCATATCTTTCGTTTTTTGCGGAAGCCTGACGACTTTTGTTTTTGCCCCGCTCCATCTAACCAAAGATGCGTTTGAGCGGCTAAAAGAGCTCCGTAATCCTACGCAAAAATCAAATTTTTCGCCCCTCACAGCCAGCATAGTCAGAAACTGTCTCCACCACGACACGACCTTTGGGATATCCGGATGGTGCTTTGCCTTTTCGTACACAAAAAGCTTGTC
>CALJKN010000122.1 GCA_937973585.1 uncultured Helicobacteraceae bacterium
CGTTTTCAAGCCCTTTTTTTACCTCGACATACGGGTTTGAGGCCGACATCTCGTCTACGCTTTTTGCAAGCTCTGTTAGAGAGCTCTCCAAAATCGGAAGCCAAAGCTTCATAGAGAGCCTGACGGTTTGTTTTTGTACCTGCCCCTGCTTTAGCATATCACCACTCCATGAAAAAGAATGGTGATATTCTAATCCCAAATATGACAATCTTACAAAAATGTTTGATTAATTTTTAGGCAGATATAAAATTTCAGAGGATATTAAATTGCATTAACGCCAACTTACGGTTGCAATAGTCCGGCCACATACCCACTCGAAAATGCCCATTGTAGGTTGTATCCGCCGCAAGGACCGTCTATATCGACGACCTCTCCGCAAAAATAGAGGCCGTTTATGAGTTTGCTACGCATGGTTTTTGGGCAAATCTCTTTTAGCGACACTCCGCCTTTCGTTATCATGGCGTTTTTGAATCCGTCGTGGCCGATTACCGTTAGCGGAGTATCTACACATCGAGACAACAGCATATCCCTATCGGAACCCCCAAGCGCCGAGTACCGCCCGTTCGGGTCAACCCCGTAAAACGATGATATAGCTGTTGCCACGGAGAGAGGCAATACGGCGGATAACGCCTCCGCAACGCTCCCGCCGTGTGTTTTTGCGTTTTTGGAGGAGACGGCGACTCTGGCCTCCTCTATATTTTTAGCTTTTGAGATATTAGCTATCAGCGGCACCTCACCCATATCGTCCAAAAGCGGGGTTATCTCTTTTGCAAAGTCCAAAACGACGGGGCCCCTGATGCCGTTTTTTGTAAATATCAAATCACCGACGGCAAAAAGTTTTTTGTATTTTGGTAGATCTATCCGGATTTTTGCTTTCGGTATCGTATCGGCGGTACACGAGGCGACCCAACCCTCTTTTGTTTTTAGCGGAAGCATCGCCGGATACGGAGTGTTTACCTTGTGCCCGACGGAGCCTGCAATCAAAAATCCATCCCCCTCCGTCCCAAGCATCGGATACCCCTTGCCCCCTAGTGCTACGATGACATTGGTTGCCTTGTAGGTTTCTCCCGCCGCCGATACTCCGGATATCACACCGTCGCTCACCAGTAGTCCGTCGGCCTTGGTTTGGTATCTGACCTCTACGCCGAGCGCACAAAGACGGTTTTGCATAGCCGATACAACCGACGTGGAGTCGTGGGTGAGCGGAAATACACGAAAGCCGTCCGGCGAATGGGTATCGACACCTATGGAGGAGAAAAAAGATATCAACTGTTTGGAGTCAAAGACATTGAGAGCGTCCAGTACAAAGCGGCCGTTTTTGCCAAATCTCAACGCAAATTCGGTATTTTCTAGGGTATTTGTGAGATTGCATCTCCCCCCTCCGGTTGCTTTTAGCTTTGCCCCTACTCTGTCTAGTTTTTCAATCAACATAACGGATCTGCCGCTTTGTGCAGCCGTGATAGCCGCCATCATCCCAGCCGCCCCACCGCCTAGGACTATAAGGTTATAGTTCAAAATGACTCTTCATATACCT
>CALJKN010000123.1 GCA_937973585.1 uncultured Helicobacteraceae bacterium
CTTCCGATTCAGCTTTTGAGGGCCTTTTTTGCTATCGGTACGGCATATAGCATGTGGCGGTTGTGGAGAAAAATCAACACTTCAAAAGGGTTAATGTTTGGGGTTGCCTCGAACTATTCATCCGGCGGTATTGCAGCATACTCGGTATGTTGTATAGTTTTTTTCGGCTGGCTTGGGCTTAACTATGAGGTCAATTTTGTTTTAGGGTCGCTTGAACCGCAAATACTAAAAAGTGTCAGGGCGTTTGAGATTTTCAAAATAGCATCTTTGGCTCTTTTGGCAATCGCCGTTTTCATGTATATACAAAGAAACGTCACCTCGAGACTCCATCTCGATATTGCACAAAAGATTTTGGAGGCTCTGTTTTCATCGTCCCCGAATCCGATGTTTGTCAAATACGCAAACAACAAATACGCCCTTGTCAACGACTCGTTTTCAAGACTCTACGGGGCAGACAAATCAAAGATCACCGACTCCTATGATGCCGAGTTCACGAACTCACCTCTGGCAAAAATCAGACTCAAAGATAGCTCCAGCATCCATGCGACAAAAGAGATTGTACAGACGACTAACGGCACAAAGATATTTAATACCGCTTTCTCCCACATCACCCTAAAACACAGCCGCATGACAGTAGGGATAATGTCGGACATCACAGCCCTAACCGAGGCGATGCAAAAACTGGAGGAGTTAAATAAAAATCTGGAAAGAGAGGTAAATGCAAGGGTCGAGGAGCTAAGGCAAAAGGACTATATGCTCATACAGCAATCCAGAATAGCATCCATGGGGGAGATGATAAGTGCCATAGCCCATCAGTGGAGGCAACCGCTCAACTCTTTGGGGATTATGATTCAAGACACCGCATTTACATACGCCGACAACGATATGAACGAAGAGTATATAAAAGAGTTTGTCAAAAAAGCGATGCAACAGATAAACTTTATGTCAAAAACAATAGACGATTTCAGAAACTTCCTGAAACCTGATAAAGAGAAAACGATTTTTGCTCCGGCGATGAAAATCCAAGAGATTATAGATATTTTGAGTGTACAGCTAAAAAATAACAACATACAAATCACGGTATCAAAGTCGCAAGGGGCAGTAGAGGGATACGATAAAGAGTTCGGGCAAGTGATACTAAATATCCTCAATAATGCAAAGGATGCCTTTTTGGAGAACAAAACACAATCTCCGTCAATAATCGTCACCGAATCTATCCAAAACAACCGATTTGTAGTATCAATCGAAGATAATGCCGGAGGGATATCGGAGGATATAGTGGGAAGGGTGTTTGAACCTTATTTTTCTACAAAAGAGGAGGGAAAAGGGACGGGTATCGGTCTATACATATCAAAAATGATAATAGAGTCAAATATGGGCGGAACCATAAACGTGGAAAACGTCGGATCCGGAGCTAGATTTATTATCGAACTGCCTCTCCATGCTTTGGCAGCCTAACGGTAAAACAAACACCGTATTCGGTATTAAAAAATGATATATCGCCACCTAGATGCCTGTCAATCACCTGCTTTGCCATGTAAAGAGCTATTCCCACACCCTTGCCTTGCGGCTTTGTAGAAAAATACGGCTCAAATATCCTGTGCGAAACCCCCTCGTCTATACCACCACCCGTATCCTCTACGCTTACAACCACAAAATCCCCGTCCTCTTTTAACGATATCGATATCTCCCGTTTTATCGACACATTTTCGACTATTGCGTCTTTTGAGTTTGTGAGTAGCGCCAAAAGTATCTGCTTAAACTCTCTCTCATAGCCGACGATCTGGTTTTCGTATTCTATGTCCGTGTGGATTTTGATCCCGTATTTTAAAAGCTCCGGCGTTATGACAAGCAATGCCCCCTCTATCCCTCTTTTGGGTAAAAAATCCCCTTTTTGGCTATCCGGAGAGAAAAAGTTCCTAAAATCATCGATAATTTTTGACATAAATCCGATTTGTTTCATGGAGCCGTCAACAAACTCGTCTATGTATTTGCGCCCAAGCTCACCCTCGTCGTATGCAAACCTGACATCTTGAATCATAATGCCCAGAGCGTTTAGCGGTTGTCTCCACTGGTGAGCTACGGCTCCCATCAGTTCACCCATCAGAGCCGCCCTGCTCTGCCTCTCCAGCATCAACTCTTTTGATTCTCTCTTTTTGACCTCGCCCTCTATCCTCCACTCAAGAGTGGCACTATATTCTGACAACCCCTGTTCGGCAGCTATTAGTCTTTGGATAATTTTTGCGGTTAGGTAAAAACATATAAAGGCGGTTATGAGTGGGGTCAGAATCCCCAGAAAAATCAAAGTATCGGATAGGTATTGGCCGGTAATCACGTAGTAGGAGACGAAAAAAATAGCAAATGCAATCAAAATAGCAAACAGGGTTCCAATAAGAACAAAAATCCAAAACGGTATTTTTTTTGCAACGGTCAGCAGTCCGTCAACTATAGATTCGCAAAACGCCATCGCCTCACCGCCTATCCGTCAAATCAAAACCATGCAAGTATTCAAAACGATTATATTAACATATTAAACGGTTTTTTGTATTTCAAGAAAAACAATAGAGCGGCAACGCTCACACCACTTCTTCTAACAATTTTGTTATTCAAATATTGATAATATGAAAAATCAACAAAATATCTGGAAGTGACAATGCAAAAACAAAAACCATATTTGGAATCAATGCCCGACGAAAACGGATTTTTCGGTAGATTTGGCGGAGCGTTCATACCGCCCGAGCTTGAAGAGCCGTTTCGTGAAATCAGGGAAGCCTACGACAGAATTTCAAAATCACACGAATTTCTAAACGAACTGCGCTC
>CALJKN010000124.1 GCA_937973585.1 uncultured Helicobacteraceae bacterium
ATGTACACGGTTCTCACGGTTGTACCGCATACTTTAGAACATATTTTACAAGACATTTCAAAGAGCCGACTCCGGTTGTATCTGACTCCATGACAGAAGATGCAGCGGTTTTCGGCGGTCTTAAAAATATGGTAGACGGTCTTCAAAACTGCTACGAGATGTATAAACCGGAAATGATAGCCGTTTCTACAACTTGTATGGCAGAGGTTATCGGCGATGACCTTCAGGCGTTTATAGGAAATGCAAGAGAAGCCGGTTCAATCCCTGAAGACTTCCCTGTTCCTTATGCGCATACACCTAGCTTCGTCGGTTCGCACATAACAGGCTACGAAAATATGATGTTCTCAATGATTACCCAAATGGGTAAAACAGGTGAAAAAACTGAGAGAATCAACCTTCTCCCTGGTTTTGAAACTTATATTGGAAGCATCAGAGAAGTCAAAAAAATGGCTGAAATGTTCGGCCCTACAATCACTCTAGGTGATGTGAGCGAACAATGGGATATGCCTGCCGGTAACTATGAAATGTTCTCTGGCGGAACAAGTCTAGCCGACCTAAAAGATAGCGTAAACTCTAAGGCTACAATCAGCCTTCAAAAATACGCTACTAAAAAAATTATGAAAACCTTGAAAAACAAGTACAAACAAGAAACTCACCTAAGCAATCCAATCGGTCTTAAAGGGACTGACGAATTTGTAATGGCTCTTTCAAAATTGACTGGAAAAGCGGTTCCAGCCGAGCTTACTGTTGCTAGAGGTAGACTTGTTGATGCTATGCAAGATAGCTACCCGTATATGCACGACAAAAAATTCGCTATCTGGGGTGACCCTGACTTCCTACTAGGGATGGTATCTTTCCTAATAGAGATGGGTGCTGAGCCGACACACGTTCTTTGCCACAACGCTCCTGAGGGTTGGGCTGAAGAGATGAGAGCTCTTCTCGATACTTGCCCTGCAAAAGATAGCTGCCATGTATGGGCTGGAAAAGACCTATGGCACATGAGAAGCTTCCTATTTACTGAGCCGGTTGATTTCATGATCGGAAACAGCTACGGTAAAGAGCTAGAGAGAGACACTAAAATCCCTCTAATCAGAATAGGCTTCCCGATTTTCGACAGACACCACACACACAGATACTCTATCCACGGATACGAGGGTGGTATCAACCTACTATCTTGGATAGTAAACAAAGTTCTAGACAAACTAGACGAAGAGACAAACAGCATCGCAAAAACTGACTACTTCTTCGACCTAGTTAGATAATTCACCTTCACTCCTTGTTTTGCCCTCTGAAGCCTTCTGGCTTTGGAGGGTTATTCTTATATCAGCCTACAATCATACAAACAAAATTTATTGTCATCACTGATAATGTGATAATTTTTTGACAGCGCTTGGGATATTATCATCCTGTCAAACGGGTCTTTGTGATGAAACGGCAATGCGCCTAGCCCTATAGCATCCATACCTTCAAAAGGTAGTACTTCTAGTCCCATCTGCGCAGTAACGCTTAGTATATCAAAGTCAAATTCCAACTTTTCTATTGATTTTTTTATCATCAGTTCCGCTACGCTAATCGAACTTAGATATATAGTATTTTCCGTGTTTTCAAGGTGTTTCATATATTTTTGACTTACCTTCTCAGGCTCGTTTAGTAGCCACAAAAATATATGAGTATCTACGATAATTTTCATCTATTTGCCGTAAAACATTTCGTTGATTTCGTCCGATTCGTCGTTGAAGTTATCAGGGATGACTAGTTTGCCTTTCAGCTGTCCAAAGACTCTTTGCTTTGGCTCTTCAATGTACGGAGATATGACGGCTACTTTTTTATGCTGCTTACCAAACTCCACGACAAAGCTCTCACCATTTTTTTGTACCTGCTCTATGATAGAAGAGAACTCGCTTTTTAGCTTTCCGACTTGTATTGTTTGCATCTATGCTCGCTTTAGTTTTTGGAAGATTTTAGCATTTGTTTGTCAAGTTGTCAAATAAATATATTGCTATTTTTTTAAGGCCTCTATCTCGGCGACATCGACGGGGTGTGAGGCTCGCCATAGCCATGCTTTCTGAGCAAGCTAATAATTTTTTGTGTTCTGATGGTCATTCCCTCATTATTCAAGTGATACGATGTGTCATAAAAAAGAGATTGTGGAAATATAAAGTCTTGCGGTTTGCCTAAAATTTTGAAATTATTTTTATCGAAATAAGATATAAGAGCCGAAAAAAAGTCTCTGTATTCCTT
>CALJKN010000125.1 GCA_937973585.1 uncultured Helicobacteraceae bacterium
GCGCTCAGCACCTCTGCCCACTTGTAGCTGTAGTATCCGGCGGCGTATCCACCTGAAAATATATGGGAGAACGAGTTTTTGAATTTGTTGTACTCAGGCGGCCTGATTACGGCTACTTCGTCTCTTACCTCTCCTAGTATCTTTTCGGCTCCGGCCTCGTCCGTTTGGGTGGAGTGGATACGCATATCGAATATCCCAAACTCCAGTTGACGGAGCATCCCCATCGCCGATTGGAAGTTTCTGGCTCTTTGCAATCTCGCTATATCCTCGTCGCTTAGCGGCTCTTTTGTTTTGTAGTGGTACGAAAACATCTTTAGAACCTCTTTTTTGTAGGCAAAGTTTTCCAAAAACTGTGACGGAAACTCAACCACGTCCCACATAACCCCGTTTACGCCCGATACCGTCGGAACCTTGTTTTTTGAGAGGAGGTGGTGGAGGGCGTGACCCATCTCGTGAAACAACGTCTCAATGTCGTAGTGTCTGAGCAGGGAAGGGGTTTTTTTGGTTTGTTTCGGGAAGTTGCAGACGATAAACGCAACCGGCAACACCTCTTTGTCTTTGACGTCTATATGGGCGTTTAGCCAGTTGTCCATCCATGCGCCGCCTTTTTTGTCCCGTCTGGCGCACAAATCCATATAGAGTCTGCCGGATACTACATCATTCTCATACATATCAAAGGCTTTTGCCCCTTTATCCCATAGCTTGGCCGAAACCTCTTTGAACTCTATCCCGAACATATTTTTCAAAAATTCAAACATCCCGTCAAGAACAGAATTTAGCTCAAAATATTGTTTAAAATACTCCTCGTCTATATCAAACGCCTCACGTCTCAGCCTCTCCGAATAAAACGCCGTATCGTAGCTTTGCAAATCGGTATTCCCGTCTTTTGCGGCAAACCCTTTTAGCTCTTCAAAATCTTTTTGTCCTCCGACTTTTGATTTTGCGGCCAAAGAGCGCAAAAACTCCAAAACCTCAGAGTGGGAAGAGGCCATTTTTGTCGCCAATGAGTATGAGGCAAACGAATCAAAGCCGAGTATTTTTGCCTTTTCGTCTCTTAGGGCTAGTATTTTTGTGATTAGTTCACCGTTTTTTGTACCTCTAGTCGAATACGCCTTGTATAGCTCCTCCCTTTTTGCCCTGTTTGGCCCATAGGTCAGGTAGGCTAGGTAGCTAGGTTGTTGGAGTGTGAATTTGTAGACTGTTTTGCCGTCTTTTGTTGTTTTGGCGCTCTCTTTTTCAAGCTCCGGCATCCCGTCTACGTCGGCCTCGTTTTCCAGTATCATCTCAAAAGCGTTTGTGTCGTCCAAAACGTTTTGGCTAAAGTCGTTTTGGATTTCACTCAGAGCCTCGTTGATCTCTTTTATCCTCTGCTTTTTATCGTCTTCAAGGGCGACACCTTCCAGCTCAAAATCGTCGATTTCGTCTTTTAGGGCATTCAACTCTTCAGCCGATAGCGTGGCCTGTTCTTTTTCGTATATCTCTTTTAGCGCCTCATATAGTTTTTTGTTTTGCGATATTTCGGTGCTGTATGCGGTAAGGGCAGGGAGGATTTGTTTTACCGTTTTTTGGGTTTTGGAGGAGTTTTTTACCCCGTTTAGGTGAAAAATAGGTTGGATAAAAAAATTCAGCCGTTCACCTAGTTCGTAGTAGGGGGCAACAAAATTTTTGTATGTTTTGTCTTTTAGTTTTAGGAGTTTTTCGATCTGTTTTTTGTTTTTTTCGATAGTCTCTAAACTGCTTTGTTTTAGCTCTTTTAAGTCCGTATTAAATTCGGGAAATTTCCCCATTATTTAGCTCCGTTTTTGGCGGGTAGTTTAAAACAAAACTGCTTTAGCCCTCCAAAAAATCTAGCCCTCCTCTTTGTGCTTTTTTTTGTCCAGATACATCTGCTTATCAACAGCTTTGAACAGGCTATGAACCGCCTCACCGCCGTATTCGGATACCCCTACACTGAGGTCGATTCCGTATTCTGAGCGGCATTTTGAAGATAGTATCACGTCCCTTAGTCTTTTTGCCGCCTCTTTTGCTTTTTGTTCGGTGGTGTTGTGCATCAAACAGACAAACTCATCCCCGCCGTACCGAAACAGGTCATCCTCCCCTCTGACGCTTAGCCGTAGCGAATCGGCAATCTCTTTTAGTACCGTATCGCCGACATCGTGTCCGAGTGCGTCGTTGACGTTTTTGAAGTTATCCAAATCGGCAAACAATAGACAAAACGGCTCTCCGTAGACCTCAAATCTTTTTATTGCCTCGTCTATCTTTTCATCCAGTGCTTTTCTATTTAAAAGTCCGGTCAGTTTGTCCAGTCTACTCTCGTTTTGGAGTTCGTCGTGAAACTGTTTTTCGTAATCGTAGCTTTTCCCTATCGAAATAAACCCGATGATACTATCCTCGTCTACTATCGGGGTTATTGTCTGCTTTTCGTAGTAGAATTCGCCGTTTTTGGTTTTATTGCAAAAAATAGCGCTAAAAGCTTTTCCTGATAAAACGGTGCTCCATAGGTTTGAGTAGTAAACGTTGTCGTGTTTGCCTGATTTTAGGATGCTTGGATTTTGCCCGATTAGCTCCTCCGCCTCGTATCCGGTTCGCTCCAGATATGCTTTGTTGGCGTATATGTAGTTGCCGCATGAGTCAAAAAGCGCCACAAAATCAGCACTTTGGTCAATCCCCTGACGAAATAGCAACAACTGTCTTTGCAAGGTTCTTGTGACCGTAACGTCTTTTTGAAACGACAAAAAAGCGGCCAGATTGCCGGATTTGTCATAGACGGGAGAGATATTCCAATGGACGAAATATTCGGTTCCGTCTTTTTTATAGTTTATCGCCTCCCCTTCAAAATACTCCTCTTTTTTGAGTGTCTCTTTTAGCCTTGCGAGTGTTTTTTTGTCGGTCTTTTCACCTTGTAGAATTCTAGGGGTTTTTCCTATTATCTCATCTCTTCCGTATCCCGTCATCCTCAAAAAAGCGGAGTTGACATACAAAATCTTCGGGTGTTCGCCGTCCAGTAGGGGTGTAGTGATAATGACCGGATTGTATGATTGTTCGATGAGGGATAACTCAATGCCGTACAAATCAAAATCGAAGTTACCGTTTTCCATATTGAGCTACCGTAAGTAAAATGCGGGTAAATGTTAATACTTGTGAGTGATTATACATTAAAAACAGATTTTTTGTAGTTGAATCATTTGATTAATTCTCAAATTTTCGGCAAAGCCGTAAATTAGGTCTTCAGCAGACTGCTCTCGCAACTAGTTGCTCTTTTGAGAACTGAGGGTTATAAAATTTACGGGAAAGACCCGCAAATTTTATATCAAGCCAAGGGCGGTGGAGAAATCTTCCAGCAAGTCCTCTATATCTTCGATTCCGACAGATACCCTGATAACTCCGTCGGTTACTTTCATATCTGCTTTTTGCCC
Source organism: uncultured Helicobacteraceae bacterium (assembly GCA_937973585.1). Taxonomy (GTDB): domain Bacteria; phylum Campylobacterota; class Campylobacteria; order Campylobacterales; family UBA6016; genus UBA6016. The sequence continues at coordinate 3,417 of CALJKN010000125.1, forward strand.
CTCCGAATACTCAGAGTATATCGTAGAGTGCGGGTGGATAACCAAAGTTTTGTTGTCGCATAGGTTTGTTGAGCGTCTGGCGATTTTAAGGGCGTTCATAAACGAAAAACAAGCCTCTTTTGAGCCTAGATCAAACGTCAATACGGAACTAGGGTATCTAAACTGTTTTTCGGCTAACATGAAAAACCTATTGTCGTCAAGCCCAGGATAGTTTACCGCTACGACCTTTTCATTTGTTTTTAGCCATTTGGCCAGCATGAGGGTGTTTATACAACACTTGTCGGCTCTAAGCGCCATAGTCTCAAGACCGAGGCTTTGCAGGTAGGCGTTGTGAGGGCTGATCGCCGCTCCAAGATTTCTGAAAACCTCTTTTTTTAGCCTGTTAAAAAAAGCTCCGGAGCCGAATTTGTGCGCCCACTCTCTCAGCGACGGGTTTTTTGCCCATTCGTATGTTCCGTAGTCCAGTACCGCACCGCCCACCGACGTAGCCCCGCCGGAGATAAATTTTGTCGTAGATATCACCTCAAGATCAAGCCCCAAAGCCTCACCGTCCGATAGATACGGCGGTGTCATGGTCGTATCCGCTATCAGGAGTATCCCGTGTTCATCGGCGAGTGAGCGTAGAGCCTCTATATCTGCAATCTCTAGTTGCGGATTTGTGATTGTCTCAAAAAACAGTGCCCTTGTATTTTTGTCTATAGCCCCTCTGACTGCATCCAAATCGCAAAAATCTACAGCTTTTACCTCTACACCGAATCCGGCAAACGTCTTTGCAAAAAGCGAATAGGTGTGTCCGAACAGGTATTTTGAGGATACGATGTTGTCACCTGCTGATGCAATAGTCATTACCGTATTCGATATAGCCGCCATTCCGCTGGCGAAAGCCAGAGCGTATTTTGCTTTTGAGATATTTTTTAGTTTTCTCTCAAAAAAATCGACCGTCGGATTGCCGACTCTGGTATATGTAAAACCGGGGGTTGTCCCGTTAAAAACGCTCTCTATGGTATCTGAATCCTCAAACTCAAACGCCGCCCCGTCGTAAACCGGAAAGTTTAGCGCCCCATACGGGTCTTTGCGTCCGTACTCAACATGAACCGCTTTTGTATTAAAGCCTCTCAAGTTCAATCCTTAGTAACTTTATAAATTTAATTGACATTATATTTTTTTATCTCACATTTGTCAAGAGCCGCCCAAAAAAGCCGCTAGCGGCGTGGGCTGTCTGCCGAAGACCTAATTTTGGGCTTAGCTCAAGATTTGAGCTTTTTTTATAATATCTCTCTATTCCCTTTATTGTTTGCGGCGCTAAGCACCCCCATGGCTTCCAGTTGTTCGACGATTCTGGCGGCTCTGTTGTAGCCTATCTGTAGCCTTCTTTGGATGTAGCTGATGGATGTTTTTCTCTCTGTTAGGACTATGTTTTTTGCCTCTTCGTACATCTCGTCCAATTCGCCGTCGTTATACTCTCCGCCGCCGCCGTCCGATTGGGCTCTCGGCTCTTCCAAAAAGCTCTCGTCATAGTCGGCCTCTCTTTGAGCCTTTAGATAATCTACTACTTTTTCAATCTCAACTTCGCTACTCCAAGGGGCGTGAAGCCTCACAACACCGCTCATTCCAGGAGGGGTAAATAGCATATCGCCTCGACCTAGTAGGCTCTCGGCTCCCATCTGGTCTATGATGACCTTACTGTCGATTTTTTGGCCGACTTTGAAGCTTACACGGGACGGTAGATTGGCTTTGATAAGCCCCGTTACGACATCGACGCTAGGGCGTTGTGTGGCTACTATGAGGTGGATTCCGGCGGCTCTTGCCATTTGCGCCAGTCTGGCGATTGAAATCTCAACCTCTTTGCCGCTAGTCATCATCAGATCTGCCAATTCGTCGATGATTACGACGATATACGGCAATCTCTCTTCTCCGACGCTGGCTGCTTTGTCGTTGAAGTTTTCGATATTTTTTGTTTTCGTTTTACTCATCAGAAAATACCGTCTCTCCATCTCCATCACCATATTGGCAAGAGCGTTTATCGCCTGTTTCGGTTTTGTGATTACCGGTGTCAAAAGATGGGGAATCCCGTCGTACATTGAAAATTCGAGCATTTTCGGGTCTATCATCACGAGACGCAATTCATCTGGTGAGTTTTTGTATAAAAGCGAGAGTATCATAGCGTTGATACCGACCGATTTTCCGCTTCCGGTAGTTCCGGCTATTAGTAGGTGCGGGAGTTTTTTTAGATCCGTTACAAACGGGTTTCCGACTATGTCTTTACCCAAAATAAGGGTAAGAGGGGAGAGTGATTTTTTGAATAGTTCCGATTCGATTAGCTCTCTCATGTAGATAGTCTCAATCTCACGATTCGGTATCTCTATCCCCACCACGTCTTTTCCGGGGATTGGAGCCTGAATCCTGATGGTTTGCGCCTTTAGAGCCATGGCTATGTCGTCTTGAAGGGTCAGAATACGGGAGACTTTGATATGTGCGGCGGGCTTGAACTCAAAAGTCGTAACGACCGGCCCCGCATACGTCCGGATTACATCCCCTTCGATTTTGAACCGTTTTAGCTTCTCTATCAGCTCTTTTATCTTTTCATCTATCTCGTCTTCGTTGATCTCGTTTTTTTTGGGTGCCGGTTTTGCAAATATATCGGACGGCGGGAGCTTCCACCCTTTCGGCTTTTCGCTCTCTCCAATCTCTATCGTATCCAGTAGGGCTTTGTTCTCTTCTAGCTCCGTTACTATCTCAACGTCGTTTTCTTTCTCTTTTTTTTGTTTTTTCTGTTTTTTAGGCTCTGCCTTCTCCTCTTTTTGCTCCGTCTCATCGGTATCAAAAGGGGGCTCATCGCCGATTAGCATATCCTCGGCCTCTGCCGGTCTTTGCTCCGGCTTTTTTTGCGCTTTTGGGATGTATACGTTTTTTGGAGCCTCATCGTATCTATATTCGGCCTCTTCGTATTTTGGTTCTTGCTGCGGCTTTTGCGGTTCTTCCGTTTTTTTGCTAGGTTTTAGCTTTGCAAAGAAATCACCTATTTTTGACAGTATTTTTCTAACCAATCTATCGACGCTCTCTTCAGCCAAAAGGGCAACCGAGAGCAAAAATGCGGCCGACCAGACAATCCAAAAACCTCCCTGTCCGATAATCGGGATCATCCCCTCAACCATCGAAGAACCTAACACCCCTTCGTATCTCGAATCCTTAAAAACTGTGGATTGGAGCATCATAAACAAAACAAACAGCACCGCTACCGATACGGCAAACGAAGCCCTTTTGAAATCTATAGTCTTGTTTTTGTAGATTGAGTATGTGGCGTATATGAGGGCAAACGGGTAGACGTATGCCAAAAAGCCGAAAAGATATATATTTTTAGCGGAAAAAGAGGCTCCAAAACTGCCGACAAGCGACTCGGAGCCTATAATAGTAGAAAATGCAAGATAACATAAAAGGGCGATTCCGCCCAAAAAACCTATATCCCGATAAATAATGGGGTATCCTTTTTTTACCCCGATTATAACAAAAAGTAGGTTTTTTACCCTAGCTAAGGTAGTTTACGAGAGACATACCGTTGATTTTGCTGACAGTTGACATCATCGCTTGATATGAAAGAACTCTTTGGGTTAGCTCCAAATACGCCTCTGCTATGTCTGTATCTAGTACTTCAGATTTAACCGTTTTGACGTTTATTTTTAGAGATTCGGCTCTGTCGTGCGTTAGTTGAAATTCGTTGCTTGTGGCTCCGACATCCGTGTGTTTTCTGATTAGATGGTCAAGGACGTGATCTATCGCCGTTATAGCATTTTGGATACCGATATTTCTAGGATCGGAACCGTCATCGGAGGCTCTAGTTTTGCCTGTGTCTACTGCATCTATGGCCATTTGGAGCTGTTCAAAAAAGCTGACATACGGGTCGTCTACTGTTATTGCGTTGTTTGAGTTTAGGACTATGCTGTCGGTATTTATCTGAGCCGTTCTATAAAAATCGTTGTTTACACCTGTATCAAACATCGCAAGCGTCATTTGGGTGTTTGCAGATAATTTGTCTTTTAGAGTTATGACCCCGGTGTCGCTTATCGTGACGTTTGATACTTTTTGGGCAGATGATACGGCATTATTGTAATCTGTCGCCTGTGCCGCCGTAGGTGCCGCCGGAGTGACCGTTGCCGGATATGATCCTGCCGTCACCATACTCATAACGTCCATTAGCTGTTGATATGTTACATTGTTAGCCGCCGTAGAGACCTGAGGGGATGCTGCATTTAGGATGTTATAGACATTACCGGTAGAGGCTACCGTAAATGTCGAGCCTGCTGCACCGAAATTTATCGTTACCGTCTCACTCGCTCCACTTGTAGTAGTAACATTTAGCTGCATCGTCTCACCGACAAGTGTAGAAACCCCTGCTACATCTACAAGTTTTGTCGTAGGTTTTGCGTATGAGTTGTCGGATTTTACTATTTGAGGCACGCTTGCCGTTAGTGTATTCCCCTCTTTTGCAAAGCTTGCTTTGCTAGACTCTATCCCGGTTGTTGCCGCAAAGGTATTTGCCGGGGCATTTAGCGTCATAGTTACAAGCTGAGAAGATGCCGTATCTGCCGTATCTGCCGTGATTGATTTATCTTTTACCAGTAATTTTCCGTTTTCCA
>CALJKN010000126.1 GCA_937973585.1 uncultured Helicobacteraceae bacterium
ATATTCTCGAAGAAGAGACCAATCTGCCTTATTTTTTTGATGTTGTGGTTTATGATAAGATAGAAAATGTAGAGTTGAAGAGGGCGATTGATGGGGGCGAGAAGATATTTATAATAACTAGAAAGGATGTTTTGTGAAACTATTTTCATATGTTGTTGAGCATGACCATGGTTATGCTCCTAATCCTGAAAATAATATATGCACATTGGTGCATTGTAAATTCAAAAAAAGATGGCAAGTAAGAAAAAATATAGTTGAAACGGCTGAGAAAGGTGATTGGATTCTTGGCACAGGTGCAAATAGTACAGAAAGTTGCGGAAATGGTAAGATAATTTATTTAATGCGCATAGATGAGAAAATAAGTTTTACAAAGTACTTAAAAGATTCGAGATTTAAAAAAAGAATAGACTGTGTTGATAATGGAGAAGGCAATACATTTGCTTTGATTTCATACACTTTTTATTATTTTGGCTCTAAAGCTATTACAATCAATAGCTTGCCAAGTGGATTGCGAACTGTTGATGTCGAGAAATATAGGCAAGGTTATAAATATAAAGACTTTAGTCATAGTTATATTATAAAATTTGTTTCATACTTTGCCAAAAAATATAAAATTGGGGCACATGCTATGCCATGCAAGCCAATTAAAACCAGTGGAATAAATATTATAAATACGAAAAAAGCTAATTGTAGAGCAATGTCATTCACAAGGAAAATATATAAAGCTACATACTGTTGTAAATTTGGCTCTGCATGTTAAGATTATTATTCATCGCTATATTTACCATTTCAACCTTCGCCTCCCCGCCAAACTTCGCTAATTTCGACGGTACGGCTGTGCTCCTAGACCTCAACAGCTCAAAGCGGACGATATACAACGACAAAAGGGCGGATGAGAGGCTATCTCCTTGTTCGACATTTAAAATCTTAAACTCCATCATATCGCTAGACACCGGAGCGGTAAAGGATGAGAACGAGACGGTCAAATGGGACGGCGTAGCCAGAGAGTATCCGGCGTGGAATCGTGACCACAATATGCGTTCCGCTATCGGGGTATCGGCGGTTTGGTTTTATCAAGAGCTTGCTCGCCGTGTCGGGGCAAAAAAGATGCAAGACGGGGTGAGCGCCGCTAAATACGGAAATATGGATACCTCGAAAAGCCAGATAGATTTTTGGTTAGGTAGCGGGAGCCTCAGGATTTCGGCAAACGAACAGATAGATTTTCTCTCCGGACTTGTCACGGGTAAGCTCCCATTTTCATATAGGGCTGTCGAAACCGTAAAGGATATTATGACCCTTGAGCGTTCAAAAGATTATAGGTTGGCCGGTAAAACAGGTAGTTGCGGTGGTGTCGGTTGGTTTGTCGGATTTGTGGAGGATAACGGACATACGAAAGTATTTGCTTTTAATATAAAAGGCAACGATGCCAACGGAGTAGAGGCCAAAAAAATTGCCGTAGAGTATCTAAGAGACGGTAGATAGGGCGGGAGTCCGCCCTAAAATTAGGTCTTAGAGAGCCGTTACGTTTTCTGCTTGAGGCCCTTTGTCGCCTTTGCCTACTGTGTAAGTGACTTTTTGTCCCTCTTCTAGGGATACTCTACCGTATCCTCTGCCGTTTGTGTTTATCTGTCTGAAATGTACGAATATATCTTTTTCGCCGTTTTCTTGTTCGATAAATCCAAAGCCTTTTTCGCTGTTAAACCATTTAACAGTTCCATTTTTTACATCTGCCACGAGATACCTTTGTTGCGTAATAGTTGAAAATATAAATCCACACTGATATGTCTAAAATTCTTTTTTCAATCGAATAATTATATCAGTAAAATGGAAAAAGCTATATTATGCCAATCGGTAGATAAAATTCCAAATCAAATTCGCCGCTCCCATCGATATCCAAAAAATGGTTTTTTCTATAGACGGCATACGGCGGTAGGGTCTTTGCCTCAAATCCGCTGTTTGGGAGCCATATATGATACACATACCGGATGAAACGGAGTACGTCGCCGTATCTGCCGGATATCTCAAAGACGGCGCAAACGGATGGAGGTATCTCGAAAATCCCGACCTCTTTGTGTCCGTCCACCTCTGCCCCGACCTCTATGGCCGCCACATATGCACATTTTGAGAGCGGCGTAACGGTCGGATTGTCGTGGTGGAGTCCGATTTGTCTTGCATTTTGCGCTATATTGTTTTGGAGCGCCCATGCGTAGAGTCTGTTCCAGCTGTTTTTTATGGATATGCCGTAGCCGTTGTGCCTGACGTATGCCGCCCGTATCGGTTCGCTTTTTCGTATTTTTGGGATCACGCCCTCAAACTCCCTATCCGAGGCGCTAGCGCTTTTTGAACTGGCGACTATTTGGTTTGAATACTCCAGATACCCGCCGCCCCTCCAGATTTTCGGCGTATACCCGAATCTATCGGCAAACGCCTTGATAAAAGAGGTCTGAGAGCCGTATCCACACATGGCGGCTATCTCGCTGATGTTCGCATATTTGTTTGTAAGCAGTAGGCTGGCCGCTTTTTGGAGCCTGATGGATTTGATTGTCTCGTGGATATTTTTTTCGGTCTCCTCTTTGTAGATACGGCTCAGGTGGTGGGCGCTAACCCCGCTCCCTTTTGCCAACTCCTCTATCGGCAGAGGCTCTGCGATGTTTGTATAGATATTGGACAATACGGAGTTTACGATGTCGGCTCTATCTCTTTTGGTCTCTTTTTTCATATTCAAATAGTACAAAACAGATAATAAAATTGCAAGTTTTGGATAATTATTTTGTACTTTTAGATAAAGATTTTTTCTCCCCGTTTTTCTACAATTCTTTCAAAAAATAATGGAGTAAATCATGAAGAGGTCATTTGTACGTGAAATATTGGAGGCTATAAATCCGGATACCGTTTCGTTTGCCGGAGGGTTGCCTGACGAGTCGCTATTTCCGATAGAGGGGATCAGGGAGGCCACCCAAAAGGCGCTATCTACTACGTCGGCGCTCCAATACTCGGTTAGCGGCGGGATAGAGAGTCTGAGGCAAAAAATAGCCGATTATTATACGTCATTGGGGGTAGAGACTAGCTACGAGGAGATACTAATCACCACAGGGGCGCAGCAGGCGCTGGATTTGTTGTCCAGAGCGTATTTTAGGGGTGGGGTTACCGTTGAGTCTCCGGCGTATCTTGGGGCTTTAGGCTCTTTTGCGGCAAACGGTTGCCCGCTTTTTGGGGCTAGACTCGGCGATATAGACGCTTTTTGCGATAGTTTTTTAAAGACAAAAAGGGGTTATCTGATGTGTGATTTTCAAAACCCGACCGGAAAATCATACGATGTAGAGAGTAGGCGACGTATCGGACAAGTTGCCGAAAAAAACGGCGGAATTATCGTAGAAGACGGGGCGTATATGGAGCTGTTTTTTAGAGAGAGGCTTCCGATTATGGCCTCATTTGCCCCCTCAAACGTCATACACGTCGGCTCATTCTCAAAGATTTTAGCTCCGGGGCTACGTCTAGGGTGGATCCGTGCCTCAAAAGAGCTACTGGCTCCGGTATTGGCGCTAAAAGAGAGAGCCGACCTGCACACCTCTACGCTATCTCAGGCCATAGCCGACAACTTTTGGGCGGACGGCGGGTTTGCCTCCCATATTCCGAAAATCAGAGAGGAGTACGGCAAAAAGGCGACGTATCTATCAAGTCTTTTGAGAGCCAAAATTCCGGATTTTAGGTTTGAGGAGCCAGAGGGCGGGATGTTTATCTACGGCTCTTTTGCGGACGGCGTAGACGCAAAGGCTCTGGCGTATGCCTGTCTAGCCGAGGGAGCCGTATTTGTTCCGGGGGGTGAGTTTTATGAGGGTAGCCCTCTCTCTTGTGAGGCTAGAATCAACTATACGCATACGAGCTTTGAGGAGATGGAAAAAGGGGTTGATATAATTGCAAAGGTTTACAATAGTTATGCACATAATAGTTATTTAAATAACTAAGTTGTACAATATGCAAAAAAAGAGGAGGACGGTATGTTGCCTTCAAAATATTTGCATTATGTGCAAACCGTTATTTTGTCCGGTATTATGAGTCTTATTATGTCGTTTGTGATTTCATTTATTAACCTCGGTTTTGTGGACGGTTTTATCCATATCTGGATGCAAGCTTGGCTTTTGGCTTATGCTATCGCTTTTCCGACGCTACTAACGATATTTCCGTTTGTGCGGAAACTAGCAATAAAAATTGCGTCAAAATAATAAGCGGGTGGTTCTAAAATGACTGAAAACAGAATTAGATTTGATGAGATAGCAAAAAATTGGGATAGTAGTGACTTTCGACTGGGTCTTGCAAAAAATATAACAGACAAAATACTGGATAACATACCGCTTTCAAAAGATGATTGCATAATGGATTTCGGATGCGGCACGGGACTTGTGGGGCTACATATCGCTCCGTTTGTTAAAAAGCTTATCGGTGCAGACTTATCCGGCAAAATGCTTGAATCTTTTGAGGCAAAAGCCAAAGACGGCTCCCTCGGTAATACCGAGTCTATGCTGCTAGAGGTTGACTCTGAGCTTGGGGCTTTAGAGCTTGATGTTATCGTCAGCGCTATGGCTATGCACCATATCGAAGATCCAAAAAAGCAGTTTGAAAAATTCTCAAAAGCACTCAAAAGCGGCGGGATGCTAGCGATAGCCGATTTGGCAAAGGAGGACGGAAGTTTTCATGCCGATAATAACGGTGTATACCATTTTGGCTTTTCGCCGAATGAGCTAAAAGCTTTTTATATCGAAAACGGCTTTTTCGAGCCTGTGATTTTGGTAGCCCATACCGTCAAAAAAGCAGACAGGGGTTATGACGTACTGCTGTCTTTTGCGAGAAAAAGATGATTCAACCATATGTAGACGAGTCGATAGGGATACTGATAAACAGGATAAAGCAAAAACTAAAAAATAAAATGTCCGAGAGGCTGAAAAAGTATGACCTGACGACGGAGCAGCGGGCGATTATTTTGACATTGGTTGAAAAAGGTGCGATGACCCAGTCAAAAGTGTGTGAAGTGACCGGAGCGGAACCGTCAAATATGTGCGTGACACTAAAAAGGTTGATATCCAAAGATTTGATACAAAAAATAGATCATCCGGAGGATGCGAGAGCCTATCTGGTTGAGGCTACGCAAAAAGCCGCCCAGTTAGCACCCGCCCTTCAGGCTCTTGGCGTTGAAATAGGCGGCTCATTGTTTGATGGAATAAGTAAAGAAGATATTGAGATAACAATGAGAACGCTAGTCAAAATGCAGGAAAACCTATCGTGAACCAACGGAGCGAAAGTAATACAAAGTATTACGTCCTGATGGTTGTTGCTATGCTCTTTTGGGGTGTGGCGTGGACTGTGGGCAAGGTGGCGGCTGAGCATTCAAATGCCGAGGTTGCCGCTTTTTGGCGGTATGCCATATCGTTTTTGACTATTATTCCGGTTGTTATTTGGATGAAGATCCCGATGAAGAGCGATAGAGTAGGGTATGGGTATATGGCGGCTAGCGGCTTGCTTACCTCGCTTTTCAACTATCTTTTTTTTGCCGGACTCTCTCACGGACAGGCGGGATACGGCGGGACTATGGTTACCGCTTTGTCTCCGATTTTTACCTATCTTATCTCCATCGCTTTTTTGAGGCTTGCAGTCTCCATCAAGCAGGGGTTTGCCCTTGTGGTCGGTATCTTTGGGGCTTTGTTACTCCTTCGTGTCCCTTTTGACGGGTTTGCATTTTTGAGTGTTGATAGCTCGTACTTTTTGGGGTGTGCCGTAGTGTGGTCGATAGTGACCGTCATCTCCCAAAAAGCGACAAAAAGAGCCGATCCAATGTATTATACGCTTGTTGTATTCGCAATCACCGGATTTGTCAATATGCTTTTTGCATTACCGCACCGTCCGTTTGATTTTTTGGAGTATGACTCTACGTTTTGGGCGGCAATTATCTTTGTCGGCGTGATTCCGGGGACTTTTAGTACCGCTTTGTTTTTTATCTCATCCGGAAAAGTCGGAGCCTCAAAGACCGGAGTATTTATGTTTATCGTCCCGGTTGGAGCGATACTCTCCAGTATGGCGGTATACGGTGAAGGGGTTGCCCCGTCTACTCTAATCGGATGCATGCTTGCATTTTTAGCTGTAGCATTGTTTAATATGAAAAAATAATACATTATTTTAGCGTCTGATATAATAGGGTATGGCTAGAATAGACGAAATAAAAGAGATATTAAACACGCTAAGGGTTCTCCTTAGTCTTTTGTTTGGTGCCGCTGTATTGCTGATCGGTTCTATTGTTAACAGGCTTGAATCTAATAAGCTTGATATTTGGACGTGGCTTGGCATAGGCGGGATATTTTTCTTATCCGTGGTTTTGCTGATTATTTTTATGAAAATTTCAAAAATAACAAAAGAAATAAAGGATTTGTAATGAACTTGGCGATAGCTGCTACAATTTTTGCGATAGTGGCTTTATTGGCTGTTATTTTTTACGGAATAGAGAAAATTTCGGAAGCATAAAAAAGGATAAAATTGAAAATTTCTGATTTGGCGGCAAAAGAGATAATAGTGTCGGTACTCGGTGAGAGGGGTGTGCTAAAAGGTGAGGAGGAGCTTGCCGTTATCCTCAAAAAAAGATTGACAAAAAAAGAGATGTACGCCCTAAACGCAAAAGCGACAAATGCGGATATAGAGGCCACTCTATTAAAGTTAAATATCGATTTACAAAGGTACGAGGAGCTAATCTCTGCCGGAACCAAAAAAATCAAAAACGAATCTGTTCATAGAGAGTTCTACGACGGCGGCAAAAGTGAGTAAGAATAAGGCGTTTGAACATGCTATGTTTTTGCAGGCGCTCGGTGAAAACGATAGAGCCGACGTAGAATTCATGAAAGCGGTTGAGCAAGAGGCTAAGGATCCGTCTGTTATCCATAGTTAT
>CALJKN010000127.1 GCA_937973585.1 uncultured Helicobacteraceae bacterium
GACGCTCTTCCGATCTAGAGTGTCTACGGAAGAGCTAAAAGACGGAGTGGTGCATAAAGTCAGCGAATTTAAGCATTGTATCTTTAGAAAATACTAAAAAGGGGGAAACGATGAGCCAAAATAAAAAGGCCGTTATAACGATTTTGGGGATGAGCGGCGTAAAACAAAATAAAGTGGCCGATAAATGCTTATATACTATTGACGGCAAAACTATTGAAAACTACAATATATTTCCGACGCTTATAAAAAAATACAGTCCGGAGTATAAAATAGAGCCTTTGTATACAAAAGAAGCAAAACAGGCGCAAGAGATTGTTCTTGAGGCAGAGGGTATAAAAAATATAGTGTTTGACGATCAGCGTGGATTGCTAGATGATGTGAATGACTTTGAGGCGGTTTTTTCTACTATCGACAAAATAATGACAAGGTACGATGAAGTAATCGTGGACGTCTCTCACGGGTTTAGGCATTTACCTATTTTGATGATTATAGACGTGATAATCAGAGGGCTAGGCAATAGTAGCAAAATCTCAAAAATACTTTTTGCGAAAGAGATAGATCAATTTAAAGAGTATGAAGTTATAGACCTAAAACAGTATGTCGATTTGGCTAGTTTCGCCTTTGTAGTTACTAACTTCAAAGATAACTTCACCATCTCAAACCATATAGATATAAGCGCTCCAAAGCTCCAAGGGCTAATAAAAGCCATGAAAGAGTTTTCCGGCGATATTTTGTCGTTGTCTTTGGAGAGTCTGGTTAGCAAAAGCTCCGAAGGGCTGATAAAAGAGATAGACTGTGCGATAAAAGAGTTTGGAACATCTGCATTTACGAGAGATCTGGAGGCGCTGAAAAGCCTCATAAGCAAAAGCTTTGCAGTGGATGGTAAAAAGCGATACCAATCTTACTACGACATCTCAAAAGCGCTTTTTGAGAGAGGGTACTATAGCAATAGTCTAGCGATACTGAACGAGGGGGTCGGGCTTTACGTAAAGAGTATGGCTAAGCAGATATTTGGAGACGAAATAATCGCAATAGAGGCTAAAATCGAGAAAAAAGAGTCGCATAAGACTCATAACTTTTATGCATTATCTAGCGCTTTTAAAAATATGATTGTCCATGAAAGTAACTTCAGGGAAGAGTTGGGTTTTGACGGTACTCAAGCGCAGCGTTTATCCGATAGTATCAAGGAAGCTATGAATGAAGAGAAATTTAAAAAATTTAAAAAATTTATTAGCAAGCTGACTACCACAAGAAACGACCTTTTGCATGCAAACTCTACAGGCAAGATATCTGATTACAAAAATACAATAGATGGATTTTTGAAAAGCTATGAGGAGTTTTGCGTAGATAGAAAAATCGAAATAATAGAACGCCCAAAAGTTCCAAAAAAAGCGGGATTTGAAATTATTAAGAAAAAATCCGAAAAATAAGAAAAAGGTCGTTAAGACCGCCTCGGGCTGACTACAAAAGCGATTTGCGATCTACGGCTACAGTCGCATTGGATACTGCGGCTGCAGCTTTGACCGCTACAGATGAAACGACTAACATCTATCCCTCCCATCAAAGTGTAAAAACAACCAAAGACCCAAAAGGGTCACCAAAAGCCAAAACATCAAAAATACGGCGGCTTGCGACCAAATGGGCACCCATCCAAAATGATCTCGGCCAAGTCACAAAGAAAATCAAACATCAAAAACCTCCTAGATGTAAAAAACAAAATAGGCCGTTATGGCCGCCTCGGGCTGGCTACTCGGAATCACATTTCCGGTTGCAATCGTTGATAGCTTCGAGAACAGCCATAACAGCCGGAAGAAGAACGAGTAAAACAGGCATTTCAAACCTCCTTTGTAAGATTTTATGATGGTATATTCGCATATCAAACGGACAAAAAACGGAGCTAAGGAAGAAATTTAGGCCGTCACGGCCGCCTCTGGCTTACCTACTTGGAGCACTTGCAGTTGGCATTGACGATAGCAACTGCGACAGTTGCCAATGCCGTGATGACTACGGGTAGTACCTTGTCCATCCTAGACCTCCTTTGCAAAATCTGCCGAAATTATAACGGGGGTTGGGGTCAAAAATTGCCCCTGATGCGTAGTTTTTGTATTTTTAGGATTATTTATTGATGAAAGATTGCATATCGGAGATGATATCTTGCCTTAGCTCCTCCGGCTCAATGACGGATATATGCGGAGACCACTCTTTGATAAAAGGTTTTATCTCCATAAATTGCGTAAAATTAACTTTGAATTTTATAGAGCCGTCACCTAGCGTCTCGATGTATCTTTGGGATTTGAAAAACGGTTTCATATCGCTTTTGAAGTATATAGCAATCTCCGGAGATGCCAATAAAGTTGCGGTTTGCTTTTTGTCGTTGGTAGAAAAAGGGTTTTGAAACGTATCAAAATAATTTTGGTATTTGTCTAAAACGCTTTTTTGAAATGATGAAGATTTTGTATTGGATGGGTGATTTAGGGCTGTTATAAACGAAAGCCTGATTAGTTTTAGCTCTTGTGTATCTGTCTCTATCGCTAGATACCAGTTTCCTTTTGAAAATATCAGCTTTAGGCACTTTGCGTCTTTGTATGTTGTGCTCTTGCCTCTTGTAACCGTAATAGTCTTATAAAATCTCTCTTCGACGCATGTTTTTAGCTTTTTAAAAATAGCACTGTCGGAGCTTTGCAAATCTTCTAATGGATTGGAGTAAAATTTAATAATATCCGCCTCTTTTGTGAGCCGTTTTGCTATGCGCACTTTGTATTCTGATTCGTACTCCTCAAATATAGAAGAGTCGTTATCATGGATTAGCTGTATTAGCGGCAAAAAATTATCGCC
>CALJKN010000128.1 GCA_937973585.1 uncultured Helicobacteraceae bacterium
AAGCATATAGGAACCGGTTCGTATCACTCATGGTAATAAACTCCAATCCCTTAGGCAACTCCTTACTCAATTCATCCAAAGTATCATCAATTTCATTGATGACTGCCGAAGCATTACTTCCGGCCGTTTGATAAAGCATCATCATAGATGCCGACTTACCATTGACCCGGGAATCATAGTTATATGTTTCATCACCCCTGTCGTTTAGGGTTGAAGAATGGTATGACTTTTCTGATACTTTCTCTAGTTTTTGCTTTACGCTTTTGGATATGTCAAAAAATGTCAAGTTCTTATACAGAGATAGCCTCTCTTTTATAGAAAGTAGTTTCATGTACTCTTGGTCATGCGTAAGTATTTGCGCAACCCTAATCTCGCTATATGAGCCATTCCATAGTATATCTTCGTATTCAAAGCTTAAAACTATCGTATCCCCAGGTTTTAGAACTTTTTTTGCCCGATAAAGAATGTAATCGGTCTCCAGGCCAGCGTGGACGGCTAAATTGACGCTCGGTATTTTAATATTTTTTTCAACATCAATTGCTCTTAGGCCAAACAGCGTGTTGCTTCCGCTAGTAAAAATAATCTTTGGGCAAGACAAGGACAAGGCAATATTTTCTTTCTTAATCAGACAGTTATTGGTCCATGCTGTTGTTTTTGGTACAGAATAAAACATAATCAGGTAAATTACATGAAGTCCAAAAAACAACAATACACTGGCTAGGGCTAGAAAAACAAATTTTTTCATGTTATTTAAAAGTTAAAGTATATAAATTGTGATGGCATTTTTGCCATAACGTTGGTGCTTGCATACAAAGATGCGCCAATAAAAAAAATCCAAAAGAAACCTTTTTTCATTTTTATAGCCAATTCATGAGAGTTTATTGAAAATATCAACAAGATAAAAAATATGACCCATACCGGTATCCAATTTGTACTACTTATATTCGACAACCACGCCCCAAACTCCACCCCATACCCACTCAAAAACGCCAGCTTTCCAGCCAACTTATCAGGTAGCACAACACCACCGGCTCCAACCATCCCACCGAGCACCTTCTCGGCCATCTCAAAGTCTTTTGCCCGAAAGAACACCCAAGCGATATTTACGAAGTTAAAAGTAATCAGCCACCCTAGCCATCCCCACATCTTTAGCCCCATATCTCTCCAGATACGATGAATGACTATAGCCGCCCCGTGCAATGCTCCCCAGATCACAAACATCCAAGATGCGCCGTGCCACAATCCACCGATGAGAAATACCGAGAATAGATTGAGATAGTTTCGCCCTCTCCCCGCTCTATTGCCCCCAAGCGGTATATAGATGTAATCTCTGAGGAATCTGCTTAGTGTGATATGCCACCTGCGCCAGAAGTCTTGAATATCACGGGCTTTGTACGGAGAGTTGAAGTTGATAGGCAAACGGATATTAAACATAAGGCTCATGCCTATCGCCATATCGGTGTATCCTGAGAAGTCAAAGTAGAGCTGTAGGGTATAAGATAGAGACGTCGCCCACGCCTCAAAGAAGTTGAGTGTGGTAGCCGTATCAAACCCAGCGTCTGCCCACTGCGCAAAAGTATCGGCGATGACAACTTTTTTGAATAGTCCAATGGAAAAAAGAAATAATCCAACCGCTACATTTCTCCACCGCACAGCCCAATTCCAACGGCTTGCAAATTGAGGCATCATCTCTTTGTGGTGAAGTATGGGCCCCGCTAGAAGATGGGGAAAGTAGGTGACAAAGAGCATATAGTGTGTCAAGTTGTACTCTCTCGCCTCTCCCTTGTAGGCATCTACGAGAAAAGCTATTTGGGTAAAAGTAAAAAAACTAATCCCTAGAGGCAAGACGATATGAGGCAGGGGGACATCTGAGCCGAATATTCCGTTGAAATTGTCTAGCAAAAAGTCTGTGTATTTGAAATACGCCAAAAGTGCGACATTAAAGACAATTCCAAAGATGAGAAGCGTTTTTGCGCTAAAGGTCTTTAGAACAGATGAGAGCTTGTCGTCTCTAGGAGCATCTGCAAGGGCCGAGCCTAGGGAGAAGTTTACAAAGATACTAAAAAGAAGTAGCGGAATGTATGCGATATCCCAATACCCGTAAAAAAAGAGACTCCCGCCCACTAGCCACACCTTCGAGCCTAGGATTAGTCTCTTGTGTGTGAGGTAGAAATAACCGATAAGCATAATCGGGAGAAAAAGGAATATGAAAGGGTAAGAGTTGAAGAGCATTGAAATTCCATTATTGAACTATATTTGATAAAGACAATGTGATTATTTGTTTCATAGATAGATTTTTTGCAATAGTAGCACTTTTTGTATATAAAAATGTTCAATTATGTGGTTTTGCTGGCTTGAGTTGATAGAAAAGTGTCTAATTATTGAATTTTTACAATCTTTTTTAAACTTTAGGACAATAATTAGATGCTAAGCCACAAAGAGATACTTGATAGATTTGAAATTACGAGAACCACTCTACACAACTGGAAAACCACAAAACCAAAACTATACGACTACCTAAAAAACTTTGACGGCAAAAACGATGAACTAAGAGATATAAAATCGGTGTTGGATAGTTATGCGGACGGGCTTTGCGGTGAGTTTGGGTATGAGGAGATTGATTTTTTGCTCTCTTTGGGTTTGGAGTTTGAGGGGGTCGAGAGTCTCAAAAATATGGTAGATAGGTTTGGCCTCTTGTCGGCAAAAGAGTTTGGGCAGAGGGCTAGGCTGGTAGTTGGGATATATGCAAAGCTAGAGCGGCTCAATATCGTGGAGCGTTATATCTTTGCCGATAGATACCGCTCGGTACAAAAACAGCTCAAAAAGACAAAGGAGGCAAGAGAGGATTTAGTGGGTTACTACTTTAAGCCTTTTTTAGTGGTATTATAGTTTCCAATCCTCCACTCCCCGCCCTTGAGACTTCCAACCCTGCTTAGCTTGCCATCATTTTTTAGTTTTGCAATGACTTTTTTGACTCCGGACTCGCTGAGCCTAGTCACGGCGACTAGTTCGGCTATTGTTATTTTCGGGTTTTCAGCTATGAGTGAGAGGATTTTTTGGTTACTTTTTTGGTTACTTTTTTGGTTACTTTTTTCCATTTCTTTGCAAGCCGACAGTATTGCCATGAGCATAAACTCCACAAACGGCGTACTCTCTCCCGCACTTCCCGCATCTTCTAGCGCTTTGTAATACTCTTTTTGACGCTCTCGTACCACACTCTCTATCGGTACAAAAGCAAAAAACTCTTTCCAGTTTGAAAGTATCAGCGTCTGCCATAGCCTGCCGATACGCCCGTTGCCGTCGGCAAATGGGTGTATAAATTCAAACTCGAAGTGAAAAACCGAACTTACGATAAGCGGATGTTCCGTGGTGCTAGCCAGCCAGCCAAACAGCTCGCCCATAAGTTGCGGCACTCTGTCCGACGGTGGGGCGATGTGCGTAACTCCGCTTTTGCCGCCTACGCCGACTTGTATTTTGCGGTACTTGCCCGCATCTTTGAGGATTTCGTCCATGAGTATTTTGTGTGCCGTAAGCAGGGAGGACTCTTTTTTGTAGTTTAGCTTTTTGAGATTTTCGTAGACGGCTATCGCCCCTTTGACCTCCGCTATCTCTCTCGCACTTCCCAGTACTCTCTTGCCGTCCATTATCGCCGTTATTTTCTCGACCCCAAGCGTATTGCCCTCTATCTCAAGCGTGCCCGTTATGGTTTTGACAAAGTTTTCCTTGCGGAGCTTTGGCGTGGCGACCATAGTCTCCATAGCACTCATTTTGCCGACAAGCTCGCTTATTTCACTTACCAAGGCAAGTATGACGGGCGTAATAGTAAAAGGCGGGGCGTAAGCTTTTTTCATTATCCCTCTCTTTTTCGTTTGCCTATTTTGGCGATTATTTTCTACCTTTTTGACCTCTTCCGCTTGCTGCCTTTGCTTCTATATACGCCCTCCCTCTGAGCGGTTCTTTTTTTGGTTTACTTCCGAATGCTCCGGGTGTTTTTTTGCGGTGCTCCGTTTTTTTGCCGCCTGTATTTTTGTTTGTAGCCTCTTTTTTCTTTTTTTGGTCGGGAATTACTGCAGGTTCATATCCGGCAAATACTTTTTTTTCGATCGGTTTGCCTAGTAGTTCCTCTATTTTTTTGAAGCTGTGCATCTCTTCGGAGGATAAGAGTGTTATTGCCTCTCCGTCGTTTCCGGCTCGTCCTGTTCTCCCGATCCGGTGGATGTAGTCTGTTGGGATGTGCGGCACGTCGTAGTTGACGACATGCGGCAAATCATCGATATCTATCCCTCTAGCGGCTAGATCTGTGGCTACCAGTACCCTTACTTTACCCTCTTTGAACCGCTCAAGTGCCCTGCCTCTAGCTCCGTGTGTCTTGTCACTATGGATAGATTCCGTTTTTAGTCCGCTCTCTTCCAGATTTTTGGCTAACTCCTCGGCTCCCGCCTTTGTCCGACAAAATACAAGCACCTGTTTGTAGTTTTTTGAGCCTATCAGGTACGACAAAAATTCGCCTTTTTGCCCTTTGTCTACGGTGTAGGCGACTTGTCTGATATCGTCGGCTACACTGGCGTAAGCATCGACCTGCACGAGTTGCGGTTTTTTTAGCATTGTCTCGGAGAGTCTTTTGACCGCACCGGAGAGTGTCGCCGAAAACAGCATCGTCTGTCTGTTTGGCGGTATTCTCTGGAGCAGAGCCTCGATATCACGGATAAACCCCATATCAAGCATAGTATCCGCTTCATCCAATACAAAAAACTCTATTTTTGAGAGAGTCGTATTTTTTAGCTTTAGATGGTCAAGCAATCGACCGGGTGTTGCTATGATGAGATCTACGCCCGCTATTAGTTTTTTTGATTGGGGGGCGATATTTGCCCCGCCGTATACAGCTACTGATTTTACCTGTAAGTTTACGCCGTAACCCTCTATATTCGCCGCCACCTGCATAGCTAGTTCACGGCTTGGAACAAGTATGAGAGCTTTTGGGGCACTAGTATTTTTTTCGGCCGCTTTTTCGTTTAGAATCTGAAGTATCGGTAATGCAAAAGCCGCCGTCTTGCCTGTTCCGGTCTGTGCCGCCGCCAAAATATCTTTACCTTTGAGGGCTAGCGGTATAACACCGGATTGGACAGGCGTAGGAGCTTCATAGCCCAGCTCTTTGATATTTTGTTGCAATTGCTGTGATAAGCCTAGTTTTGAAAATGACATACTACACCTCCTCTCTAGGTGGATTGTATTTCAGTATTTTTTTTGCGGTATCGATTCCGGCAAAAAACAAAATATCAAATATTGGGTCTAGTTTGGTGGTTTTTTCGTCTAACACCTCAAACGGATATACGGTAAAGCCTGTGCCGTGTTTGATGTTTTTCGGTTTTATCTTGAACTCTACCGGCTTAAGCGTTCTGACTAGATTTAGAACCCTTTTGTAGGCTGGATCCGACTCTTTCGGGAGGAGGTTGTTGTTTTTGCCCTCAAATAATCTGGCTTTGACTAGTAGGTTTAGCTTGTCTTCAAATATCACTTTGCTCCATTTGACGCTTCCTAACTCAAATGAAAAAGTACACGTTTTGGCTACTAACGGGCTTTTAGCTGCCGCTCTGATCGCCTCCAAAAGCTGTAAAAAGTAGTTTGCTCCGCCAAATGATTCGGCACACTCTTTTAGTCTGTTATGTATTATTGTTTTTGTCTCGTTGTCCATTGCACTAAAATTCATTCTTGATCCCTTGGTTGATTGAGTTCACTTTATATTTGAAGGCGATTATACCTTTTTATTTAATTTCAAAACCGTCACAGGTTCTTAAGCTCTATTTGATTATCTTTTGTTTTTACAATCTTTACAAGGCAGTTTATGGATTTTTTGAATAGGCTAAAAGTGAAAACAGAAAACGGATTTGAGGCAATAGTCGAGGTGCTTAGGCTACTTTTTATTTTGATTATGACCGTGTATCTGTTTGATTGTCTGATAGGTCTTAGCAGCAAGATAGTTAGTTTGACGATAGCTCACGGAGCGCTTGATTTCCCGCAAATGAAAGTCATCTTGACCGATTCGCTATTTACGCTTATAGTGCTAGCCATTGTCAAAAGCCTCTTCATAAAAGATAGCTATATATACGCCGTTACTTTTTTAGAGGTCGGCTTTGTTGTCCTGATGAGAAAGTTGATTTTATTGGAAGTTGACCCTGACGATACTTGGCTCATGTTTGTATTAGGGGTTGTGTCTGCACTGTTTTTCATAATGATAGTTTACGCTAATAAAACGAGAGTAAAAACATAGTAAAAGGCAAATATATATGTGGGCAAAAGAGTGTAAGTTTTTTGACGGCTTCGGAGAAGAGGAGCTACGGC
>CALJKN010000129.1 GCA_937973585.1 uncultured Helicobacteraceae bacterium
GATGCGTTTTTTATGTTTGAAGGCAAAGACGGTGAGCTAGACTACACTCTAGGCTCAAAAATCAGAGAAACCGTATTTGCAAAAGGTGGAGCCTTTGATATGCGGGAGATATATAGAGAGTTTGCCGGACGTGACGCAAACGTAGAATCACTACTAAAACTTTACGGGATAGCCTAAACGATGCAAAACCGCCTTGAAATTCAAAAAAAATACGGTAAATTCAAAGACTATGTAGACGAAGCCGGCCCTTTTTTTAGACAAAAGGGGCACTATTCACTAGATGAAAAGATAGCCTTTATCGCCGATTTTAACCGGAGCTTTAACGCACTTATCAAATTTTTTGAGGAGGACGAGGAGCTAAAAGAGGGGAAAAACATACTCCTAAGCGCAAACTCAACCAGCCACTCAAAAGTATCCCTCACAAAAAAAATGCTCGAACAAGAGTTTGAATCGGCAGTCAGCGTCATATACTTCAACCTAACAACCGACGAGATCAAACAGATGGAGGAGTCCACAAAAAAAAGCGGCCGACTACAGGAGTCACTGATCCTCAGACGGCTGTTTGACAAATATCTGTAACAAAATAGATTATAGCCAAGAAGGGGCAAAGTGAGACTTACCGAGTTTGAAATAATATCTATAGTCGAAAGTTTTAAACATCATTTTGCGTCAGGGGATATTTATCTTTTTGGTAGCAGGGTTGACGATACCAAAAAAGGTGGAGATATCGACCTATATATAGACACGGCAGACAATGTTGATTTATTTGACAAAAAGTTACTGTTGGCAAGGGATATCAAGGCAAAAATAGGCGAACAAAAAATCGATATAATCATCTCCAAAGACAAAGATCTAGCCATAGAAAAAGAAGCCTTAAAAAAAGGGGTTAAGTTGGATATAAAAAAACTCAAGCAAGTAAAAATAATCAACGAGTGCGAAAAACATTTACAAAGATTGCAATATGCAAAAGAGAAGCTGAGCCGTCTTTTTCCACTCACACAACAAGACTACGGCAATCTATCACCGGAAGATATTCAAGCAATAGATCAATTCATTTATAGATTCTCAAAACTCCAAGATACTATCGGGGAGAAACTTATAAAAATAGTTTTTTCTTTGTATGAAGAAAATGTAGAAAAGTTTACTTTTGTCGATATTTTAAACCGTTTAGAAAAAGCAGAAATCTTGACAGCGCAAACGTGGAAGGAGTTAAGGGATATACGAAATGAATTATCTCACAACTACGAAGACGACCCTATGGAAAATACTATAATTTTGAACAAGGTATATGAAAAAGAAGAGGCTTTGGAGTTAATTTATAAAAACATAAAAGAGCGCCTCTAAAAAGAGACAGGTTATTCACCGTCCACAAAATACCCTTTTATCTCCGACTCGTCAAAGCAGTAGTACGGCACGCATCTGTTTCCATTCGTGAACCACCCGTATTTGTACATCAGTTCATCGTCGCCGTAGCGCCACTTTTCAGACGTGCGGTATGCCTGCCATCTCCCCTCCGTCTTTACCTGATATACACCATCGTCCTCGGTGTCGTATAGCTCTATTTTTGGGGTATTGGCCTTGCCGCTCAAATCCCATATTTTTAATACACCGTCATCGCCGCCGCTTACTATAGTGTTCTCATTTAGGATTGCTATGGAGATTACCGCGCTTCCGTGAGTTAGCCTCTGCATACATCTGCCGCTTAGCAAATCTACTATCTCCACGCTAATCTCTCTAGCTACCGCTACAGTCTTGTCGTTTAAGACAACGATACTATCTATAACGCCGCCACCAAAAGGCTCCACCTGCCTCCAGCCGCTTACGGATATACCGCTCTCCCATACGGCTATATTGCTATCACTCTCATATCCATACCCCCTCAGATACTTCAGATACGGCTCTAGTGTGCCAAAATCTACTTTTTTGACACCCTCTATCTCTATCGCTTTTACCTCTTTTTTGTGCGGTGGATTTATCTTTTTTGCTGTTAGCTCTAGTATTTTGAGTAGCTTGTCATTGTTGTTCATCTGTTAGCCTCTCTATGATTTTTAGCCCGTTTACGAGAGCCGTCCACCCGGCTTCGTCAGTTACCTCGTATATGTCCTCCCACCATTCATCGCTCTCTACAATGTCTCTACCGTCGGCTTTTGCCACTATCGTCCCTATCACGGATAGTGGAATATTGCCGTCCAAACCGGATATTGCCCCTTTTCTGGCCTCTCTATCGGAGCTCAGAATATCGGTGACAAAATCATCCGCCATCTCTATCGTTGCATATTTGCCGCTCATGGCACTATGAAGCTCATCCGGATTTTTCATCGTGATATATGCCGTTAGCGCTCTATGAGTCGTATCATCGTCCGGTGAGACAAATAGCGAGTCGAGGATAAAACCGTTTCGGCCGTTGTTGCACTTTGAGACGTGTGCCAATAGCTTATCTCTAGTGTCTTTATAATCTTGAGAGGTATCACCCTTGAAAAAGCTTTTGATTTTTTCGGTTTCGTGTAGGCTTTCGTGCTCTTTTTTCCATTCCGATAACGTATTAAACACCCTTAGCTTGCCCCTATGCCTCTCAGCCGCAAGCCGAAATATATCAGGGGCAAAAAGCTCTAATATCACAAACCTAGCCAGATGATATGGATTTTCTATGAGGATTTTGATATTTTTTTCTACACAAAGCCCCTTTTTGACCTTATATAGCTCCGCCGCCCTGATGAGTCGTCTAGGTACGGGCGGCACGGCAAAGGCAAAAAGCTCCAGTAGTTTTTCGTCGTATCTATCTTGTTCTTGTTTCTTCTCATCTTCCGCTCTTTGGTGTCCAATACCCGTAAACCCTTTTTGCACCCTAGATACAAACAACTCCGGATAGTTACCCGTGAAAAAATCTTTTGAGTCTTTATGCTCTATCTTTGGGATTTTAAAAGGGAGGGACACTATCTTCTCCAGATACTCCGCACCCGTGATTATAGGACGTTCGTCGTCTTTGTCTTTGTACTCTTTGTATCGATGGATTATCCGCCGCTCCACCACGTCATCATCCACCGCCAACACAAAAGCAAACCCCTCGATATCCAAAAACAGCTTGATAGACTCCAACACCTTTAGGACGTTTTCGGGTAGACACCTATCCAAATCATCTATCAAAAATACTACGGATATTTTTTCGGCAAATCTAGCAAGTTCGGCGTGAATGTCAAAATAAAGAGATTCGTACTTTTCCATTTTTTCAGAATACTCATCATAGTTTGCCAGCCTTTCGGTGTTTTCGGAAACTTTATCACCTTTTAGTTTTGCTTTGAAAAACCGACCGATGCCTCTATCTCTATGGAGGCCAGAAGAGTACGTAATATGTTTTTACCGACTTGAACGGCCTCTTTAATCTTACTATCCTGCTTGTCTGTATCTATTATTTTTTTAATCTCATAATAAAGCGTTTTCAAAAGTGGAATAATGAGATGCTCTTCTTTTTCAAACCTCCAAGCGTTAAACATCACCGGAATTATTTTTTTGTCATTTGATTTTTGTCGATTTTGCAGCTCTTTGTGTAGCTCTTCCAGTAGTTTGCTTTTGCCGCTCCCCCATTGTCCGTATATCCCTATGGTTAGCGGCGGCTTTTGGGCTTTAGATATACTCTCTGTTACCCTATCGCTTAGTATTTTTGTATATTCGTCAAACCCGAAAGCCGCCATCCGCTAACCCCTCTACCCTCTTTTTAGCTTTATAGCATCCACATACATATCTTCGTATTTTTTTGCCGATTCATCCCATGTGTACCGTTTTGACATACCGTTTTTGCGTAGCGCAAAGAGACCCTCTTTGTCGTTGTAGTAGGTGTATGTCGCCCACCCTATCGTGTTGTACAGAGCCGACGGTGTCGGATCTGAAAATTTAAACCCGTCTCCGCTTTTGTGCTTTTCGTCAAAATTTACGATAGTGTCATCCAGTCCCCCCGTAGCTCTCACTATCGGCGGCGTACCGTATCTGAGGGAGTACATCTGGTTTAGGCCGCACGGCTCAAAGTTTGACGGCATCACAAAAAAATCGGCTCCCGCCTCTATCTTGTGCGCCAAAGCGTTGTCGTATCCGATTTTTACCGCAAATTTTTGAGGGTATTTCGCCGCCATAGAGCGGAAAAAATCATGTGCCCACGCATCGCCCTCCCCTAGCATCACAAACTGCACGTCAAGCCCCATTATCCACTCAAACGCCGCAGATAGCTGCACGACCCCCTTTTGGTCAACTAGACGGCTCACGACCCCAAACAAAGGGATAGCCGGATTCACGGGAAGCCCCATAACAGACTGTATGTCGCTTTTGCATAGCTCTTTTCCACCCATATCGTCTATGTCGTATGTTTTTGCCAGATATTTGTCTATGGACGGGTTCCAGTCATCATAGTCCATACCGTTTAGTATCCCCCTAAAAAACGGAGCCCTATCTCTCATCACACCGTCCAGCCCATAGCCGTACTCGGCGGTCATAATCTCGTTTTTGTACCCCTCGCTCACCGTGTTTATGAGATTTGAGTGGTATATACCACCTTTTAGGAGGTTTACGCAGTCGTCTTGTTCTAGCTCCAGATAGGTAAAATGCTCCCATCCGATACCCAAAACATCCATCAGTCCGTTATAAAACTGCCCCTGATATTGCATATTGTGTATAGTGAGCACCGAGGCGCACCCCTCAAAAAACGGATCATCCTTGTATGCGGTGTTCAAAAATACCGGAGTTGCGGCGGTATGCCAGTCGTTTGCGTGGACGATATCGGGCTTAAACCCTAGAGCCTTTGCCAGCTGAAGCGAGGCACGGGATAAAAATACAAATCTGTTATCGTTATCCAAAAACCCTTCACCGCTTTCGTTGTTATATATAGCATCCCTACCGTAATAGACCTCGTGATCGATAAAATACACCGGAACATCCGAGTTTGGCAGACTCCCCTCATATACGCCGCACCACTGCTCACCGATAACACCCATAGGCACACCCAGAGGCATGGCTACCTCTACCGGCTTTAATTTTGTTTTGTCTATTTTGTAGTAGCGGGGCATCACGATACGGACATCATGCCCCATCTGTTTCAAAAATTTAGGGAGTATCCCAACAACATCGGCCAACCCTCCGGTCTTCGCAAAAGGGACACACTCGGAAGCCGCTATCAATATATTCAAACCCATTTTATACCCCTCTTTTTGACGTTTTATCTATTGTAGCAAAGCAATATAGAGGTGAATATAAAATTACCAAACCGTAGGAACTATATTTGTTTGATTTCTTCAATTTAAAAATGGTTAAGTTTACTTTGACATTTTTGTCGCATTGTTTGACAGGTACCGCTTTTTATGTTAAAGTTAAACATTGTTTAACCCATATTTCGAGAATGGAAATGATAAGTAGTCTAAATATAAAAAAAATTAATACCGGAGGGCAAATATGAAAAAGTCGTATGATTACAACTCAAAATTCAAAATAACCTCTCACGGAGTCGTGAAATTATATATAGGTGCTCTTTTGGCATCGTCTATTTCGGCCTTTGCCGCTCCGCAAAGCGGTACCGTAACCCTCGGAAATGCCGCCATATCCCAAAGCGGACTCTCCACCCAAATAACACAGACAACACAAAAAGCGGCTATAAACTGGCAGAGTTTTTCTATAGCTAACAACGAGTCGGTAGAGTTTAAACAACCAAACACCTCGGCTATAGCCCTAAATAGGGTAATCGGAAATGAAAAAAGCATAATAGACGGGATACTAAAGGCCAACGGGCAGGTTTTTTTAATAAACAAAAACGGTCTGTTGTTCGGCAAAGACTCATACGTCAATGTCGGAGGGCTAGTCGCCTCTACGCTTGATTTGCAAGATAGCGACTTTGCAAAAGATAATTTCGTATTCAAAGGTTCCGGCAGCGGGAAGATAATAAACCTAGGAAAGATAGAGGCAAAAGAGCAAGGATACGTAGTATTTATATCTTCTAGCATATCAAACGAAGGGGTAATCTCTTCAAAACTAGGTAAAACGGCTCTACTTGCCGGAGATGAAGTAAAACTGACAGTCTCTGACGGCTCTCTCGTCTCTTTTGAGATCACAAAAGGGGTAATAGATGCCCTTGTCGAAAATAAGAACGCTATATATGCGGACGGCGGAGAGGTTACACTGTCCGCAAAAGGGGTTGATGAGCTCAAAAAAAGCGTAGTCAACAACACGGGGGTCATAGAGGCTAAGACGATAGGAACCAAAGAGGGGAAAATCTATCTATTGGCAGACAAAGGGAGCGTAAAAGTAGGCGGTAAACTAGACGCTTCGGCTCCTACTACCGGAAACGGCGGTTTTATAGAGACAAGCGGCGATAAGGTTGAGATTAGCCCTACCCTATCCGTAACGACAAAAGCAACAAACCAAAAAACAGGAACATGGCTCATCGACCCGACCGATTATTATATAGCGGCAAGCGGCGGTGATATCACGGGGGCGCTACTATCAAGTCAGTTGGAGTCTAATAACATAATCATCAAAAGCGTCAACGGGGCTACAAACGGAAACGGGGATATTTTTGTTAACGATGCCGTTACATGGGGTGCCAATACCACACTTACTCTGGATGCAATAAGGGATATTCAGATAAATGAAAATATCTCGGCTACCGGAAACAGCGCCGGAATCTCTCTTTTATACGGTGGCGGATACTTTATAAAACAAAACAAAAAGATTTCGCTAACAGGGGCAACGCCTACGGTAGGTATTAACGGCGTATCGTATACGGTAGTAAACGATATAACCGCAATCCAAAACATCTCTTCAAATCTGGGCGGCAAATACGTCATAACGAAAGATATAGACGCTTCGTCTATCGGCTCTTTTAACCCTATAGGTTCCGTATCGAATCAGTTTTTAGGGGTATTTGAAGGGTTTGGAAACAAAATATCCAACCTCACTATAAATAAACCCTCAGATGATTATGTCGGGTTGTTTAGCTTTTTAGGAAACGGGTCTAAGCTCTCAAACCTGACGCTTGAAAACCAAAACGTAACCGGACGACACTATACCGGTGCAGTAGCCGGCTGGAACGAAGGGAATGCAAAAAATATAACCGTATCTGCCGGTAGCGTCAACGGAGCCGATTATGTAGGCGGGGTGTTTGGGGTAAATCACGCCGATGTGGACGGGTTATACTCTTATTCAAACGTAAACGGAGGATGGGTAGTAGGCGGCATAGTCGGCTTTGCTAGCCACACTCTAAACAATCTAAACTCTTATGCAAATGTAATAGGCGGCGGACAGGCTATAGGCGGTGCTGTCGGGAAGCTATACAATGGAGCCGTTTTAAACTCGTATTCGTCTGCCAATGTTACGGGGGATTATTATGTTGGGGGGCTTGTAGGTTTTGCCGATACCGGAACTAAAATAGATAATTCAAAAACCGAAACGGGGAAAGTAACCCTTTCAAAAAATTACGGCGGCGGTCTAGCGGGTTCAAACTTCGGTGAGATTACAAACAGCTCGTCGTCTATGACTATCGAGGGGGGCTACCAAAATATCGGTGGTCTGGTCGGTTATAACGACGCTATAGCATCCATAAAAAACAGTTTTTCAAATTCGGTCATTAACTCTATAAACGGCGATCTGATCGGTGGGCTCGTGGGGGTCAACTACGGTCTCATCAGTGACTCATACGCAACCGGAGATGTAAGCGGCGTACATATGGTAGGTGGCTTGGCAGGTTTTTCCGGAGGATACCAGAGCTTAATTACCGATAGTTATGCAACAGGAAAAGTCAATGCCGTATTTGATTCTGCCGGAGGGTTAGTCGGTAAACTCTATAACGGCATCATAAGAAACAGCTACGCAACAGGCAATGTAACGGCTGAATCATACGCAGGGGGACTCATAGGCTCCATCAGCGGTACGGACTCTACTATCGAGGTATCCAATACGTACGCTCTCGGTGATGTAACCACAACGGCAAATTATGCCGGAGGGCTCATCGGGGCGGCAAACAACGGCACACAAGGGATGATAAAAAACAGCTACGCAAAAGGCAATGTAAAAGGTGCCTACAATGTCGGCGGACTAATGGGGTACAATGAAAAAACACTCTCAAACAGCTACTCGGAGGGTGGAACCGTTACCGCTACCGGAGACTATGCCGGAGGACTCGTCGGTGTAAACTACGGAATTATAGAAGGCAGTACGGCACTGCAAAACGTATCCGGAAATTATAACGTCGGAGGTATTGCGGGGTACAACGGTGCTACCGGAACCGTTGTAGGCTCAAAGGCGATAAATACAGTATCAGGATACTCCGGTGTCGGCGGCCTAGTGGGACTAAACGACGGTGGACTAGTCTCACAAAGCTATTTTGTAGGGTCGGTAACCGGAATATCCGATGCTACCGGCGGCATAGCGGGATACAACACAAACGGCGGAAAAATATCGGAAACATACACGGACGGCTCAGTCAAAGGCGGCAACCACACCGGAGGGCTAGTAGGCTTCAATCTAAACGGCGGCTCGGTATCAAACAGCTATAGCTTGGCATCCGTTACAGGTGATTTGGCTGTTGGCGGGTTAGTCGGAAATAACGATAACGGTTCAATATCAAATTCATACTCCACAGGATTTGTAACGGCAAACGGTCTAAACGGAGGACTTGTCGGACTCAATCAAAACGGAGCTACCGTTACCGGTAGTTTTTGGAATACGGATACGTCCGGAACCACGTTTGCCTCAGGCGATGGGGCTATAGCAGGAGCTACCGGGCTTAGCAACAGCGATATGAAAAATATCTCTAACTACTCAGGGGCTTCATGGAGTATAGACGATGCAGGCGGTACGTCTAATGTATGGAGGATATACGACGGGCAGACAAACCCTATGCTTAGGGCGTTTATGACCAAATACGAGTTAAGCCCGACAACATCCAAAACATACGACGGTGCGACTTTTGCACCGACACAGGTTTTAGGTAGCGGCTCGGCGGATCAAAATAAACTGGTCTATTCGGGAGACGCAGCGGCGGTAAATGCCGGAACATACAACGTATCGGCATACTCATACCAAAACGGGTATGACCTAGTTGGGCAGAGAAATACGTCGTTTAGCATAACACCAAAAACATTAACGGTTGCCGGAACTACGGTTGCCGATAAAACTTATGACGGAACCGCTACGGCTACCGTCTCAATCGGAACCGTTACAGGTCTTGTGGGAACGCAGACACTCAATATAGCGGCAAGCGGAGTATTTTCAGACCCTAATGTCGGAACCAATAAAAATGTGGCCGTCAACTACCTTTTAAGTAACGGTGCCAACGGGGGACTCGCCTCAAACTACGCCGTATCCACTCAAACATTGATGGCTAATATACTGTCAACATCCAATGGGAATGGGAATGGGAATGGGAATGGGAATGGGAATGGGAATGGTGGAACAAACGGGAACGGCGGAGG
>CALJKN010000130.1 GCA_937973585.1 uncultured Helicobacteraceae bacterium
AGAGACAGTTATTTAGATGCTGACTGTGAAGCTCTTTTGATTAAAAAATGTTGTTGTGATAGGAAATCTGAAAAGGAATTCGTTTCTTTGTATATTCAGATAAAATCGGGAACAATGGATATGAGCTTTGAACAATTGAATTTTGTTGTATATTGTATTGGTAGTGTTGCTGATGCATTAAAAATGAATGCACGAAAGGTACATCAGTTGTTGAAAACTTCTGGTATTCTAAATAATTATATTATTCCAAGCTATGATGTTTTACATACATTCAGTAAAGAATATCTAGTTGAGGATGTTGTTTCTTTGATGAAAGAGAAAGGGGTGTTGCCATGAATATGATAAGCAAAGATGAGGCTTTACATCGATTGGTATATGAAAAACCTAATCAACAAATTTGTATAACCAGTTCAAAACTGCTTACTGAAAATTTGCTTTTTAAAGAAGCTATTAAATTATCTCTATAAAATGTTGGCAAATAAAACGATACTCCAAATGAAATACGCAAGGATAATAAAACTCTTTGCCGAAAAGGGGCATCTTACTTATGAGGATGCCATGGATAAGTTTTACAACTCTGATACATATACGATTATCAGTGAGGGAGTGGCGGATATGCATTGTATGAGTGACGATTATTTGGTGCAGGAACTTATTGATGAACAAAAATCAAAAATGGATAAAGCTTCTTAACTCTCTTTCTTATCGTAACTTTCGCAAATTAGGCTGTAAGCCACTACAAATATAGTGGCTTATGGCTACTTCTTTATATCTTGTAGTGGTTTATCAATTTAACAAATATCAAAAAACATAAAAGGGTAAATCATGAAAATTAGTGTAAATACAATGAGAATATTAAATGCGGTTGCAACTGCAAGTAGTTATGTTGCTAAAGATGGAGAACATGCAGGAAAATTGACTATAAGTGGCATTAATGGACATTTAGAAGTTAAGGTTACGAATTATGTTCAAACAGTAGTACTTAGAAAAATTCCTTTTTCTAGTTCTGACATGACTCTTGATAGTATTGAAGCATTTAGTATTGATGGGAAAAAACTCTTAACTGCACTTAAAGCGGTTAAAACTGAGAACATAGAACTTGAAAGAAGTTCAGATATTTTACAAATAAAAGCAGGTCGTTCAAAGTTTAAAATCAATCTTTTTGATGAAGTTCAAGAGGTTGAGATTTCTAAAAAAGGAAAGTCTCTTGATATAGGTGATAACCTAATAGAAAACTTCAAAAAAGTAATCCACTCGGTTGGTATCAATATGCCAAAATATGAGGTAAACGGGGTACTTATCGAGATTAAAAGTGGTCTTTTAAATACAGTTGGAACAGATACTACAATGTTATCTTTGGTAACTGCTAAAACAAGTAATGACGACATGGAAATTATTGTTCCTAAAGATGCCATTAGCTCAATTATTAGGCTATTTGGTCATTTAGATGTTACTGCTTTTGTTGATGAGACATCATTGACAATTTCAACTGAGATTTTAGATTACAGCACAAAACTAATTAGTGGGAAATTTCCTACTTGGCAAAGAATAGTTCCTCAATCTTTTGCTCAAAAGTTCACTATCAACAAAGATAAGTTTGCAACTTTAGTCAAAGAAGCTTCATTATTTGATACACAAATAACTGTAAAAATCAAAGATCAAAAAATCTTGATTAAAGATTTCGATGGCAATACGGAAGTTGAGGATACTGTAAGTGATTCAAATATTGATATGAATTTTCATGTCAATGCAAAAAATATTTTAGACTTCATATCATCATATAGCGATGATGAAATTACTATTGGTTTAGTTGGAGAAAAAGCATATGGTTTATCTTGTATTCCAATTAATTGGACATTGCCTTATTTTGTTATATCTTCAGACTTTTTAAAATCTGATTTGAATGAATTTGAAAAATGGTTAACTATAATAAAGAATCATATAAATCTTTGTTTCCATCACTCCTTGATAATATGGTTTGATTTATCTCATTAATAAAATTATCTTTCCCAAAAATATCATCCATCAGCACCTTGACATAATGCCCGACATGCCAGTCGATATGGACATAGATAGAGCCTTTTTCGCTCAGCAGTTCACGCATGAGGGCAAGGCGTGGGTATATCATGCGAAGGTAGCTCGCCGTGCCATCCTTCCATGTGTCGGCGTAGGCGAACTGCTCGATGACGGTCGGTTTTTGCTCTATATCTCCGCTTGGTAGAGTGATTTTGGTGCGATAGTCCGCCTTGCTGTCAAACGGCGGGTCTATGTAGATGAGGTCTATCTTGCCCCGCATAGACTCCAGCCCTGTCGCTGAGTCGCCTGCTAGCAAAGCTTGCATGACTAGTAAATTGTCCCCATAGATTAGCCTGTTGTACCACTTTTGAGCCTCCGTATCTTCTTGCACCTGCCCACGAGTAAGCCCCATCGTGTCTTTGTTTGAGACGACAAATTCATTTGTTTGGAGTTTGATACTCGGGGTGGATGATAGACGAGAGAGGATGGTCTCAACTTCCGCCCTCCCATCTCTGACAATTTTTGGTAATTCTTCTATTAGTGATACGGCCATATTTCCCTCTAAAATAACTATTTTAAGGAAATATTACCTCTTTATTTTTGAACAAAAAGGAATTATTCCCTGACAATTACTTTAAAAAGGGGATATTTTACCCTGTTGCTAAGTTATGCCTCTCTTTGTAGCTTTACATTTAAAAAGGCTGCAAATGACGCAAAGAGATATGGCTGGCTATCTAGGCGTAGATGTAAAAACTCTTCGCAACTGGCGCAAAGAAAAACCAAATCTATACAAGACGGTGATGAAAGGCTTTGAGTTTGACAAGGCAGTAGAAGAGGCGAGGCTTCACTACGAAAAGCTAAAAGAGATAAGCGAAAAAAACAGTAAAAACGGGGTAGGTATTTAATCTTCACCTTTTAAACAACCGCCCGCCCTGTTTCACCAAAAATAATTGGCTATAATCAAAACAAAAAACGAGCAAAGAGATGCCAAACAAAGACATCATACTATCAACACTAAAAAGTATGAAGCCCGAATACGAAAAAGAGGGGCTTAGACTTCTGGGGCTTTTTGGCTCTGCGGCAAGAGATGAGATGAAACAAACAAGCGACATAGATATACTAATGGAAACTTCTCAGCTTTTCGTAAGTCACAACGGCGGTGGTTTTGGGGCTATAGCTAGACTGGAGCAAATCAAAGAAGAGTTATCAAAAAAGCTAGGCGCAAAAGTTGATTTGACAGACCGCACCGGGCTTGGGGCGGCGGGCGAAGAATTTATACTAAAAAGAGCGATTTATGTATAGCGAAAAAGAAATCGCAAAGCTGCATAGCATGCGTGAGAAAATATCAGATATACGAACTATAATCGAAAGACACAAAGGGATAACGAACGCACTAGCCGATAGAGCCGAAGGCAGAGCGGCATTACTGATGAATTTGGTAGCCATAGCGGAACAGTTCGACAAGCTCAAAAAAAGCGAATCAAAATTACTAAATCACTTTGACGAGGCGCAGCTAAAAGGCTTTTATAGTGTTCGGACTTTTATCGCTCACGACTACGACGGAGTGAGCTTGCCTATAATCGAAGATATTTTGAGAACACAAATAAATACGCTATCAAATGCTATAGAAGCAATACTAGCCCCATTTCACCAAAAATAATTGGCTATAATCAAAAGAAAAAACGGTGTCAGGTACTCAATCTTCACTTTTAAAAAACAAGCTAAAAAATAGGATGAAATTCCGATATAATCACAAAAATTTAAAGGGTCTTTTATGGCTTACACTATTAAAAACGGTAGAGTAACCAAAGTTAAACTACCGACAAAACTCCCAAAGTATGTTATTGATGCAGTAGAGGATAACAAATCCGCCGAAAAGAAAATAGCAAAAGCGATGGCGGCATTCAAAAAAGCAAAAGTGACTTATGCCTTTTCGTTTTGAGAAGCTAGAAAATCAAACACTACCGGTCGCCACATACTCCCTCGGTGACGACGACAGACGACATAAATTTCTCAAAAAACTATCAAAAGATTGTCAAAAAGGCGATGTTGTCGTCTATATTGTCAAAAAAGAAGATAAGCCTATCGGTTTGATAGGTCTGGGTGCGGCTAGAGTCGGCGATATACCGTGTGTTCAAATAGAATACATAATCGTTGGCAAGGAGCATAGAGGCATAAAATACGAAGAGCTTGGCGGACTCAAGATTTCGGCGTATCTAATGATATTTTGCTTGAATGCCGCTATCAAAGTCAAAGCAATCATCGGCGCTAGGTGGTTGATTCTCACTCCCGATAATGAAGAGCTTGAACGGTTTTATAAAAAAGAGTTTGACTTTACAGTGCATGACAAAATAATGTATCTCAAAATCCCGAACAAAACAACACAAAAAGCAATGGACGATGTCAGAAACGGCAAAAACACGGAGTCCACAACCATAGAACAAATAAAATAAGAGTTTGAAAGCATGAAAAATGCTAAGCATTGAGCGGCATAAGCAGTTTATGAAAAATGGGTGTGTTGCGGTTGGGGGTTGAATGGGTGTGATATTTTCTCTCAGTTAGGCACAAAAACAAGCACAGTCAGTAAGTTTGCTTAGAAAGTATCGATAGAATAGGGGAAAGAATGGTGCGGATGAGAGGACTTGAACCTCCACGCCTTGCGGCACTAGATCCTAAGTCTAGCGTGTATGCCAATTTCACCACATCCGCATAAGTTAACAAAAGAAAAAGATGGTGAGCCCATTAGGATTCGAACCTAAGACCTACGCCTTAGAAGGGCGTTGCTCTATCCAGCTGAGCTATGGACCCGATAAAAACAAAGCAATTTGGTGCGCTCGGAGAGGGTCGAACTCCCAACCTACTGATCCGAAGTCAGTTGCTCTATCCATTGAGCTACGAACGCATTCGGCTCATTGGCGGCCTTTTCAAGGTTGCGCTGAAAAAAGAATCGAAATTCTATCAGAAAGTTTCTTAAAAAAAACTTAGTGAATGGGGTAAGTGATGGGATTCGAACCCACGGCCCTCAGAACCACAACCTGATGCTCTAACCGACTGAGCTACACCTACCGTGATTTATCAAAAAAATAAAAAACATCTCAAATGGTCGGGGCGAGAGGATTCGAACCTCCGACCCCCTGGTCCCAAACCAGGTGCGCTAACCAGACTGCGCTACGCCCCGCAAAAGAGAGCGAAATTCTATCTTTTTTCTTTTAGTTTGTCAAGACTAATTCGGAATTTTTCCTTTAATTTTTTCAAAAAGCTTTGTAAGTTTGAAATATTGGTTTTTATTTGCCATAAATTTTACAAGCTCAAAGTTGTTTTTTTCGGCGGCGTATTTGAATTTTGCAAACTCTTCAAACTGCTTTAGTACGGTTTGTATGATTGCTCTTTTTTCGCCCACTTGTGCAAAACTGGCGGCTATCTGCTTTGCCGTTTGCATCTTATTGTCTTCGATATTTCGGACTATATCCACAAGGCTCATTTTCCACGCCTCCTCCATTAGCGTGTAGTTGTCCTCTTTTTTGAGTAGCGGATTCTCCTCTACGAGCTTGTACGCCTCTCCAAAGTTTCCACCCATTACGTACTCTTCCAGTTCTCTAACGTCCGAGTTCTCCTCGTAGACCGCCACCGTACCGTCCAGACACCCTATAAATATCTCTCCGTTTGAATCGGCGCACATTGAGCTTATGATTGAGGGGGCTTTTATGTATGCGTCGGCTAACTCTTCGTATGTTTTTGCGTTTAGTAGCTTGAGATTTCTATCTTTTGCCGCTATATAGACAAACTCTTTTGTAAAATGGCTTCCTGATATAGTGTCGTTAGATTTTTTCGGATTTGCGATTATTTTTTGCCTATGGGTATCAAACACCAAAAAACCGCCGTCTTTATAGAAAACAGCCAGCTCATTGTCTTTTATGTATTGCAAAGATGATATAGGCTCATCGAAGCCGACAAGCGAGAAAACGTCGTCCGGATCTGTTATTTTGTATATCCTGATTTCGTTATCGAATGCCCCTACCGCTATTTTGTCCATTTTGGGGTCAAATGCTATATCCGTCACAAAATCATTTCTGATTCCGTACGTTCCGGCTACCCCTTTTGTCCTAAAGTCGTAGATATAAGTCTTTCCATCGGTTCCCCCGCTTGCTAGCATAGTCCCGTCATGGGAAAATTTCAAACACGATAGTTCACTGTCGTGCATGCTATTTTCAAAAACTATTTTTCTGACATTTAGGTCGTATAGGGCGTATTTATTGGTCTCTTTTTGGGAGTAGGCGAGATAGGAGCAATCGGCCGATATGTCGTAAAAATTGGAAAACCTAAAAAAATCCGCCGCCTTTGGGGCACACTCTCCCCTGATTGTTAAATCATAGTTTAACTCTTTGACCTCTCCGCCCTCCAAGAGCACTATCAGTTTAGAGCCGTTTGCCCTCATTTTTACGATAGGATTTGCCAAAAAATCGGCTGAAAATTTCGGTTTCATCTGTTATTAGTCCTCTGAACGCCTATATCTTCATCGAATACTAGACATAAGTATGTTTGTCGTATTTTACACAAAAATCCCCGCTAAGCAATACTTTGGTAACATTTCGCCCAAAAATTCGGCTTAAGGAAACAGGTTGAGAACCCATTATTGCGGCGAAGTAAGCCTAGAAGATATAGGCTCCGAGGTAACCGTCTGTGGATGGACAAATAGTTACAGAGACCACGGAGAACTCGTTTTTATAGATTTAAGAGACAAGAGCGGACTTGTCCAGCTGGTATGCGACCCGAAAGACGGAGTGGAAGCGCACAAGGCGGCTACCGAGGTCAGAGACGAGTATGTGATTATCGCCAAAGGTACGGTTAGAAGAAGAGGTGAGGGGCTTGAAAACCCGAAACTAAAAACCGGAGCTTTGGAGATAGTAGTGAGTAGCCTCGTTATCGAGAACAAATCACCGACTCCCCCTTTTCAAATCGGCGACGACAAAGTAAACGAAGAGCTAAGGCTAAAATATAGATTTTTGGAACTTAGAGACCCAAAACACCTAAATAAATTTATAGCCCGTTCAAAGGTTACCGTAGCGGTCAGAAACTATTTTGACCAAAACGGATTTTTGGAGGTTGAGACTCCTATACTCACAAAATCTACGCCGGAAGGGGCAAGGGATTATCTGGTTCCTAGCCGTGTTCACGGTGGAGAATTTTTTGCACTTCCTCAGTCTCCACAGCTATTCAAGCAGTTACTTATGGTTGCCGGATTCGATAGATATTTTCAGGTTGCTAGATGTTTTAGAGATGAGGATCTAAGAAGCGATAGACAACCTGAGTTTACTCAGGTGGATGTCGAGATGAGCTTTTGTGACGACGAGCAGGTGATAGCGACTGCCGAGGGTGCGCTAAAAGCTGCCTTCAGTGCGGTAGGTGTTGAGATATCAACCCCTTTTGCTAGAATGAAATATTCGGAAGCGATGGAAAAATACGGTTCAGACAAACCGGATATGAGATACTCTCTGCCGCTAACGGATGTGATTGATTTGTTTGCAAATACCGAGCTAAAAGTATTTGCGGAAATAGCGAAAATGCCGCATATAAATAGGATAAAAGCACTAAATGTAGAGGGTGGCGAGAAGCTAACCAGAAAAGAGATAGACGCTCTGACCGATTATGTTGCAAAATTCGGTGCAAAAGGTCTTGCTTGGCTAAAAGTGAAAGAGGATATGACCCTTCAAGGGCCGATCGAAAAATTCCTAAGCGATGCCGAAAAAACAGAGCTTGTAAATAGACTAGGCTCAAAAGCGGGAGATCTCATATTCTTTGGAGCCGGCAAAAAAGCTACCGTGCTTGAGTATATGGGGAGACTCAGACAAGAGGTTGCAAGACTGATGGGTCTTATCGATGAAAACAGATACGAATTTTTATGGGTTGTAGATTTCCCTATGTTTGAAGTGGACGAAGGGAAGGTAAAAGCCCTTCATCACCCGTTTACGATGCCTAGGACACTAGATGACGAGAATCTGGAAAATATCGAATCGGTAGCTTATGATATAGTTCTAAACGGCTATGAGATAGGCGGCGGAAGTATTAGGATACACAAAGAGGATACCCAAAAAGAGGTATTTAGGCTTCTTGGAATCGGCGAAGAGGAGGCAAAAGAGAAGTTTGGATTCCTTCTGGACGCTCTCAAATTCGGGGCTCCTCCGCACGGCGGTTTCGCACTTGGGCTTGACAGACTTGTTATGCTGATTACAAAATCTGAAAGTATCAGAGACGTTATAGCGTTCCCGAAAACGCAGAAAGCTCAGTGTCTCATGACGGCGGCACCGAGTCCGGTAGAGGATACACAGCTAAAAGAACTCTCAATCAGAGTGAGCAAAATAGGAAGTTGAGGCTTGTAGATACAAAAAGTGGGGATTTGATCGAGATAGAGGAGTTTTTGGCTCCTTTTTGCGATATAGAGACCAGAATATGTTCTATGGGATTAAATAAAGGGGAGGTGGCGAGAGTCGTCTCTAACTCTTTTTTGAGTCCGGTTTTGTTGGATATTTACGGAACTAAAATTGCGATATCAAAAACCGAAGCAAAAAAGATAAAAGTCAAATTAATTTCAAAGGGGAGTTGAATTTATGAAAAAACTATTTCTAATTATAGGTGCGCCTGGTAGCGGAAAAACAACCGATGCGAGTATCATCGCAGAGAGAAATCCGGATAATACGGCTCACTACTCTACTGGTGATTTGCTAAGAGCTGAAGTTGCAAGCGGTTCGGAGCTTGGTAAAACTATAGACGGTTTTGTCTCAAAAGGGAACCTTGTTCCTTTAGAGATAGTAATCAACACTGTAGTAAAAGCTATCAAAGAGAGCTCAAAAGAGGTTGTTTTGATAGACGGTTTCCCTAGAAGCGTAGAGCAAATGGAAAAACTAGACGAAGTACTATCTACCGAATCTAGCGTTTCCCTTGTTAACGTCATAGAGGTTGAAGTTAGCGAAGAGGTAGCCAGAGACAGAGTTTTGGGTAGAGCCAGAGGGGCTGACGACAACGTTGAAGTATTTAATAACAGAATGAAAGTATTTACAGAGCCGCTAGAGGCTATCAGAAGTTTTTACGGCAAAAAAGGTGTATATCACACTATCAATGCCGAGAGAACTATCGAAGAGATCGTATCTGACATGGACGCTTTTGTTAAAAGTAAAATTTAGTTTTTCCTAACTTTTTATCCGTCGCTTTTGCGGCGGAACCTTTATCTCAAAGGTGCTTTGATGAACTTCTACGCTTGTATTATAGGGACCGAGCTTCTAAACGGTCGCCGCAAAGACTCCCATTTTGATTTTTTAAATACCGAACTTTTAACCCGTGGACATGAGCTAAAAGCCAGTTTTGTTATAAAAGACGAGCCTGATTTTATTGCCGATGTTTTTGAGCTAATCAAAAAAGATGAAAAATCGGTAATGTTTTGTTTCGGCGGAATCGGCTCCACGCCGGACGACTATACTAGAGATACCGCAGCCAGAGTTTTTAGCGACGGGTATATGGAGTATAATGACGATATTTGCAAGGTTTTGACGGACAGATTCGGTGATGCGGCCTATCCGGATAGGATTAAAATGGGATA
Organism: uncultured Helicobacteraceae bacterium; assembly: GCA_937973585.1. Lineage (GTDB taxonomy): Bacteria > Campylobacterota > Campylobacteria > Campylobacterales > UBA6016 > UBA6016. The sequence goes on from CALJKN010000130.1 coordinate 9,608, forward strand.
TTTGCCGAGGGGGGCAGGGCTTTTAGCTAACAAGATAAACAATATATCCGGATTTTATCTGGATGAGCGATTTTTCTTTGTTCCCGGTTTCCCTGAGATGGCTCATCCGATGATTGTGGAAGCTCTCGATAGGTTTTACCCGAAAGGTGAGATAAAGTACAAAAAAACATTTACCGTATTCGGCTCCGAGGGTGAACTGGTAGATATCATGCAGACGCTCCCGCCGTCGGTGGAGTTTTCGAGTCTTCCTATTTTGGACGGGGAGAAGAGGGTGGTCGAGATATATTTAGCCTCTTTTAGCTCCTGTATCACAGAGGATTGTTTTGAGCATTTTGTCGTCCATACCGAAAAACGCGGATTAAGGTGGAGAGAGGGCGGATATTATGATAAATAAAGCGGCAATAGCTTTTGTCCGCTTTTACCAGAGATTTATCTCCCCTGTTACCGTAGGTTCTTGCAGATACCACCCCAGTTGCAGTGAGTATGCCGTGTGGCAGTTTGAGACAAACGGATTTTTTAGGGCTGTTTTTGCCTCTTTGTTTCGTATACTTAGGTGTAACAAGCTTTTTGACGGGGGGATAGAGTATCCGACGACAAATTTTAAAAAACCTATAAACAAACTACAAAAAAACGGTGAGCCAAAAGAGATAAAGTATTTTTTTGTCCCCCAAAAAAACGGCTCTTTTTTGACGATAAAACGGATAGATTTCAGGAGAGCCTAACAGCTGCTTCGTCCGCCAAAAAAAAGTCCAAAGAGTATATCTTGCCGTTTTTTATCTCTATTATTTTTGCCTCTAGCAGATAGTCTATCTCTTTTTGTTTTTTGCTTACCATCGAGATATCGACACCTACATCGCTTCTAAGCCCCAAAAATATTCTCTCCGTTTTTTGCTCATCAGCCGTTACCGATTCATACTCATATTCGGTCGGATTTTTTATATACTCCTCAATCTCCTTGTGCGGGTAAACCCTTTTTTCTCCGTCAAACCCAACAGCTCCGGCTCCGATACCGATATATGGTTTATACTCCCAATACCCCCTGTTGTGGAGGGATTTTATTTTTCCGAAAGCAGCTACCTCATAATGCAAAAATCCGCCGCTAATTAGCCTATCCGATACATATCTGGCCGCTTTGTCATCGTATCTTGTCTCTATTTTTTTTTCAAAAAAAGGTGTCCCCTCTTCGATTGTGAGAGAGTAGGCCGAGATATGTTCTGTGTTTAAAGCCAAAAAACCGTCTAACTCTTTTTTTAGAAACTCCAAATCGTCAAATTCGGTATCGTACATAAAATCGGCCGATATGTTTGAAAAACCGGCCACCCTCAGGGTCTCAACACTCTGAATCCCCTCTTTTGCCGTGTGCCCTCTCCCTAAAAAAGTGAGCTTTTGGTTATGTAGACTCTGAAGCCCTAGACTTATCCTGTTTACACCCGCTTTTTTTAAGGTTTCTGCTTTGCTCTTTGAGGTTGATTTTGGATTCATCTCTACGGTTATCTCCGTGTTGCAATCCGTAAAGGGGGAGATTAGTCCAAAAATTTCCTCAAGTGCATATTCCGGCAGAACGCTAGGTGTCCCCCCGCCCATGTATACGGAGCCGAATTTGCTGTTTTTATCTATTTTTGAGAGTTCAAAGCCGATAGCTTTTTTCATCGAATCTACATATTTGGGTATCAGCTCTTTTTTTGAAGCAAACGAGTTAAAGGCGCAATATCCGCATTTGCTATCACAAAAAGGAACATGTAAATAAAGCAGGTTTTATCCTTTTTTTGTTACCATTTTAGCCAAATGTAACCAGTATTTGCTAATAAAAGAGCGTTAGATGGCAGACAAAAAATATAGACCGAACGTTGCCGCTATTGTTCTGTCGTCGGGTTATCCCGCAGAGACTAAACTATTTATCGGTCTAAGAAGCGATATGAAAGATGTCTGGCAGTTTCCGCAGGGCGGAATTGACGAGGACGAATCGCCGAAAGACGCTCTTTTTAGAGAGTTGGACGAGGAGATCGGAACCGATAACATCGAAATAGTATCTGAATATCCTGATTGGGAATATTACGACTTTCCCGATAGCGTCGCCAAAAACAAAAAACTATATAACTACGACGGACAAAAACAACGTTATTATTTAGTGAGAGTAAAAAACGATTCCGAGATAAATATCAAAACGGAACATCCGGAATTTAGCGAATACAAATTCGTGAAATTCGAGAATGTATTTGATTATATCTCCCATTTCAAAAAACCTATTTACAAAAAAGTCCTCGCATATTTTAAAAAAGAGGGCTTTATTTAAAGCTTTAAAATAAGGTGCGTATATGTTGATAGTGCAAAAATTCGGCGGTACAAGTGTCGGAAACCTTGAGAGAATTGAAAATGTAGCAAATAGAGTCTCCAAAACCTTAAAAGATGGTCACTCTGTTGTAGTTGTGGTATCTGCCATGAGCGGCGAGACGAATAAACTAATAGAGTACACCGAGTATTTTACAAAAACTCCGGATAAGCAGGCGATGGATTTTGTCGTTAGCTCCGGCGAGAGAGTGACGGCCGGACTGCTTGCTATTGCATTAAATGCAAAGGGGCACAAGGCGATGGCAATGAGCGGTAGACAGGCCGGAATAGTAACTAATAATGCGTTTACGACGGCAAGAATCTCCGATATCGACGGGAACAATATGCTCGGTAAGCTAAAAGAGGGGAACGTAATCGTCGTTGCCGGATTTCAGGGGATTACCGAAGACGGCGTAGTAACCACGTTAGGACGTGGCGGTAGTGACCTCACGGCCGTTGCTATAGCCGGAGCGCTAAAAGCTGATTTATGTGAGATCTATACGGATGTTGACGGCGTATATACAACCGATCCTAGAATTGAGCCGAAAGCTAAAAAACTAAACGTAATCAGCTATGACGAGATGTTGGAGCTTGCATCGGCAGGGGCAAAAGTATTGCAAAACCGCTCCGTAGAACTAGCCAAAAAACTAGAGGTAAATCTGGTAACCAGAAGTAGTTTTAACGAAAACGAAGGGACACTTATAACGAAGGAAAACGATATGATGGAAAACGTACTTGTAAGCGGTATAGCGCTTGATAAAAATCAGGTAGCGGTAACGGTCAGAGGGGTTGAAGATAGACCGGGGATCGCCGCAGAGATATTTGAGACACTTTCAAACGAAGATATCGTCGTGGATATGATAGTGCAAAACGTAGGACAAGACAGCAAAGCAAACATCAGCTTTACCGTCCCGCAAAACGAGCTCGAGAGGGTCAAGGTGATAATGGCAAAATTTGCTCAGGCAATCGTAACTTATGATTCGGAAGTATCAAAAGTATCCGTTGTAGGTGTAGGTATGAAAAGCCACAGCGGGATAGCGGCAAAAGCCTTTACCACGCTAGCAAAAGAGAACATCAATATACTTATGATTAGTACCTCCGAGATAAAAATATCTATACTTATCAACGAGAAATACGGCGAACTGGCTGTTAGGGCTTTACACGAAGCTTACGAACTGGGCAAATAGGTAGTTTGAAGGAGCTATTGGAGTGGACTCTCGCTACTATAAGAGAGCGAAGCGAGTTTGGGTGGCTTGAGGAGAGGCGTTTTGAGTGGGTTCCGTTGGTCCAAAACTGCCTCGGTACCGTTTTGTCCGGCTCTGCCGTCATTATACTAACCGACAAAGAGCGCTCATGGTTTGGGGAGTATCTGGTAAAAAGTATCAATAAACCGAATAAAAACAGACCGTTTTTGCCGTTTTTTTCGGCTCATTGTCTTTTTCCGGGGTTGGATGCTTTTAGTGCAAAAGAGACATTCGGGGCATATACAGATATGCTTGATATCGTCTTTAAGCACTATATTTTTTGGTATATCGGCAGGGGTGACGACAAAATGACCTCTTTTGTCAGGCAAAGAGAGGATAGCTTTTTGTGGATATTTGACGAGCAGAGCAGTAATAGCTTTTATCTAAAATCAATAGATGAGGCGCTTGATACGAAGCTGATATCCCTTACCTCTCTTTTTAACAAAACTATCGATGCGGTGATGTTTTCAAAAGTCAAATTAGGCTGAAAAAATGGGTGATTTTTTTAGTGCCGAAAAGCTATACGGGAACGGTTTTATACTCATATCTGCTAATTTTGATGCCTCTATAGAGGGGCTTTCAAGTACCCTTAATATACAAATCCAAATCTTCCCGAAGCCTTACAAAGGTCAAAAAGACCTCTTGGTCGAAGATGTCGAGGATATTATGGAGGCGGCTTATCTCACCGGAGACGAGAGGCTTTTTATCCTCCGTTCCGACAACTACTCTTCCGTTGTCCAAAATAGACTCTTAAAACTATTAGAGGAGCCTCCGGTCGGGGTAAAGTTTTGTATCCTTGCAAACTCTAAATCTGCTATTTTGCCAACCATCCGTTCACGTCTCCCGTCATTTTCCGAAAACAACAAAAGAGATTTACCTAAAATAGGGATAGAGCTCAAAAAAATAACACCCCAATCGATGTTTGAAGAACTAAAAAGGGTTGAAAAGCTAGATAGAGAAGATGCAAAAAACTATCTGTTTGCAATGCTTGATGAGTATATAAAATACCGGATGTTTGAAGAACCTACCAGAAACACGGCGGTTTTGGAGCTTTTCGAGCGTTCCTTTAGACTGCTGTCGCTAAACACTTCCCCTAAAATAGTATTTGCAACAATCTTGTCCGAGCTTGCCAGACGATGATAACGAGGCTCTCAAACGATACCTCTTTGCGTAGTGTATTTGAAAAAATAGGTGTAGATTGTGGCGGCCAAGGGATAATGGCAAAAAAAGGTGAGCAATTTCTCTTTTATATATCCGGATTAAATATCAAAGCGGCAAATATCCTAAAGCAAGATGCGTTGTCGATCGGGGCCGATTTGGCGGTTAGCAAGGATATGGCCTCAATGAGTGCCGATTTTACCAATGCCTTGCTCATTTGCAATAAATCACAACTTGAAAAACTTATAAAAAAAGAGTCTATTCAGCCGTTCGGGTTAAAAAAAATAGCCGACGGGCTAAAGGTATATCTGAGTTCAAGCAATCTCAAATCCCCGCAGATAATGGGTATTCTAAACATAAACGAAGATAGTTTTTTTGAAAAAAGCAGGACATCCGAGAGTGTATTTTGTGATAGATTTTTGCAGACGGTGGATGATGGAGCGGATATTATAGACATTGGGGCGGTATCCAGTAGACCTGGATCTGTTTATTGCGGCGAGGATGAGGAGTTAAGGCGGTTAAGCCCGATTTTTGAATCAATCCAAAAAAACTCCTTATTTAAAAGTGCCGACATCAGTGTCGATACCTTTAGCCCAAAAGCTGCAAAAGCGGCATTGGATGCGGGGTGTAAAATTATCAACGATATATGTGGGCTAGAATCCGATGAGTTGGCCGAAATAGCCGGAAAATACAGCGCAAAGGTTGTCATAATGCACAAAAAAGGGGAGACGGCTACCATGCAAAACTCCCCCTCTTATGATGATATTTTCGGCGAAGTTTCGGAGTTTTTCAAAGATAGAATCCAAAAAGCGGTCAAATACGGTATAAAAGATATTGTTTTAGATGTCGGGATAGGTTTTGGAAAAAGTTTGTCGCACAATACGGCACTCATAAAGCATTTGGGTGACTTTAAAAAATTCGGCTTTGAACTACTTGTTGGAGCTAGTAGGAAAAGTATGATAGGGTCGATAACCGGAAAAAATACTGCCGATAGACTAGCCGGAACCCTTGCCGTGCACCAAAAAGCGCTTGACTACGGAGCCGATATTATCAGGTGCCACGACGTAAAAGAGCATGCCGATATGCTAAAAGTATGGACGGCATTTAAAAATCAAAGTATCTAGGGGCGGCAAAATGGAGTTCGAATCGTACAAGCAGGCTGTAAAGCAGCTAAACGGATGGGCTACGGCCTATTATACGCTAGATGCACCGACGGTAACAGATGATGAGTATGACAGGCTTTATAGAGAGGTCAGAAAGTTTGAGGAGCAAAATCCGGACAAACTAGATCCTGCAAGTCCGACACAGAGAGTCGGCGGAGCCGTTTTGGAGGAGTTTGAAAAAGCCAGACACTTAGAGCAGATGTACTCTTTGGAGGATATTTTTGATTACGGGGAGCTTACTGAATGGGTGGAGAGGATTCATAAGACGCAAACCGATGTTTCATTTGTCTGTGAACCGAAATTTGACGGAGCGAGCCTCAATCTGCTGTACGAAAACGGAATGCTAGCAAAAGCCATCACAAGGGGTGACGGCGTAGAGGGTGAGATGGTACTAAACAATGTTAAAACCATAAAAAGCGTCCCCCTTGCGCTAAAAGCCAAAGAGCTTTTTGAGATTAGGGGCGAGGTCGTTATCTTCAAAGAGGCGTTCGAGAGGATAAATGAGGAGAGGGGTGCCGAAGGGCAACCGGTTTTTGCAAACCCCAGAAATGCAGCGGCCGGAAGTCTGAGACAGCTTGACCCGTCTGTTACGGCAAAAAGGGGGCTTGTTTTTTATCCATACGGACTCGGAAAAAACTCCCTTCCCGTAAAGACCCAAAAAGAGCTCGGAGAATTTTTGGAGAATGAGGGTTTTTTGCCCCCTCCGAAGAGATATTATTGCGCAGACATAAAAGAGATTCAAGAGGCGTATGAGGATCTCAAAAAAATCAGAGACGAATTGCCTATGATGCTTGACGGGATGGTGATAAAGGTGGATTCTTTTGCCCTCCAAGAGGAGCTAGGCTACACGGTCAAGTTTCCCAGATGGGCAGCGGCATACAAATTTCCGGCTGTAGAGAAACAGACAAAGATAGAGGGGGTCATATATCAGGTCGGCAGAACCGGTGCGATAACCCCTGTGGCAGTTTTGGAACCTGTAGATATCGACGGTGTGAAGGTCTCCAGAGCTACTCTGCACAACTTTGACGAGATAGAGAGACGAGATTTTCGTATCGGCGATACGGTGACGGTCATTAGAAGCGGCGATGTTATCCCAAAAGTCGTAACTCCGCTTTTATCCTTTAGGACGGGGATCGAAAAACCTATAGAGAGGCCTACCGTATGTCCGGTTTGCGGAAGTTTGCTACTAGATGAGGAGACAATCATCAGGTGTCAAAATCTGGAGTGTCCGGCTAGGGTTGTTGAGAGCATTATCCATGCCGCAGGGAAAAAAGCGTTAAATATAGACGGACTGGGAGAGCAGATCGTACGGCTCCTTTTTGAAAAGGGAAAAATCGCCTCCCTGATAGATCTGTATGCTATTAAGTACTCGGATTTGGAGGATTTGGAAGGGTTTAAAGATAAAAAAATAAACAACATTTTAAATTCGATAGAGTCCTCAAAGGGGTGTGATCTATGGAGATTTATCGTAGCTTTGGGGATCGATCTAATCGGTGAGGTGGCCGCTAAGAAGCTGTCTGAAAGATTCGGAGTATCGGCTTTTGAGGCATCGGCTGAAGAGTTGTCGACTATCGACGGATTCGGCGGCGAGATGGTCAAAAGTTTCCTCCATTTTAGGGAGACAAACAGGGTTGATATAGAAAAACTCCTAGCCATTATAACCCCGAAAGAGCCCATAAAAAAAGAGATAAAAGAGTCATTTTTGACCGGAAAAACAGTCGTAATTACCGGATCGCTATCAAGACCCAGAGATGTGATAAAAGAGGTTTTGGAGGGTTTTGGGGCAAAGGTCACCGATTCGGTAACAAAAAAAACGGATTTGCTTGTTTGCGGTGAAAATGCCGGGAGCAAATTGGATAAGGCGCAAACTCTAAAGATAGAGATTATAAGCGAGGCTGAGCTCTTTTCAAGGATTGACGGGTGAGGCTAGATACGTATATAGCGGCAAACGGACTGGCAAAAAGCAGAGAGAAGGCTGTTTGGCTGATTGAAAACGGATTTGTGAGGGTTGACGGCAAAATTACCCTCAAAACCTCCACAAAATTATCCGAAAACCAAAAAGTAGAGGTAGATGAGGTAAAAGTATACGTCGGTCGAGGAGCTTTAAAGCTAAAAGGGGTTTTGGAGGACTATCCGATACAGATTTCCGGTAAAAAATGTCTTGATATCGGAGCCTCCACGGGCGGTTTTACCGAGATTTTGCTAGAAAACGGGGCAGCATCGGTGTATGCCGTAGATGTCGGGAGTATGCAGCTAAGCGAAGAGCTAAAAAATAATAATCTAGTGAAAAGCTTTGAAAATACCGACATTAGAGATTTTAAGCCGGAGTCCGTTTTTGAAATAGTGTCCGTCGATTTGTCTTTTGTCTCTACAAAAGAGCTTTTACCGATTATCGTTCCACTTTCGTCAGATGTCATTATTATCCTCTTTAAGCCGCAGTTTGAGGTTGGGAAAAATGCGAAGAGAGATAAAAAAGGGGTCGTAACCGATACTGCCGCCATTATGAGGGCTATTTTTGATTTTGAGCTTGAGGCAAAAGCGTTTGGCCTTGATGTGCTCTACAAAGCACCGTGCAAGTTTGCCGGAAAAGAGGGAAACCAAGAGTATTTTTATGTTTTTAAGGTCTGTTCGTGATTGACTCTTTGGCGATAGGGCGTTTTGACGGGATACATCTGGGGCATAGGGCTTTGTTTGAGAGGCTGACAAAAGACGGTGCTATTTTGGCGATAGAGACTGGGCGCTCAAACCTTACGCCGCCGGAATTTATAGATAAGTATGTCGATAAAAAGCTAGTATTTTACAGACTTGAAGAGATAAAAGATCTGGATGCTTTGGGATTTTTAAAAAAATTAAAAAATGATTTTCCGGATTTAAAAAAAATAGTTGTCGGAGAAGATTTCAGATTTGCAAAAGACAGAGCGGCAGGGGTGGATGAACTCCAAACTCTTTGGGACGGCGAGGTGGAGGTTGTGCCGGAGCTTAGGATTGAAGGGATCGGTGTACACTCAAAGTATATCAGAACACTTATACTGGACGGCAACGTAGAGCGTGCGGCTATTTTTTTGGGGAGAGAATACGAGATATTCGGCAAAAAAATAAAAGGGCAGGGGATAGGGGCGCAAAAGCTCGTAGCGACCATAAATCTGGATGCATCCGGTTTTTTGCTCCCAAACGAAGGGGTCTATATATCCAAAATTCAAATTTCGGACAGGTGCTATCCGTCCGTAACATTTGTAGGTCACCGTGTTTCTACGGATGGAAATTTTGCCGTCGAGACACATATAATCGGCAAATTCATAGACTCGGAAAATGAAAGATACTTTCTCTCTTTTGTAAAAAAAATTAGAGGAAACAAATATTTTGACTCTTTATCGGCGTTAAAAGAGACTATTGATTCGGATATCCGTCAGGCCGAAAATTTTTTCTGGAAAATGCTAAAATAATTCCTGTTTTTGACGATTTACATAACGATTCCAAACGAAAGGGGAACGAATGAGCGGAGTAAGCGGCGTTAGCGGTGCGGCCGGCGCAGAAATGAGTGCCGTCCAGATAGAAGTTTTGAAAAAAAGCATGGACGCTGAAGAGCAAAAAGTAATGAGTGCTTTAGGCGGAGCAGTAACCCCTGAGCAGACTCAGGCAAAAGCACCTGAGCCAAAACCGGAAGATCTTGCAAAAAGAGCAGCAGAGCTAACCGGAATGGGTATAAATGTAGACAAATTGGTTTAAAAACCAAAAGAGGGTAGTGCCCTCTTTTTATTTTGCGCTACATCTAGGCATAAATTTTGAGAGTATTTTTACCGCAGGGCAAAAATCAAAGACCCCCCAAACCACAAGCATAAAAGACATAAATCCTATAATTGCAAGCGTGAACAACTCGTATCCCGCAAAAAATAAAAGTAGTGAAACGATAAGAAGCGTAGCCATCATTAATCTGTGAACTCTTTCGACACACATAGTCTAAATATCCCCCGTTTTTTAGGGGTATATTAGCACAAAAATTATAATCTTCAAAAGAAGAAATTATTTTATTTTAATTTCTTATACTAGAATAGCTCCAGTTCCGAGTCCTCGGTATCGGCGATTTTTGAACTTCCGAGAGCATCTATCTGCATACATGAGCTTAAAAGGGAGCTATCCAAATAGTGTATGTCGTTTGTATTTTTGGCTATAAAAATAGTATTTCTCCAGTTTGCCAAATCATCCAGTATATGCCCGATGAGCATTATGATTTTTGTTCCGTTCTCTTTTGCTACACCCTCATCTACCGTTTTCAAAAAGGCGCAAAGAGAGTTTAGGGCATACCCTATAGCCGAAAACTCATACATTTTATTTATTACTTTTGCATATTCGTGGATGGAGTGGTCTGCCAAATCTATCAATGTATCTTTGGAGACTGCACCTTTTGATGCCTCTATAGTGTCTCTCCATCTCTGTTCTATATCGCTTAGATCATATACTTCATCCATAAAGCCTTCGCTGGATATTTCGCTTACGTACTGTTCTGCGGAAATCTTTTCGACGTGAGATTTTCTGAGTATTTTCATATCCTCTTCGGAGGCCAAAATCCTCTCTTTTGACTCATCCTCGTCTTGCTTTTCCTGCTCAATCGTATCCGGTTCTTTATGGGTAGGTATAATGTGCGAATCAACTGTTTTTATAGTCTCTTGCTTTAATTTTCTGACGACAAAATATATGAGAGAGGCTTCGCAATATACAGAATCTCTTATGTCTTTGTCTAGTTTTGAGAGCGCCGTATCACATGATATATGGTTAGGCAGAATTATTGTTGCGAATAGATTTTCAAAGTCACCTTCTACTACTATTGTGACACTCTCGTTTGCCTTTAGGCTGACCGAGCAGATTTTGTAAATTGCGGCCAACGTATCTTCAAACTCAAAGCTAAATGAGTTGTCTATTTTTGTCTTTTCGTCGGTTAACCAAAGGCCGAAATCCATAGCATCATCTTCGTTCTCTATAAAAAAGTATGTTTTATAGTTTCGGCATTTTTTTGCAAGTTTTGAGATCGGCTTTTTGGATGAAAGGGTGGTCTTTGCCCCTTTTCTGAGTGTAATCGTATTTTTTAGCCCCTCTAGTTTGGCTTTTATGATATCTCTGTCGATAGGCTTTCTGATATATCCGTCAACACCGAGTTCTATAAATTTATTTTCAGTCTCTTTGTCTGCAATCGCCGTGACGACTATGACGGTCGGCGGATTTTCCATTTTTTTGATAATTCCTGTAGCCTCGAATCCGTCCATTACCGGCATCATAACGTCCATAAGGACTATATCGATAGGCTGTTTTTTGACCGTCTCTACCGCCTGTTCGCCGTTTACGGCTTCAAAGACCCTGAGGTTTTGTATTTTTCTGCATATATTTTTTAAAACCAGTCTATTGTCTTCGATATCGTCGGTGATTAAAACGTTGATTTCTGTATTTTCCGCCATCAAAATCTCCTTGCAAATAGTCTAAACGTTGTCCCGATGCCGACTTCGCTCTCTAGTTTTATATCTATATTCATGCTTTCGCACATCTCTTTGACTATTTTGAGTCCAAGCCCTGTCCCTTCATCGCCCTCGGCGGCCTGTACAAAAGCGTCAAAAATACTATCTATTTTTTCTTTAGGTATCCCACGTCCAGTGTCTGTCACATATATCTCTACAAATTCGGCCTTTGGTTTAACCCCTATATAGACTCTCCCTTTGGGCTCCGTAAACTTTATAGAGTTTGAAAGGAGATTTAGTAGAACCTGAAAGAGATATTTTTCGTTGGCAAAAATAATGGCCTGTTCGTTTGGGCACTCCATATCTATGTCGATAAATTTTTTGTAAGCCAAAGATTTTACGGCGTTTATCGCATCTTGCATAATATGGCAAATTTGTGTTGGAGCCATCTCTGTTCTTTTTTGTTCGACTTTTGAGATTTCCAAAATATCGTTTATGATCCCTAAAAGGTGTTTTGAGTTTTTAAGGACTCTATTTAAAAAGTCTCCCGCCTCTGCTTTTAAATCTTTATCGTGGCAGATGTCGTCATAGTCATCCAATACCATCTCGGTAAAATTAATAATCGCATTAAGAGGGGTTCTTAGCTCATGGGAGGCTCTGGCAAAAAAGCCGTTTTTTGATTCAAGCGCTTTTTGTGCCTCCTCTTTGGCTATGATCTGTTCTGTTATGTCGCTCCTAATCGAAATAAACTCAACTATCTCTCCGGCGGCATTTAGTATCGGCTTTACGGTTGCATTTACATAGTATGCCGAGCCGTCTTTTTTCTTGTTTTTTACGACCCCTTTCCATACTCTTTTATCCAAAATAGTCTCCCAAAGGGTGGCAAAGGCCTCTTTTGGCATATCGGGGTGTCTGGCTATGCTATGCGGTTTTCCGATTAGCTCCTCTCTTGTGTGTCCGCTGATTCGGCAAAACTCGTCGTTAACGTATGTGATGATTCCGGCCTTGTCGGTTTTGCTGACTATGGAGCTTTCATCTATTGCGTCTTTGTACTCCTCTAAAAGCTTTGACTCCTCTTGTAGCTCGCATTTGAGATTCTCCATGACTATACGGTCACTCAAATCTCTGACGATATAGGTATAGTAGGATAGTCTTCCGTGCTCATTAAATACCGGAGTTCCTATGACGTTGCAAAAAAGAGGAGAGCCGTCTTTTTTTGCATAGGTGGACTCTACATCAAACTCCTCGCCGAGTTGGATTTTTGAGTCGATAAAGCCTATTATCTCCGGATCTCTATTCCCTTTTCGTAGTAGCATAGAGCTTTTGCCGATTATCTCATCGCCTCTATATCCGGTAATCTCCGTAAACACCTGGTTGGCATACAGTATCGGCCTATCCGTTACGGTTGCGTCAACCAACAAAACACCGTTTATCGTAGAGTGTAGAAAGCCGTAAAGAATCTCATATTTGTTCGGGAGTTTCTCCAAAAAGTGGTTATTCATCTGCCCCTCTATAAAATTGATAGACCGCTTCGCCGTCTTTTGTGCCGATTGCATTTGAAAGCTCCGATGCCGATGCGTTTTGAATCTCCTCAAAACTGCCGAAATAATCGAGTAGTTTCTTGATTTTACCCTCTTTTATACCTTTTAGCTTCATCAGCTCAATCTGTTTGTCTTTTTTTGTTTTCTGTTTTCTATGAAATGTTATCGCAAATCTATGCGCTTCATCTCTCAGATTTTGCAAAAATTGTAATCTTTTGTCTGATGCAGGAAGTTTTAACGTTTTTGTTTTGGTGTATACTGTATCAAATGCTTTCCCTTTTGCTCTATGGGCCTTTGACTCTATCTTCTCTTTTGCGATTGCTAAAATCTCCACGTTTGCCCCGCAGCTTTGCAGTATCTCATCCGCCAGATTCAAAACAGCCTTGCCGCCGTCCAGTAGCCAAAGCGAGGGCGGTGGATTTTCTCCAAACTTCATAGCCCTCCTAGTCAGCGCCTCCCTCATCTGTTCGTATTCGGTAGTTGATTCAAGGTTGTAATGTCTATATTCCTCTTTTTTGAATCTCTCCTCCCAGACGACCATTCCGGCTACCGGAGAGGTTCCGGCGTTGTGAGAGTTGTCAAATGTCTCTATCCTATAAGGGATTGACTCCAGTTCGAAAAGCTCTTTTATTTGAAACAGTATCTCGTCTTCACGTCTTTCACCCTTGATTCTTAAGAGTTCAAAGGCGTTTTTGTGGGCCAAGGACGCTATATTTTTGATCTCTGTTTTTTTTGGGGTCTGGATTTTGATTTTTAGGTTGAATTTCTCTTTTAGCATCTCCTCTATTGCCTCTTTGTTTTGAGGCTCAATTAGGGTGTAGACATTTTGAACTACAAACGGATGCTCTTTTGCATAAAACTCTACGATTGCCGCCTCGTAAATCTCATCAAAGTCTTCATTGTCAAACCCGTCATCCAGTTTTATAAAATCATGTGAAGAGGAGATGAGCTTGCCGTCTCTGATAAAAAATCTGACTATGCAAGCGGTATTTGCCTCTTTTGCGGCGGCTATTAGGTCAAAATTTTCATTTTTGGCGAGATCTACGGTGCTTGATTTTGCAAGATTCGATATTGCCTCTATTTTTCGCTTTATCTCTCCCGCCTCCTCAAATCTAAGCTCTTCGGATAGGGAGTACATCTTTTCTGTCAGTTTTTGGAGTAGCTCTTTTGGAGCATTTATGGAGGCGGAGGCTTCGTTTACCGTTTGGAGGTATCCGGATCTCTCTATTTTGAATTCGCAAGGGGCAGGGCATCTGCCTATCTGATAAAAAAGGCATGCTTTTTTACCTTTTAGGCATGAGCTTTTTTGAACTAACGGATAGTTTTCGTATAGGGCATCCAGTAATTCTCTGGCTCCTGAGACATAAGGGCCGAAATATTTTATCTCCTGCTCTTTTGAACTTTTTATTACACGTCTGGTTATCTCAAATCTAGGAAATTCCTCTTTTAGATCCACAAAAATATATGGATATGTCTTGTCGTCACGCAAGAGTATGTTGTATTTTGGCTTTAGTTGTTTTATTAGAGAGTTTTCCAGAATTAGTGCGTCGCTCTCCGAGTTCAACACTATATATTCGAGCGATTTTGCCTCACTGACCATCTTGTAGATTCTAGGCCCAAGCTCCGGAGAGGGAACTAGCTCGGGTGAGAATCTAAAGTAACTTTTAACTCTGTTTTTTAAAACTTTTGCCTTTCCGACATATAGTAGCTTGCCGCTCTCGTCGAAAAACTGGTAGATGCCAGGAGAGGATGGGAGGTTTTTAAGCTTTTGAAGCATTTTTCATAATCTCTTTTCTGATTAGTTCCAGCTTCTCTTTTAAAACCGGATTTGTGAAGTTGTTTTCAAATTTTCCGTCGCTCCGCTCTTTCTCCAAAAAAGTAGTAACCGGCCTCTCTTTTTTTGGTTCGTTTTTGGAGTACGCTCTGATTTTTGAAAATTTGACCTCTTCACATCCGGACTCTTTTTTGCAAAACTCTTTTAATAACGGAGTTAAAGTATTTAGTTTATAATTCGCCTCAAATTCTAAGGCTTTGTTTTCCATTACAAAATAAAGCGTATCGTTTTTTATAAAAGCGTTTTTTATCCCTCCCGCTAGAGTCGGCGGCAACAGCTTTTTTAGCTTAGATATACAGGTAAAAAACTCCATTTTTTGGTTAAAGGCAAACGGTAGATGTTCAAAAAGTTTGTTTCCGTATTTCATGCGGCAATTATAGCGGCCTTTTTGTTAACGGGTTGCGGGTTTAAAGCCGATCCGGTCTACAAAAAAGACGGTGTAAAAGTAGATTATAATGCGACAGAGTCGAATGTTACAAAGAGCCTTCCTTGATAGATGTGTTGATTGTCGGAGCCGGTGTTGCCGGCTTGTATGCGGCGCTTAGTCTCCCTAAAAACCTAAATGTCCTAATCTTGGCAAAAAGCGATCCGGCAAGCTCAAATACATATTGGGCGCAGGGCGGGGTGGCTGTTAGCAGGGATGAGTTTGACGTGGAGCTGCATATCAAGGATACAATGAGTGCCGGAGCGGGATTGTGCGACAAAGCGGCAGTCGCTACTCTTTGTAAAAATAGTATGAGGGAGATTCAAAACCTCATAGATATGGGGATGGAGTTTGACAAAGGGGGCAGTGGCGAGCTTTTATTTACAAAAGAGGCGGCACATTCTGCCTCTAGGATATTACATGCCGACGGCGATGCTACCGGTAAAAAACTGTTTGAGTTTTTAATCGGCAAATGCCCTTTTGAGCTTGCCGACCATACGGTAGTCGTCGGCCTTTTGGTTGATGACGGGGTATGTTACGGCGTGACGGTTTTGACAAAAGATGAAAAGATAGAGAACATCTATGCTAAAAAAGTCATTATAGCCAGCGGCGGTGTCGGCTCATTGTACAAATACAGCACAAATGACACCTCTATTTCGGCCGATTTGCACGGGATGGTTTTGGAGGGCGGCGGTGTGTTGCAGGATATGGAGATGATGCAGTTTCATCCGACCGTGTATCATGACCCCAGATTTGCCAGAAAAGTACTGCTGACAGAGGCTCTTAGGGGTGAAGGGGCATATGTCGTAGATGAAGCGGGCAATAGATTTTTGTTTGATTACGATGATAGGGGTGAGCTTGCTCCAAGAGATATTCTCTCCCGTGCAATAGTGGAGCACACGGCAAACGGTATACACAAGGCTTATTTGTCTTTTGAGCCTTTTAGCGAAGAGTTTTTTTCGGCCAGATTTCCAAATATCTATCAAAATATGAAAAGTCTCGGGTTTAATCTCCCAAAAGACAAAGTTCCGATATATCCTGCTTTTCACTACTCTATAGGGGGGATAAAATCCGATTTGGAGGCAAAAGCGGAAAATATTAAAAACCTATACGTCATAGGAGAGG
Source organism: uncultured Helicobacteraceae bacterium (assembly GCA_937973585.1). Taxonomy (GTDB): domain Bacteria; phylum Campylobacterota; class Campylobacteria; order Campylobacterales; family UBA6016; genus UBA6016. Next base: position 25,869 of record CALJKN010000130.1, read on the forward strand.
CCGCCTCAAACAGGGTTCACGGGGCAAACCGTTTGGCTAGTAATTCACTACTTGAGGGATTGGTATTTGGACGGATAGCCGCAGAGTCGATAGAGGGTTCATTTATGGAGACGGCAAAAAAAGAGTTTGTGGCGATAGACGAGCCTCTGTTTAAAGAGGGGGATACGTTATTAAAAGGGGCGCTAAGGGCTTTGATGTGGGAGGATATGGGGATAAAAAGAACTCTCGCAAAGCTGCAATCGGCAGATGACAAACTCTCTGAGATGCTCTCCAAAAAACCGGGTCGCATGGCAAGGCTCAGGCTGACCGTCGCACAAAATATGGTTCAAAGCGCCATGAATAGAAAAGAGTCTCTCGGGGCTCATCATATAGAGATCTAAGGTGTTTATACCCTAGTTGTTTTGCCAGATACTCTTTGAGAGGATTTCATTTTGGGCTCTGAATCTTTTGATGACCGTCTCTAGCATTTTGATTGCTATAGACGGTTCCGTCTGTATAACGGTGTAGAAATTTTTGTTGTCTATTTCAAGCAGTTTGCAGTCTGTAACGGTTGTGATTGTAGCCGTTCTGGGCAGTCCGTCAACCATCGACATCTCCCCAAAAAATTGTCCACTCTCTATTTGTGCCACCTCTGTTCCCCCTACTGTTACCTTGACCGTACCCTCCAATACAAAATACATCTCTTTAGATATATCCCCCTCTTTTAAAAGGACTGTATTTGGCGCTTTCCATACGACAAAACCATAGTCGGCTAGCTTTTTGGAGTTTATCTCCGATTCAGAGCCCTCCCATGTCAGTCTTGCCTTTTTGATAGGAATCTTCGGCGTATCTAGTGCCTCCCTGAGATACTCTATTTGAGATGTTGTAAAAGAGCAGAACATTATTTACCTCACGACTTTAAGCGCATCTTTTAGGTATGCGGAGCGCTCTTCTTTTTGGGTTTGACCCATATCCATGGTTCGTATGTAGTATTTGATAAGTGTTGTCGAGTCGTAGTATCCGTCTATCATTGAGTCTTCAAAAAACGCTTTTATTTTATCGCTTTTGGATGCCTCGTACCAAAAAAGCTTGTCGAGCAAAAACATTTTTGAATTAGCTAAAGATAAAAGCTTTTTTGATATTTCGTCTCTTTTTTTGGTAAATTCCGCATGAAAAAGAGATGATATATCTTTTTTATCTTGTGTTGTTAGGTGTAGTAGTTTTGTATCGCCCAAAAAGCTATTTTCACATATTTGGCTGACTAGGGTATTTTTCATCGCAAATTTCGCCTGAAAATCAAATAGGCTCAATATATCCTGATAGAGCATATTAAACGTCTGGCTAAAAGCCGAGATGTCTATATCTTTTAGGTGTCTTGTTGCGGTGGAGAAAAATCTTTTTAGCTTTGAGTAATCCTGTGAGGTTATGTCTATTCCGATTTTTTTACAAAAATCTTCCTCAAACGCTATAATCTCCGATGCGTCTTTAAAATACCCATCCAAAAAAGTCCCGATGTATTGTAAAAAATCGTTTTTTGTCGTCATATTTCTATTTTAGCACCGGAAACTTAATAAATACGGCTACGCTTTTTTAACGATTGCCGAACACCATTTGTCGTTTATGCTATCGTAACCGTTTACAATTACGGAGCTAAAATTTTTAAATTTACTTCCGTAAGCCAGAGTCGCTTCTATACTAAATCCGTGCTCAAGTCCGGTATCCGAGTGGATTATCCCATCGGTCAGTCCTACGGTGGCCATACATATACCCTCTAAAAAAGAGTTTTTCTCCGAATATCCAAGAGCCCCTTTTGAGGATGTGAGGGTAATTGATTGTCCGAATATTTCGGCTATAGCCTCTACCTCGACCCTGTCCGCTTGCACCGAGGCGTTAGAGCCTCCCTCTATAAAGCCTATCGAATTTATGTTTACACCGGTTTGTCGAATGGTTTTTTGTATGGTTTCAATCGGATTGGAGGCGATTGAAACCCCCTCCAGAGCGTATTCTCCGGATTCTGTAGAGAGGAGTATGGCGCATACGGAGTTTGAGGAGTTGATTCCGTCCGATTCCACGTCATAAGGTTTGCATACCGTATGTGAGTATTTGCCGTAGGATACGAGTGTTTTTATCTGCCCAAAGTCGATATTTCCGATCCCTGCCACTAGCACGGCTTTTGTTTGATTTGAAATGATGGCCTTTGAAGCTTCGTCTATTGCCTCTATATCGCTTGTAAAAAATGATATAGACCCATCTATATTTTGGGTTTTAATTTTTGCTATAACTCCGTTTTTTTGGTCATCGTCGATACAGACGAATATTTTTGCACCGATTGAGTTTGCTTTTTTGAGTATTTCCGAGTTTATAAATGCCGATACTCCGTCGGTTTGTATGTCGGCAACATACAGATACTCATCGCCAAGCGGCAGGTTTTCAGATTTTTTAAACATACATTTTTTATTTAGTATTGTTTCAAATGCCTCTTCGGGGTTCTCTCCGGCACATGAGAGGATCATCGTATCTAGTATTGTGATTTTTTGTTCCATATTCGGTTCCGTATGTGTTTTTTGGGCGATTATATGGAAAAAAGTTTTAACCGAGTGGTATAATAGGGTTTATTTGCAAACATTAAATCTAAAACCGAGGGAAACTGAATATGTCAAGATTTAAAGCTACCGTATCTTCTATTGCCGCTGCCGCTCTACTGGCCGGAGGGATTAGTATATTTGCCGTAAACGCTTCTGCAATAACATTTAAAGAGACAAACTCGCAAGAGCTAAAAAGAAAAATGCCGGAGGGAGAAGGGGTTCTTCTATCTTACTACGATGCAGTCAAAGATGCAAAAAAAAGCGTCGTAAACATCTTTACCCAAAAAACCGTCAAACAGGCGGCGCAGGTAAACCCTTTTATGAACGATCCGTTTTTTAGGGAGTTTTTTGGCAAAGGTTTCGGTGAAGCTATGCCAAAAGAGAGGGTCGAGAGATCACTAGGTTCCGGTGTCATAGTCAGTCCTGACGGATATATCATCACAAATAACCATGTTATAGCAAATGCCGATACCGTGATGGTACTTTTAGCCGAGGAGAAAAAAGAGTATAAGGCGAAAGTGATAGGAACCGACCCGAAAACAGATTTGGCCGTTATAAAGATAGAGGCAAAAGAGCTAACCCCTATATCGTTTGCGGATTCGGCAAAAGTGAGGGAGGGGGATGTCGTTTTTGCAATAGGAAACCCGTTTGGGATAGGTGAGACTATCACTCAGGGTATAGTATCAGCTCTAAACAAAACAGGTATCGGCATAAACGAGTATGAAAACTTTATTCAGACGGATGCGCCGATAAATCCTGGAAATTCCGGCGGCGCACTTATAGATAGTAGAGGTGGATTGATAGGGATTAATACGGCCATCATCTCCCCTACAGGACAAAACAACGGGATAGGGTTTGCAATCCCTGCAAACATGGCCAAAAAAATAGCCAAAACTCTAATTGAAAAAGGGAAAATAGAGAGAGGTTTTATCGGTATTACGATGAGGGATCTTGACGCTCAGGCCAGAAAATTCTACGGCAGAGACGGTGGAACCGTAGTGATGGATGTCGTAAAAGGGTCTCCGGCCGAAAAAGGTGGGATAAAAAGAGGTGATCTCATATATTCGGCTAACGGCAAAGATATCGACGGCTCGTCGGCTCTCAAAAACGTAGTAGGCAGTATGGAGCCGGGAAGTGAGCTAAAGCTCGGTGTTTTAAGGGATAAAAAAAATATAACGGTAACCGTAAAACTTGACAAACAATCAATTGGGGTAGTAGCGGCAGCCAAAGCCGGAACCGGATTCGAGATTTTCGAGGGGGCAAGCGCTACCGACATAGATGACGGTGTAAAGAAAAAATACGGTATCCCGAACGGTGTAAAAGGGGTTGTACTTACATCGGTCAAAGATGGAACGTTTGCCCAAAAAATCGGCGTTATGGAGGGCGATATAATCATTCAGATAGAAAATAGCGAAATCTCGTCTATGTCCGATCTTAGTAATTATATATCCCAAAACGGCGGAGTCAAGGGTAAAAGGATGTTTGTTAATAGAAGAGGGAATATTTTTATGTTGATCGCAAGCGAAAACTAAAAAAATCATACTAATTTTATAAACTTACTTGACTTTTATTTTTCAAGTGTGTATAATTCAACCAACAAATAAGTAGATTCCAAAAAATAGCCGCTAGCGGCGTGAGCCGTCTGCTGAAGACCTAATTATTGGAGCTTTGCTTCAATAATTAGATATATATTAAATAAAAAAACGGAGAAGCATAAATGGCAGGAATATCTACGAAAGGGATTTACGGGCTTGCGGCAATGTATGAGCTTGGAAATAACTACGGTAAATCCCATATGCAGATAAAAGAGATAGCCGCCAATCTCTCTATACCGCAAAATTATTTGGAGCAACTACTGGCAACCCTCAGAAAATCAGGGCTGGTTGAGAGTATCAGAGGGGCAGGGGGAGGATATAGACTCTCCAAAGAGCCGGAAGGGATAATGTGTAGCGATATTTTGGAGGCTTTGGAAGGGACTATATGTCAGGTGGAGAATCCGCTCAAAAATGAGGCTATGAATCTGTTTTGGAGCGAATCTTCGGCAAAAATCAGAGAGGTGTTTGAGATCACCCTAAAAGAGCTGTGTGCATACGATGAAAAAACAGCTCAAAATTTCGTTTATTATATTTAAAAGGAGGTCTCCTTGAAAGTAGCAAATAATATTGAGGAGCTGATAGGGCATACCCCTATCGTCAAGCTCTCGAAAGCCTCGAAAGATAGCGGTGCGGTAATATACGGAAAATGCGAATTTATGAATCCGAACGGTTCCGTAAAAGATAGAATAGGTGTAAACCTAATAAATGACGGGATCAAAAGAGGTCTTATTAAAGAGGGGACTGTAATTATCGAACCCACAAGCGGCAATACCGGAATAGCACTAGCTAGCGTGTGTGCCGTAAAGGGGTTGAAGCTGATTTTGACTATGCCCTCTTCGATGAGCGTAGAGAGGCAAAAGCTGCTAAAAGCATACGGAGCCGAGATAGTTTTGACCCCTGCCGAAAAAGGGATGCGTGGGGCGGTAGAGGAGGCCGACAGGCTCTCAAAAGAGTACTCTAACAGCTTTATTCCGCAACAGTTTGAAAACGGTGCGAATCCGGCTATCCACAAGGTCACGACCGCCCTTGAGATTATCGAGGCGATGGGCGGCAAAATAGACGTATTCGTAGCGGCGGTAGGGACGGGCGGTACGCTTACCGGTGTCGGAGAGGTTTTAAAACAAAAAATACCCGGTATCAAAGTAATAGCCGTAGAGCCAAAAGACTCTCCCGTGCTATCGGGAGGCTCACCGGCACCCCACAAGATTCAAGGTATCGGGGCGGGGTTTGTCCCGAAAGTGCTAAACAAAGAGGTTTACGATGAGATTATTACCGTCTCAAATGAAGATGCTTTTGCAACCAGCAGGGAGATAGCCAGAAATGACGGGATACTGGTCGGCATATCGGCCGGAGCGAATGTATGGGCGGCAAAAAAGATAGGACAAAGGCCTGAGTATCAAGGTAAAACGGTGTTAACGGTCTTGTGCGATACCGGCGAAAGATACCTAAGCACTACGCTATTTGAATAAAACAAGGAGACATTATATTATGCAAAACGAGACATTGGCTATACATGCCGGATATGATAAAAAGGCCGGTGAAAAAACAATGGCGGTTCCTATCTATCAGTCAACCGCTTACGCTTTTAATAATGCCGAACATGCCGCAAATCTGTTTGCCCTAAAAGAGCTTGGCAATATATACTCAAGGCTTACAAACCCGACAACGGCGGTTTTGGAAGCCAGGTTTGCCGCTTATGACGAGGCTTTGGCCGCTGTTGCTACGGCTAGCGGTTCATCTGCTATTTTTTATTCAATCATCAATCTGGCCGCCGCCGGAGAGAACTTTATAGCCGCAAATAATCTATACGGCGGCACTACGGCGCTGTTTAGTTATACGCTCAAAAGACTCGGTATCGAGGTTAGATATTTTGACCCGACCAACCCGTCCGAGATAGAAAAACTGATCGACGATAAGACGAGAGCTATATTTTTTGAGAGCCTTTCAAACCCTACGATTGAGATCGTGGATTTTGAAAAGATAGTCGCCATAGCGGACAAGTACGGTATTTTGACGATTTGCGACAATACCGTTGCGACTCCGGCACTGTTTAAACCTATAAAAGTAGGTATAGATATAGCGGTTTACAGTACTAGCAAATATGTATGCGGGCAGGGGCTTGGAATCGGCGGGATGATGGTGGATAGCGAAAAAGCTACTGCAAAGATAAAAGCAAATCCGAGATATCCGCACTTTAATGAGCCGGATCCTAGTTATCACGGACTCGTATATGCCGCAACGCCGTTTCCTCTATTTGCACTTAGGGCAAGAATCGCCCTTCTAAGAGATATAGGGGCTGCACCTAGTCCGTTTAATAGCTGGTTGTTTATTCAAGGTCTTGAGACTTTGGCTCTAAGGATAAAAGCACACAGTGAAAAGGCGCTGGAGGTTGCTAAGTTTTTGGAGTCTCATCCAAAAGTAAAATCCGTGAAGTATCCTGGCCTTTCATCTCATAGGGATAATGCGCTACTAAAAAAATATTTTACGGATGAGATGGCTAGCGGACTTATCAGCTTTGAGGTCGAGAGCTATGAAGAGGCCAAAAAAATAGTGGATAGTGTCAAACTCTTTACCCCTGTCGTAAATATCGGAGACAGTAAATCGCTCATTACCCATCCGGCAAGTACGACGCATTCACAACTAAGCAAAGAGGAGCTCAAGGTTGCCGGAATAGGTGAGAGTCTTGTGAGGCTAAGCATAGGATTAGAGAGTCCTGTGGATTTGATAGAGGATTTGAAAGCGGCTATAGAGGGGTAAGTTGCCCCCCCTTTTTTTTGAATCAGATATTCCTTAGGCTCAGGGCGATTTCATCTCTGAGCTCTTTTACGCTCTTGTGCGTCGGTAAATCGATGCTAAGTATCTCATAACCTATCTCTTTACCGTTTATCGGTGATGACTTCAGGATGTCCTCTATGTTGCCTTTAAAGTCTGCAATACCGAATTTATCTCCCCAAAGCCTGAAAATAAGGTCTGTTCCGGTTTTTTCTACCAAATAATCGGCAAACTCCGACAATAGAGAGTTTCCCCCTTCCCATGTGTGCGCTCTGTTGTAGCTCGTAAAATTTCTCAAAGAGACAATGGTGAGTCTTTTTGGCGGAGCGTGGTGAGTTCGTGCCTCTAGTGTTAAAAGCAGATAATCCTCGTTAAATAGCTTTGTCAGTCTATCTTTAAAAAAGTAGCTCAGCCGCTCTTTGTCTAGTAATGTACTCCCTATCTGGTCGATTGAAACATCCGGATTTGCATCTTTTAGAACCTCTAGGGCTTTTTCGACAACACTTGGATGATACCATACGCCACTGAGAGACTTTAGCTCCACTAGCGCCTCTTTAACCGTTTTTCTGGTCTTGTAGATTCTGTTGGTTGTCATGGCATCAAACGAATCGGCAAGAGCCAATATGTGTCCCAATATCGGAATCTCATCCTGTGCTCTTCCGTGCGGATATCCGGTTCCGTCGCATTTTTCGTGATGGCATACTATGATTTCTGCCAACTCTTTGTAGTAATCCACTTTTGATAAAACATCGTATCCGGCCGTTACGTGCTCTTTTATCAGCTCATATTCCAAAGCACTCAGTTTGGACGGTTTTAGTAGTACCGAATCAGGTGTTACTACCTTGCCTATATCGTGGAGTATTGCCGCTTCATATAGTTTTTTTATCTCCTCTTTTGGTATCCCCATCGCTTCGGCTATTTTTGACGAGTATACGGCGACCCTTTTCGTATGTCCGGCGGTATATGTATCTCTTTGCTCTATCATGTCGACCATCATTCCGATAAAGTCACGATAACTCTGAATTTTTTCGTTTTGAAGCCTTTTTAGTTCTTCGTCTTGCATAAAAGAGTTGATTGCAAAGCCGATGTCGCCGGTCAGCTCCTCTATCATTTTCATATCATCTTCACTGAAGCCGTTTTTTTGTGAAGTACAAAGCGTTATAACCCCAAAAGCCTGCGAGGTAAAGCTGTTGCTTTTTAGAGGGAGAGTATAGACGGCCGTTATCCCCTCGTCTCTAATGTATTTAATTCTATATTCAGGCATATTTGTAAAGTCTGTCGTCAGTACGCTTTTACAGCCCCTAAACGCTTCAAACTCTATGTCGGTCAACTCCCTCTTCATGATCCCGCAGTAAGACTCAAAGCTGAGTGCTCCGTCTTTTTGGGTTGCTATGGCGGCGCTTTTTATAGCTTCATTTGAGCATAGCGCAATAGTGATTTTGTCTAGCATCTCGTCAGCTGATTTTGTGGTAATTAGCAGCTGGTTTACGTCGGCTACCGTCCTAAGAACCGACCGGAGGTGTTTTTCGTTGTCGTATTGGGAGCTTAGGACGGCGGTTTTTTCGTCTACTTTTTGCTGAAGCGTTTTGTTTATATCTTCGAGTGAGTTTTTTGCATCTCGCAGTTTTGCATTTAGTCTGACGACATAGGCTGTTACGGTTGCCAGTAGTAAAGCACCTATGACAAAAAGGAGAAAATAAAAGCCGTATTTTTTTATCAGATACTCGTAGACGTTTTTGTGGATATCTTTGTATGGCCCTTTTTGGAGCTCTTTTAGGCACTCGTGGATATCTCTATAATCCAGCGGAATCGTCCATCCGAGGCTGTCACTTGACATTGCCGCCGGATCGCTTGGCGGCATTGAGATGAGAGCTATAGCGACCGCTTCGGCCAGTTTGTCGTCGGTGTCGGCTGTTTTTGCGATAGGCCACTCAGGATATAGTCTGGTACTCACAAGATACGGAAAATGTTGGTATTTTTTTTCGTTTATGATTTTGAAGTCGGCAGATTTTATCTTCCCTTTTGCCGCCATTTGTTCCAAAGTATCCGTCCTGACAGTTCCGGCATCTACGTTTTTGTGCAGCACTGCCTTTACGACACTCTCGTGGGTGTTTAAAAAAATAGCACTCAGGTCGTTTTCGTCTATTTTTGCCTCTTTTAGCTCCCTTAACGCCATAATCCAGCCGCCGAAAGAGTCTTTGTTTACGGCTCCGAATTTTACACCCTTGAGGTCTTTTATATCGTGTATTTTGTCATTATCGGCTCTTGCTATGATAACACCGCCGAATTTAGTCAGTGGATTTGAGTTTAGATCTTTTGTCTTTAGGGTTGCTATCCTAGATATTCCGTGCGAGTTCTCAAGCGAGACGTAGTAGGCGGAGTTCGTGAGTACAAAATCTATTTTTTTCTCTTGTATATACTCCGGAAAGCTCTCAAACGGTAATGGGAGAATCTCGAATCTGTATCCTTTTATTTTGCTATTTAGGTACTCGGCGCTAAGTGACCATTTTGAGAGCGCCTCTTCTCTCCCTTTGTTTGCAAGGACCCCGATGTTTACCGTTTTTACGGTATCGGCGTAAGAGGTTGCTAAAAATACAAAAATCGCTATAAATAATCTAAACATAAAATTGTTCCAAACCGTTTTGTGGATAAAGAATCGTAGCAGAAATAAATGGAAATAGACAAACCTTTTAAGCTTGTTTTATTTTAAATCCAAAAGTAGACCCCATGGCTACCTTGCTATCGATGAGCAGTTCCGTAGAGTGGAGTTTTAGAATATATGAGACAAGGGCAAGGCCTAGCCCCAAAGAGTTGTCCCAGCTGTTTTTTGAAAGTCTATAGAATTTTTGGGTGATATTTTCAATCTCCCTCTCCGGAATCCCGAGTCCAAAGTCTGTAACTTCGATTTTTGCGTATCCATCTTCGGCAGTAATAGTAATTTTTACGTTTTCTTCGGAGTATTTAAGGGCGTTATCGACAAGATTAACAAGTGCCATTCTTATCATAGTCTTATCCCCCTCCACGTTGATATTTTTGCCTGATACCTCTATTATTTGTTTGGGGTATTTGTGAGATAGTTGATTTTTTGCATCTTCTACTATATCCATCACGTCAAAAACATCAAAATTGGCAACTAAAGAGCCGTTTTCAAATTTTAAAGACAAAGAGAGTCTGTCGATCATAGTTGATATGGACTGGGAGTTTTTGTACACTTTTTCGAGAAATTTTTGGGATATTTTTTTGTCTATATCGGGGTCGTTTAGGAGTGTTTCCGTGTAGCCCATAATCGCCGATACCGGATTTTTAAACTCGTGGCTTATCGCCTCTATAATCTCCGTCGTCTGTTTGTTTTTGAGTTTTAGTTTTGCGGTGTATTTTCTTTTTTGCCGCTCTTTTTTCTCTAGTTTTAACGCCAAAATTTTTAACATTTTTGCTATCGAAAAAAACTCGGAGGCAAAAGACGGTCTGATTTCGGCCTTAAAATTTTTAGCCTCTATCTGTTTTAGGTAGGCGGTAATCTGGTTAATCTGATATTCTATTTTTTTGTTTACCCTATATGAGAAAAATATCCCTATGAGTGCCGCTATGGCCAACACTATCCCTATTTTATACCATACCGAATAGAGATACCCCTCTACGATAGTAGTTCGATGTGCGACCCTCAAAAAAACATCATTTCCTAGCAGTTTTGTTTTTTTGGCGTAGTAGATATAGTCTTGTCCGGTACTAGTGGAGTGCCTGACGCTTACACCGTTGCCGCCGCCCATAGCCTGCATAATTTCCGGTCTGTTCAGGTGATTGGCCATCTCTGTCGGATTTTTATCGGTCTCTATGATAACGGTTCCGTTTTCGTCTATAACGGTGATTCTGATAGATGTTTCGTTTTTTATAGAGATTGCAGATTTATTTAGCTCATTTAACGTCTGTTTTGACTGAAGGATACTCTCTACCAAAATCATATTTTTAGGCAGATAGTCTTTTAACGATTCGACATCGATTTTTTTGGTGTGGTAGTAGCTCACCCCCAAAAGGGCGACCAATATAATCCCCAAAAGTGCGGCTAGATTGGTTAGAAAAATCTGATGGAGTTTTAGCAAAGTTTGTAACCGACCCCTCTAACCGACGAAATGTAGTTTTTTGTTTTATCGGGATCAATTTTTTCTTTTAATCTTTTAACGGCTACATCCACTGTTCTGTCTTGATATATCTCCTCGTCTTTCCAGACGGATGACAGTAGGGCTTCTCTGCTCAGGACGATATTTTTATTTTTTATCAACTCGCACAATAGATTAAACTCCAGCTTCGTAAGCGAGACCTCTTTTTGCCCTACAAACACCTGCTGAGAGTCTATGCTGATTACTATATCTTTATATTGAAGGGTATCTTTTTTGGATGATGTCCTTTTTAAAACTGCTTTTACCCTGAGGATGAACTCCGCAATATTAAAAGGTTTGGTAATGTAGTCGTCGGCTCCGACTTCAAACCCTTCAACCTTGTGGATATCCTCGGTTTTAGCGGTCAAAAAAATGACCGGAACGGTAAACCCCTTTTGTCTTATTTGTTTGACAAACTGAGCCCCTTCTGTTTTCGGGAGATTTCTGTCCATGATGAGCAAATCTACATTTTCCGACTTTAGCATCTCCTCGACCCTGGAAGGCTCCAAAAACCCCTCCACGTCATACCCCTCTTTGGTGAGATGGTACTCTAAAAGCTCCAATAAATCCAGTTCGTCTTCAACGACGATGATCGTCTCTTTCATCTATTTGGCTTACTTAAACGTTTGTACTTAGTTTGCCGCCCTCTTTGGCATAGTGAATTAGCTTTGCGATGTTTTCGCAATGGTCGGTAACCCTCTCGTGCTTTTTAATTGTTTTGATGATTTTTATATAGTTTACCGCCGACTCTTCACTCCCTGTTTTTGAGAGGATCTCTTTTTGGAGAATTCCGAATATTTCGTCGCTTTTCTCCTCTTCGATATGTATTGCTCTGTATAGGTCTAGTGAGAATGATTTGAAGCTGTCTATTACGAGTTTTATGGATTTGATTGAGATTGTATGAAGCTCCATGATATATTGCTTAATATCTGATATATCTACGCCGGCCTCAATAATCTCCTGCATCCCTTTTGAGAATTTTTTGGAGGCATCGGCGATTCTGACCAGCTCATTTGTAGCTTTTAGCATAGCGATCATCTCTCTTAACTCTCCGGCCTCAGGGGCGTATAGGGCAAGGGCTACAATTATGTTATTGTCTACGCTGTCGGCCATATATGTGAGGTGTTTTAGGTTCCCATCTCTTGCAGTTTTGAAATGCGATATATCCTCGTCTTTTATCCCCTGTAGCGCTTCGTCAAAAGAGGATAAGACAAATTCTGCCATTGTGATGATGTCTTTTCTGATATCATTCGTTTTTTGTTCAAAGTTAGGTAGCATTTTGTATGCCTTTTTGGTGGGGTTATTTTTGTTTACGATACGGTAATAAATAACGGTTACCGGATAGTTACAAAACAGTTGCGACCCTCTTTCTTACGGGCGACGTAACTCTATTGTAACACACTAAATTTAAAATGCCCAGACCAAAAAAACACGGTAACGGCAAATTTTACAAGGAGAATGTATGAGAAAAGGTTTTTTATCTATTTTGGCAGCAGCAACGCTAGTTAGCGGTGCCGTAGCAGCCGACAAGCTAAGCGGTGCAGGTGCTACTTTCCCGGCTCCGTTATACTATGATTGGGCGCACGGATATGCGGCAAAAACAGGCAATCAAGTAAACTACCAATCAATCGGTTCAGGCGGCGGTATCAAACAAATCCAAAAAAGAACGGTAGATTTCGGTGCAAGCGATAAGCCGCTTAGCCCTGATGAGCTAAAAAAAGACAATCTTTTGCAGTTTCCGGCTGTAGTGGGGACAATTAACGTTGTATACAATATCCCAGGTGTTGCCGACGGCGCTTTGAAACTTTCAAACGATGCGGTTGCGGGAATATTTTTGGGTACTATCTCTATGTGGAACGATCCGCTAATCAAAAAAGAGAATCCTACTTTAAACCTTCCGGAAAAAAGAATAACGGTTGTTCATAGATCTGACGGTTCTGGAACTACTTGGAACTTTGTATACTGGCTAGATAAAATCAGCGCCGTATGGAAACAAAAAGTAGGCGTAGGCACAAGCGTAAACTGGCCTGTAGGTATTGGCGGCAAAGGGAACGAGGGTGTTGCAAACGTTGTTAAGCAAACTCCTAACTCGATAGGTTATGTAGAATTTGCATACGCAAAACAAAATAAAATGACATCCGCACAACTAATGAGTGCAGAAAAAACTTGGGTTGCTCCGTCAGTTGAGAGTTCTAAAGAGGCTGCTAAAAATGCAAAATGGACGAAACAAGACCATTTCCACGAGATTTTGGTACTTGAGCCGGGTAAAAAATCGTACCCTATAACTGCCGGAACGTTCATACTTTTGCCGAAAGACAAAGTTGAGAACAGCAAAAAAGTTGTTCAGTTCTTTAACTATGCATTTGAAAACGATGCCGCTGCCGAGAGACTAGGCTATATCCCGCTCCCTAACGAAACTGTAAAACTAATACAAACATACTTCAAAGACAACGGTCTTTAATCTTTTAAAATCCTAATTGGGGGCAAATGCCCCCTTATTAATTACCACTGTCGAAACCGTTAAATTGTCTTTTAATCGAATGACCTGTAAACTCGTTTAAAAGAGAGTCTAAAAATAGACGCTCAATCTTTGTTATGGGGTTAAAGTTTGGAAACTATACACAATGCCGTTTGCGATCCGAAATATTCAAAAAAAGTGGCCTATTTTTCGATGGAGTTTGCAATCCATCAGGCTTTAAAAATTTATTCCGGCGGTCTTGGATTTTTGGCCGGTTCACATATGCGCAGTGCTCATGATTTGAGGCAAAACGTCATAGGGGTAGGGATTTTATGGAGTTACGGTTACTACGACCAATCCAGAAACGAAGACAATACAATGAGTGTAGCCTATAGGCGAAAATCGTACTCTTTTTTAGAAGAGACTGGGATTATCGTCAAAGTAAGAATTAGCGGAGCCGATGTATTTGTAAAGGCATATTTGCTAAAACCGGAGATATTCGGCACTGTGCCGATTTACCTATTAACAACCGACATACCGGAAAACGACTATCTATCCAGAACCATAACCCACAAGCTTTACGAGGCTCACGAAGAGACCAGAATTTCTCAAGAGATAGTACTGGGTATAGGCGGTGCAAAAGTGCTTGAAGAGGCGAATATAGAGCCAGAAATATATCACCTAAACGAGGGGCATGCGATTCCTGTGGCATTTCACCTATATTCAAAACTAGGTTCTACCGAAGAGGTCAGAAAAAGGATGGTCTTCACTACCCATACGCCGGAGACAGCAGGTAACGAGGAGCACGATTTTAGTCTACTGCATAGGATGGGATTTTTCAATGGCTTATCGCATGAGAGCGTAAAAGAAATCACTCAGATAGACGGTAATAGATTTTCGCTAACGGTTGGAGCTCTTAGATTATCGAAGATCGCAAACGGCGTATCAAAACTACACGGTGACGTTGCAAATAAAATGTGGGAGAGTTATCCGAACATCTGTCCGATAATATCTATTACAAACGCCCAAAACAAAAAATTTTGGGTAGACAAACCGCTCCAAAACGCCCTTGATGAGTACGATGATTACGGCCTTTTGGCTAGAAAAAAACACCTCAAAAGAAAGCTTTTTGATATAGTTGCCGACCAGACAGGAAAAATGTTTGATCCGGAAGTGCTCACTATCGTATGGTCAAGAAGGTTTGCAGAGTACAAAAGAGCGGGTCTTATCAAGCGAAACTGGGAGAAGTTTTATGAGCTTGTAACCAGAAAAGACAAACCTATTCAGGTTATCTGGGCAGGTAAACCGCATCCGGCAGACGTAAATGCGATAAAACTATTCAATGAGCTCGTATATTCGACCGAAAAACTTAAAAGATGTGCCGTTTTGGTAAGATATGAGATAAATCTTTCCGGAATGCTAAAAAAAGGGGCAGATATTTGGCTTAATACCCCTAGAGTAACCAGAGAGGCATCCGGAACAAGCGGTATGACGGCAGCGATGAATGGAGCGGTGAATTTTTCTATAAACGACGGATGGCACGTTGAGTTCCAAAAGCACGGCGTAAACAGCTATACAATTTTTCAAGACGGTGGTACCGATACCGTTATACAAGATGAAGAGGATAACTTTAACCTTTTAAAAATATTGGAAGATGAGATAATCCCTACATATTACGGTGAGCCTATGCAGTGGCTAGAGATAGTCAAAAACTCCATGAGCGACATCAGCCCGTACTTTGATACCGGTAGAATGGCAAACGAATACTACGAAAAACTATACAAATACAATTGCTAACGAGTGGTGCTATTTGCGCTGCTTTCGTATATAAAACCAAAACCAAACAATCTACTAAGGCTTAAAATGAGAAAAACAAAAATAGTAGCCACGCTTGGGCCGTCGACTGATTCGGAGCAGATGATTGAGAAGCTGATTTTGGCAGGGGTAAACGTATTTAGATTTAACTTCTCTCACTCTACGCACGAGTATCACGCCGATAACCTCAGAAAAGTCAGAGAGATATCCGATAGGCTCTCATATCCTATAGCCGTTTTGCAAGATATCTCCGGGCCTAAAATCAGAATTGGAGATGTAAAGGGTGTTTTGTCTCTGGAGGCCGGAGATATACTCAGCTTTTACGCAAAAGATGGTTTTGACGACAAATACGGAGTTACGATAAATCACCCGTCGATTATCCCGTCTCTTAAAGTTGGAGATTTGATTTATCTGGCCGACGGAGCCATTAGATGTGAAGTTACCGCCACCCAAGACGGGATTGCCAGAACAAAAGTTATTGTAGGTGGAGATTTGACGAGTAAAAAAGGGGTGAATTTCCCAAACGCCTCTTTGCCGATAGCCGCAATCACCGAAAAAGACAAAAAAGATATGGAGTTTGGTGTTAGGTACGGCGTTGATATGATGGCTGTTTCGTTTGTTAAATCGAGAGAGGATATCGAAGAGGCAAAAAAAATAGTCGCCGATTTTGGCGGAAACTGTCCGATATTTGCAAAGATAGAGAAAGCGGAGGCGGTTGCAAATTTGGACTCAATCATAGATGCCGCCGACGGAATTATGGTTGCCAGAGGAGATTTGGGAGTTGAGCTTGGTCTCTCAAAAGTTCCGATCGCCCAAAAAAGAATCATTAAAGCGGCAAATAAAAAAGGGATTCCGGTGATTACCGCCACACAGATGCTAACCTCTATGATCGCATCCCCGTTTCCTACCAGAGCGGAGGTGAGCGATATAGCAAATGCGGTTTTAGACGGCACCGATGCCGTTATGTTGTCAGATGAGACCACTGTTGGAAAATATCCGATAGAGGCGATAAAAGCTCTAAACGAGACTATTATCGAGGTTGAAGGTATATATCCGTTTTACAGGAATCTTGAGAAAATACATATCCCCGAGGATGCCATAGCGGTCGCCGCAAATAGGATGGCGGAAGATATGGAGCCGGATGCTCTAGTTGTGTTTACAAGAAGCGGAGGAAGCGCAAAAAGTGTTGCTAAATACCGTCCGAAGCCGGATATTTTGGTCTCCGTGCATTGCAAGGAGGCATATAGAAGGCTTGCGATAGTGTGGGGAGTTCGTCCGGTATTTGTTTTAGAGGAGCACGAGAGTTCCGACAGGATGCTATGCGAATTCACGATAAGAGCTCTTGACGCAGGCGTTATGAAAGAAGATGGGACATATATCGTAACCGTCGGTTATCCTACAGGTTTGGAGGGGACTACAAATCTTGTTAGGATTATGAGAGAAGCCGATATCAAGCACGCAAAAAACGTATGCAAT
This sequence comes from uncultured Helicobacteraceae bacterium, assembly GCA_937973585.1. Taxonomy (GTDB): domain Bacteria; phylum Campylobacterota; class Campylobacteria; order Campylobacterales; family UBA6016; genus UBA6016. The sequence continues at coordinate 42,703 of CALJKN010000130.1, forward strand.
CTTTAAAACTTTGAATGATAATATTTAGAAAAATAGAAATGATAGGAGTATAAATGGCTGTAAAAGTAGCAATCAACGGATTTGGAAGAATCGGAATGATAGCGGCAAGGATTATTGCCGCAAGAGACGATATGGAGCTTGTTGCCGTCAATGCCACTATGAAACCCGATATGCTCGAATATCTACTCAAATACGACTCTGTTCACGGTACGTTTGAAGATGTTGAACTAACAGGTGAAAACTCTTTTAGAATCGGAAAAAATAGTGTCAGGATTTTTAGCGACAGAGACCCCGCAAATCTGGATTTTGGCGGATGTGGAGCCGATGTAGTGTTGGAGTGCACGGGAGCGATACTAAGTCTTGAAAAAGCCGAGGCTCATCTAAAAGGCGGTGTAAAAAAAGTTGTTATGTCGGCTCCGGCAAAAGACGATACCCCGACTTACGTATACGGTGTTAACCACACTGAGTACAAAGGCGAAACTATAATCTCCAATGCCTCTTGCACCACAAATGCCCTAGGCCCGATAACAAAAGTTCTAAACGATGCGGTCGGTATCCAAAAAGGGATTATGACAACCGTGCATAGCTATACAAACGACCAAAATATCCTTGACGTAAAACATCCAAAAGACAAAAGAAGGGCTAGAGCCGCTGCAATGAACATAATTCCGACAAGTACGGGGGCGGCAAAAGCTATCGGTAAGGTGATACCGGAGTTAAACGGTAAGCTAAACGGATTCAGCCTCAGAGTCCCGACTCCGGATGTCTCAATAGTGGATCTCAACTGCCTACTAAAAAGAACTGTCACGAAAGATGAGATAAACGAGATATTCAAAAATGCGTCGCAAAACGGATACAAAGGATTGATAGAGTATGACGACAAGATGAGAGTATCATCAGATTTTATCGGCTCTAGCTACAGCTCCATATTTGTTCCGGACTCTACTCAGGTAGTTGACGGCGATATGGTAAAAATAGTTGCTTGGTACGATAACGAATGGGGATATAGCTCACGACTTGTAGATATGGCAAAACACGTAGGAGGTTGATCGCATGCTAAGCTCTAAGCTCTTTTTTGAGGATTCTCTACAACCGGATATTGGGAATAGGGTGGAGATATTAAAGTCTAAAATAAAAGACGAGCAAGGGGCCATAGGGTACTACTCCCTCCCTGACGATTCAAATGAGACGTTAAACAGGATTTACAAATTTATCCTTAGTAACAATGCAGTCTATAAAGGGAAAATTAACAATCTGGTGATTATGGGTATCGGCGGTTCAAGTCTTGGTACAAAAGCCGTCGATTGTGCCCTAAAGCATACAAAAAACAGAAACGGTATTAATTTGATTTTCCTTGAAAACTGTGACCCGAACGAGGTGGCTTCGTCACTAAGAGGGGTTAGCTCCAAAGATACGATTTTTATTATGATCTCAAAATCCGGTTCTACGATCGAGACTACGAGTCTTGCAAAGCTTGTTATCGGAAAGTTTTTTGGAGATACCCAAAACCCTAGGCTAAAAAAGAGATTTTTGGTGGTTACCGATGAGGGTTCGCCGCTTGATGAATTCGCAAAAGATGCAGGGGTTGAAAGTTTTTATATAGCCCCTAATGTCGGCGGGAGGTTCTCCGTTTTAAGTGCCGTCGGTCTTTTGCCGCTTGCGATTTTGGGATATGACATATCAAAAATCCTAAAAGGTGCCGCTAAAATCAAAAAAAGTTTTTTTGACGGTGAGATGGACGGTATGGTCAAAAAAGCCGCTTTTTATGTTGAAAACTACCGTAAATACCCGATAAATGTTCTGTTTTCGTATTCCAGTTCGCTTGAAAAGCTGAATGCTTGGTATGTCCAGCTATGGGGTGAGAGTCTTGGTAAAATAGACAAAAACGGTGAATCCGTGGGACTTACTCCGGTTGGGCTTGTCGGCTCTATCGACCAGCACTCGTTTTTACAACTTATAGTAGAGGGTCAAAAAGACAAAACCGTAACCTTTGTAAAAGTAAAAGATTTTAAAAATAACTCCAAAATTCCGGACGTAACAATCAAAAATCTGGAAAAAACGGACTTTGTGAACGGTATTAGATTTTACGAGTTGTTAAACGCTCAGTGCGATGCTACATACGAGACTCTTATAGAGCGGGGTGTGGCTGTTGATCTGCTTGAGATCGAGTATCTTTGCGAAGAGAGTATCGGAGCTTTGATATTTTATTTTGAACTGCTTACCTCTCTTGCAGGTGCCGCTTTTTGTATAAACACCTACGATCAGCCGGGAGTCGAATTCGGCAAAAAAAGATTATACGAGAATCTTAACAACATATCTAAATAAAAAAAGCCGCTAAAGCTAGCTCCTATGGAGCAGATTTATCGGTTATGCCGACAAAGAGCCGCTAGCGGCGAGAGCCGTCTGCTGAAGACCTAATCTTGGGCTTCGCTCAAGATTTGAGAATCTATTTAATAAAAAAAGGACTTTCGATGGCAATAGCCGTAATGTGTTCAGGCGGGGATGCCGCAGGTATGAATCCGGCAATAAAACAGTTTGTCGAATATAGCTACGATTTAAAACTAGAGCCGTACTTGATTTACGACGGTTTAGAGGGGCTAATAGATAATCAAATCAAAGAGGCAACGCACGAGAGGGTAAGCGGTATTATCCATAGAGGCGGTACCGTAATCCGCTCCTCCAGATCCAAAAGATTTTTTGATATAGAGTTTAGAAAACAGGCTTTTGAAAATCTAAAAGCAAAAAATATTGATAAGCTTGTGGTGCTTGGCGGCGACGGCTCCTTTAGGGCTATGAGGCAGTTTTATCACGATTTCGGGATTAACTTTGTCGGTATCCCGACAACAATCGACAACGACATATTCGGAACCGATTATTGCCTAGGGGTTGATACGGCGCTAAACGTAATCAGGGAATCGATTGACGACATCAGAGATACGGCCGCATCTTTTAGGAGGGCTTTTGTTATCGAGACAATGGGGAGAGATTGTGGTTATCTAGCTTTGGTATCTGCTCTAACAAGCGGCGCAGAAATGGTTGTTATACCGGAGATGACTAATAATTTTGACGCCCTAAGGGACAGGTTTAAAGCCGAGATAAAAGAGGGTAGAAGCTATATAATAGCTATAGTGGCAGAGGGTGCAAACAAGGCTCACGAGGTATCGGATTGGTTTGTAAACGAGATAGGGATGGAATCTAGAGTCAGCACTATAGGGCATATTCAAAGAGGCGGAAGTCCTAGTGTTTACGACAGACTGATGGCGTTTGAATTTGCAAAACTAGCCATAGATAAACTAATGTTGAAAGCGGACGATAAAAACGTTATAGTCTACAAAGAGTCGAAATTTGATTTTGTAAGCATAGACTACATAAACTCACAAAAATACCAAATAAAGCCGGATTTATTAAAGCTTGCGGGTAAAATACTCGGATAGGAATATATGAAAAAAAAAGTAATTATTATAGGCGGTGGATATGGTGGAGTGAGGGCTGCAAAGGCTCTTGCCAAACACAAAGAGTTGGAGATTTTACTCCTTGACTCAAAGCCGTATCACTATCTTCAGACTGACGTGTATGATTTTATTGCCAATAAAACCACTATTACCGATATTAGCGTCAGCCTTGTGACTTTATTTTACGACGGCTCCGTAAATTTTTTACAGCGCAAGGTCTCAAAAATTATCCCTTCGGAAAACAAGATACTAACATCCATAGGCGAAGAGCTTAGCTATGATTACCTGATAACGGCGAACGGCTCTAGGACTTTTTTCCCCTCTTTTATCGAAGGGTTATCGACGTACGCCCACGGTGTAAAAAGTATCAAGCGCTCTTTTGAATTTAAACAAAAATTTGAAGAGGCAATATATAAAAAAGTGGAATCAGAGGGGACATGTGAGTTAAGCCCCGATTTTAATATCGTAATCGGCGGCGGGGGGCTTTCCGGTGTTGAGATTGCGGCCGCTATGGCGGAATACTCCGAGAGGTTTTTTAAAATCGGAGGGTATGCGTGCGGCGGTATCTCTATCTATCTGGTTGAGGCCGCACCAACGATTTTGAACGGTCTTGATAAGTTTTTGATAGAAAAAAGCAAAAAAAGACTCGAAGAGCTAGGTGTCACAATCATAACAGGGGACAAAATACTAAAAGTCGAAGAGCATACGGTACTACTTGGAAGCGGAAAGGCAATCCCTATGAACTTTATGATTTGGACCGGCGGTATTGAGGTTCGCCGTATTGAGGGGGATGGTTTTAGCTATAACCAGAGGGGGCAGCTAAAAATCGACGAGTATTGCAGAGCTATCGGATTTCAAAACGTATTTGCGATAGGTGATTGTGCCGAGATAGTAAATACAAGCGGCAAAATATTGGCTCCTACCGCTATGGTGGCGGAGTTTAGTGCCGATATAGCCGGATACAACGTTATGGCCTCCATTGAGGGTAAGGGGCTAAAAAAAATAGAGTTTGATCTCCCCGGTATTTTGGTGGCTCTCGGCGGCTTTTATACGATTGGGATAATCTATAAAATCAAAATCGGAGGAATCATAGGGTATTTGGCTAAAAAAGCGGTGAGCCACATGTATAAATGGCCTTTGACTTTAAAATGTAAACAATCTCTACTAAAATCTTGCAAATAAGCCGCAGGGCTTGAAAGGAAACACTACCATGACCGAATCACAAGTCTATACGATGCTAGGTGATTATTCTATTCCGACTCCAAAATTTGTATCTTTCGGGCTTGACGAACTACCTGAAATTAATTTTTTTCCGGTTGTTTTAAAAATCGAGTCTGAAAAAATAGTACACAAAAGCGATTTCGGTGCAGTAAAACTAAATATCAACTCCGCAGCTGCTTTGGAGGCTGCAAAAAAATCGCCGTAAAAACCTCGGCTTTGGGGGCAACAATCAGGCTTTATAAAATAGGGGCGGGGAAAAATCACTTTTTAAGTTCAGAAAAGTCAAAAAGCACAGTTTTTGACCTTGATAGGGAGACGAAGAAGAGAAAATACGCGAAAGGAACATGCCGAATATACATTGAGAAAGACCAAAATATGCAAGAGGAGAAAAAAGAAAAATATATAAACGGAGAAATTTACGGAGAAAAAAATCAGATAATAGTTGCAAATAAATCAGCGATGATACGAGATAAAATGCGGAGCAAATAGTGAGATCAACGATACTTAAAAGAGATTATTAACGCGAAAAAAATTAAAAATCACGGAAGAAATGGCCGAAAAAGTGTTGGACAGAACGGGATGATGGAGGGAAAGGAAGCGGCAAAGAAAAGGTGGCTAAAAACCAACCTATTATAAAGCAGAATGTGAAGAAAAAGGATGATAGGGTGGAGTAGATGGACTTTACGACACCAAAATTTTCTCGGTAAAAATCTCTGCTTAATTCCAGAGAAGCGGGCAGACAGGCAGCGCGAGAAAGCGATTCCTGAAAAAATGTGCGGTAAAAATCTCCGGTATGGGATGCTGCTTTATGAGGAAGCAAGAAAAAAAACAAATGAAACGTTTTGAAATAGGCGAAAACAGAACAGCTGCAATAGAACTTTTAGCAACAGCGACAATGCTGGGGTTATAGGTATAGCAACAGGTACCGAAGTCTACAAGACTGTTGCCGTAAAACTGAGAAGCAAATAAAAAGATGTTTGTAGATAAGAAAAGGAAAAGCAGAGGAAAAAAGAATGAACTATACAAAGAAGGAGCCACCGAATTAGTCTTTTTAATAAATGATATGTTGGAAATTTTCTGAACCCTGTTCCAAGAAAAAACTCTGATCCCGATTTGCTTTGTCCCGCATACAAACTCGGCCGCAAAAAGAAAACAGTTCAAAGAATGGCGAATAGAAACTTTCTGGCTTCATAAAACTTTTTACTTTTTTCAAAGACAAATAAAACTTTCTTTCTCGCGTAGGAACCTCTTGCTAAATCCTGAAAATAGTGTATTATAACTAAGTGTGGCGCTGGAATTTACAATCTATCAGGATCGGAGTTTCAGTATGATGAAAAATACAATGTTGGAAATGTCCCGTTATGCAGCGCTGGCTCGCCAGGCTGTGGCAGAGGGTATTGTTCTGCTGAAAAATGAGGCTGTCTTACCACTGGCTTCCGGCGGCAGAGCGGCTTTATTTGGGTACGCGCAATTTCACTACTACCAAAGCGGCACAGGGTCCGGCGGGCTGGTGAACACCGCCCATGTGCCGAACCTGCCCGAAGTGCTGGGCGGTCCGGACGGTTACCAGCTGGATGCCGAGGTGCAGGCCCGCTATGCAGCATGGCTGGCGGAACACCCTTACGAGATGGGAACCGGCTGGGCACAGGAACCGTGGTTTCAGCCGGAAATGCCGCTGGATGAAGACTTTGTCCGCGCTGCGGCCCAGCGTGCCGAAACGGCGTTTATTGTCATCGGTCGCACGGCAGGGGAAGACCAGGACAATAGCAATACTCCCGGCAGCTTTCTGCTGACCGAGGGCGAGGAAAATATGCTGGCGCTGGTTTGCCGTCATTTCAAAAAATCTGTGGTGCTGCTGAATGTTGGCAATATCATTGATATGCAGTGGGTCATGCGATACAACCCCGGCGCGGTGGCGTACATCTGGCAGGGCGGGCAGGAAGGCTGCCGCGGTGTGCTGGATGTGCTGGAAGCCGACGAACACTATGAGGCGTCGATCCGCCGCGCCAGGCTGGAATGGGCCAGACGCGAGGAACTGGCCCAGCAGCTGCGCCTTGGCATGTCTGATGAGGTGAAGGATCTGGGTCTGCTCTACCAGGCCAAGTCGTACGCAGAGTTGAGTGAGCCGCTGTGGGAATCGGAGCTGGCGGTGATCCAGCT
>CALJKN010000131.1 GCA_937973585.1 uncultured Helicobacteraceae bacterium
ACAAGACAAGCAATAAAAATAAGTACAAAATAAATCAAACTCGGCCTCTCCAACTTCATATTTTCTAATCTTTTACACTACCGACAATAAAATTAAACTATCCAAACGGAAATCGCCTTATTTTTTAGCTCTTTTATCTCTTGCTTATCATACTAGATTTAAGGCTATGTCGGTATCGTCAAGTATTGTTTTACCCATTGGCTGCTTCGCCATCAGCGCCACATCAAAAGAGCTACTATATAGAGCGTCATTTGCGTTTATTATTAGCTCTGTAGATATTTTCCATGTTTGCCTTGTCCGTAATTGTTTAGGGGCTTTATGGCCTCCAAGTGTTGGCAGTTTTAATCAATCCCATTTGAGAACACATAAGTTTTCAGCCCTAAGGCATATAAGACGCAAAGCCTGCCTCTTTATCGCTTGGCCTTGGTAATTGTCTATCGCTTGCAGTATTTTTTGTCCGTTATTTTTGGGTAGTGTTGTTGCAAAGAGCCAAAGGCAGTTAAAGTCGGTAGGCAATCGGTGCGGCAGTTAAAGCGCCGTTTGTTATTTTTTATTTGCTTTGACTGTGCCTCAAGATTGCATCCACATAGGCACAATAAGTAAAGGTACACTAAAAGGTACAATACAAAGTGGGTTTTATATGAAGAGCAGTAAACTAGTCGGGATACAAGAGTGGTTAAACAGTTGATTTTACGGGGTTAAAAGGCTTTTTTAGATTGTGTTAAATGATAGAGTGGTGGAGCATAGCGGGTTCGAACCGCTGACCTCAACGCTGCCAGCGTTGCGCTCTCCCAGCTGAGCTAATGCCCCACGTGCTTTAAGAGGCTGAGATTATAATAAAACAAATTTTAATTCTCGCTAAATCTCTCTAGTTCAACGACAAACACAGCCCCAAAAGCACCGTCTTTGACATACAATTTACCGCCGAACCCCTCCTCTACGATTACCCTTGACATATATAGCCCAATCCCTGTTCCGTGCTCTTTTGTGGTCATATACGGCTCAAATATCCTCTCTTTTAGTTCATCGTTTATCCCACCGCCGTTATCTTCAATGGAGATTCTGATTTTATCGCCCTCTTGCGACAATAAGACAGATATATATCTATCGTGATTTACATTTGCAACCAAAGCATCCTTTGCGTTATTTGCGATATTTAGTATCACCTGAGCCAACTCGTTTTTGTTTCCGTATACCGATAAAGTTTTTGCGGGCGGCAAAAGCGTGGAGAGTTCGATATTGTTATTTTTTAATTGCGACGACAAAAGGGCAAGTGCCCCATTGACAGCCTCCACGGGATCGAAAACCGTTTTTACTTTGTCCGGCTTAAAAAAGTTTTTGAAATCATCTATGGTTTTTGCCATATACCGTATCTGCTCATCCGATTTTGCACTAAACTCCCTTATATAGTCGGCGTCCAACTCATTATATTCATAGGCGTATTTGACATCGGAGGCTATGATAGACAAAGCGTTTAACGGCTGTTTCCACTGATGGGCTATGGCTCCTATCATCTCACCCATTGAGGCCATTTTTGACTGCTGGATTAGCAACTCCTCTTTTTGAACCCTTTTTTCTATTTCAGATGCTACCCTCTCCTCAAGCGTTTTATTTAGCTCTTCAAGCTCAGCCGTTTTTGCCGTTAGCAGAGAATCACGCTTCGATATTTTCCCAAAAAAATAGCATATAAGGGCATATATTCCGCCAAACACAAAAAAAGCGACCACGCTAAGATATATAAATACCTCTTTTGCATCCTCCAATGCGGCAGAGAGTGGCGAACGGATAGATATGATAGCCCTGATATTTCCAACCTTCTCATAAAAACCGGACTTGTCACCGTATCTCTCGACAAGCTCTTTCGGCGCTAGGGCTGGGTCGGAGTGACATTTCATACAAGATGGCTTATTTGCCGCTACCGGAAGAGCTATATATAAAAACTTTTTCCGTCTAGCTCCAATATCTGTTTGTGTTCCGTGGTATTTGTCTCGTTAAATTTTTTTATTAGTTCGGCCTCGGTTTTATCGGCCTTATTTATAGGGTTTCTCGGATTTGTTGCAGCCAGTTTGAAATATATCGGCTCCTCTTTTGCCTTTTGCCTCTCCACGTTATAGTGGTCTTTTATATTTCTGGCTATAAACGTAAAAGACAAAATCTCCGGAGAGAAAAACTCTTTGTACAGTAGGCCTCTCTCTTTTAATGAGTAGATTACCGGCTTTTGCTGCTCTTCTATATACGAGTGTATCGCCCTGTGCATATAAAGGGTATTTTGGATTTTTTGATATGCGTCGGCTATGGCATACTCACGGCTTTTTTCAAAAAACAAAAAACTCATACCGATCCACGCCCCCAAAAATACAACCCCCAAAAGGGCAATGCTCTTTTGTTTAGCCAAATACTCTCCTAACCTTACTTGTGTTTCTTATTTCCGTCATCATACGGGTCTTGATGAATGTTTATAATCCAACTCGCATCTTCCTCTATAGCCCGTATCCTGTCTTCTATATGATCGGCAAGTTCGTGAGACTCTTTCAATAAAACTTTATCGTTAAAAACTATATGAACGTCAACAAAATTTATATGTCCGCTCTTTCTAGTCTTTAGGTCATGGTATCCGGATATTATGCAGTTTTCGGCTTCGATATGTTTTTGGAGTATCTGCTTTATCTCGCCCACAGTCTCATCGTCGATCGCCTTATCAAGGAGCATCTCCAACCCCTCTTTTATAATCTCCCATGCCGAGTAGATAACAAACAGTGCAATTCCGATAGAGACGATAGGGTCTATAAAGCTCCACCCCGTAAAGTATATAACCCCCAAGGAGGCAATAATCCCGATATTTGTATAGAGGTCGCTTTTGTAGTGTAGGGCATCCGATTTTATGATGAGATTTTTTGTTTTTTTATAAACCATATTTAGATACAAAACCAAAGATGCAGTGAGTACTATAGAAACACCCATCACAGCCAGAGATGCGCCGATACCGACAGTCTCTTCGCCGTTGATTAGTTTGTGTCCGGCGGCAACTATAATAAAAAGTCCGGAGAGGGTGATGATTGCCCCCTCGATGAGGGAGGCCAATCCCTCTACCTTTCCACGACCGTAGTTATAGTGGGTATCCATCGGTTTTTGGGCTTTTGTGATGGCATAGGCGTTAAATACGGAGATAATAAAATCAAGCGCCGAATCTATAGCGGAGGCGATAACGACTACCGTGCCGGTATAAAATCCGACGGAGAGCTTGATAACTATGAGGATGAGGGCGGTCGCACTGGCGACCAGAGTCGCCTTTTTTTGGAGACTCATCAAAGCTCTGTCTCCGCAAACTCTGCGATTTTACCCCTTACGACTTTATTTAGCTTGATAGCGGCAATCATATTGGAGCTTTTTGCCTTTTTGAGCATTATCGCAAGAGCGTTGTTGTATTTTGTGAGGTGCGGATGATCTATCTGGTGCAAATCCCCCAGTATCACAACCTTGCTACCGTCCACGACACGGGTTAGCATCAGCTTATTTACCGCCGGAGAGCTATTTTGCCACTCGTCAAAAACCAGATACCCCTCCAGATTCACCCCTCTCATCTGATTGATGTTGACCGCCTCTATATTGTATTTTTTCAAAAAATCTTCGTTGGTCATAAAGTCGGCCGATTTTGAGCGCTTGAGCCTATCGTCCATCTCTATACGCATATACGCCCCCACCGCATCATAGAGCGGATAGGTGAAAACACCCAGTTTTGTCGATTCGTCCCCTTTTAAAAACCCTAGTTGGGAGGCGGTATCTCCGGCCGTTACGGTGTTTCTGCAATACTTCACCTCGTCGATTTGCTCCTCTTGGAAGCTTTTTACCGCACCTTGCATCGCCAAAAGGTTTTTACCGCTTCCGGTCACCCCTGCACAAACCACTATCGGCACATCCGGATCTATCAGCATATTTAGAAAAAACAGCTGCTCTTTGTTTTTCGGCTTTACCACGAGTTTTCTAATCTCATCCTCGTCTATTATATGAAAACCTGTCGGCTTGTAAAAGGCGAGTATATGCTCTCCGGTCTCCTCTACTATAAACTCGATATTCGTAAAATATGAGAGCTCAAGGCCGTAATCTTCAGGTTTGGAGCTTTCTATGAACTCTTTTTGGGTCTGTTTTATCGATATTTTTTCGACAAATTCCAGTTTTTCTATATCATCTATACGGTTGGTCTTGAACGGTTGGGATTTTAGCCCCATCGAAAGGGCTCTGAGTTTCATCGCAATGTCGTTTGTTACGACCTCACACTCCGGATAACAAGCACCTATTTCAAGGATTTTTCTATCGTTTACGATATTTGCCGCATCGTGGTTCAAAAGGGTTTTGTATCCCGATTTTGAGACCAGATCAAATACCGATTCTCCCACTTGAACCCTGACTATCCTAAGGCTAGAACCATCCCTGCTCTCATCCTCTTCGCCGAGCACGACCGCCTCATCCATAATCCGGTTAAACTCTCTGGCCTGAAAGTTTATGTCCCCAAATCCGCTTTTTTTTGCGTCTATCTCATCTAGTACCGTCTCCGGTATAACAACCTTATTGCTCCCCCCTTGCGAAAGGGCAAAAATATTTGCCGCATCATCCAGTATTACCGATGTGTCCACGATATAGGTTTTCAAAAAATTCTCCAAAACTGCTCCAAAATTTACGAAAATGAGACCGGATCCATATCGACTTCAAAACTCTTGTCGTCGATCGCATAGATTGCATCTAGTAACGTCTTTGCCGACGGACTTCTAAGGAGTATATCAAATCTATGCTTTCCGGCTATTCTCCCGATAGCAGCGTCTCCATACCCTACGACCTCGGCTTTTGTCCCCTGTATCCCCTGTAGGCTCTTTAGCATATCGGCCTGTGTTTTCTCTCTGTTTTGACCGGAAAATATGAGTCTTGCCATTCTGGCAAACGGAGGGTATAGCCCCTCCCTGGTTTTTAGCTCACCATCCAAAAAACTCTCGTATGAGCCCAAAAAACTTTTAAAAAAATCTCCGTTTAACGTCTGCACAATGATTTTTGCATCTGCCGACCTCCCTGCCCTTCCGGCGATTTGCACCAGTAGCGATGCCGCCCTCTCAGAGGCTCTAAAATCGTTTTGAAGCAAGATGCTGTCGAGTCCCAAAACAACCGCCAATTTGATATTGTGATAGTCGTGCCCCTTTGACAACATCTGGGTTCCTACGAGTATCGATATTTTCCCCTGCTCAAACTCTTTTAGGGTTTTTTCAAGCTCTTTTTGGGTTTTTATCTCATCTCTGTCAAATTTTTTTATGATCGCATCAGGGAGCCTTGCCGAAATTTTCTCCACAGCCTCCTGCGTCCCCATCCGAAAAACCCCCATCTCCTCGGCTCCGCACGATTTGCATCTCAAATCTATCTTTTCGCTATAACCGCAATAGTGGCATTTGAGTCTGTTTTCATCTGAGTGAAGGCTCATAGAGACGGAACAAAACGGACACTCTACCCCGCTCCCGCACGATTTGCAGACTATATATTTGTAGTTTGCCCTAGTCGGCAAAAAAACCACCGCCTGCGAACCGGAATCGATACATTTTTTTAGCTCAAAAATCAAAAAGTCATCTATCTCCGTCTCTTTCGGCTCAAAAATAAACTCTTTTTTACCGCTAAAAAAACTCTCCTTCAGTCTAAAAACGGGGTAATTTTTGTATGAGGAGAGGGATGGCGTAGCAGAACCTAGGACGCACTTTGCCCCTAGTATTTTGGCGTACGTAACCGCCATATCTTTTGCGTTGTATCTAGGAGAGGAACCGGATTTGTAAGAGTCATCATGCTCCTCATCCACAACTATAACCCCTATATCACGAAGAGGTAAAAACAGAGCAGAACGGGGGCCGGCGACAACCCTGATCTCTTTTGAGATAATCTTTGAAAGGGTTTCGGCTTTTGTCTTTTTACTCTGTTTTGAGTGCCACACCCCGACCAGATCTCCAAATACCTCTTTTAGCCTCTTTAGCATTTGAGGCGTGAGGCCGATTTCCGGCATTAAAAAGATTGCGGTTTTGCCGTTTTGGAGCGCCTCTTTGATAAGGGAGATATAAATTTGCGTTTTTCCGCTTCCGGTATCTCCAAACAACAGCGAAACCGGTGCCGCCCTCAAAAACTCAAAAGCCTCGTTTTGTTTTTCAGAGAGCGGCGGCATGGCACCGTATGTTATGTCTATCCCCGTTTTTGCCTCTGCATCTACCACGGATAACGGTTCAAATAAGGCCAAAGATACGGCTATTTCACACACATAATATGAGGATATAAATTTTGCAAGCTCTAACTGGGCGGGGAGGATGAGCGATGGCGATACCGACGTTATGGGCTGGGTCTTAAATTCCGGTTTTTCAACCTCTCTTAGGACTACACCGCTTTTTTGTTTTTTGGATACCGGTATCTCTACGATTGAACCCAAAGGTAGCTTGTCCGAAAAAGAGTATGTGAGGGGTTTTAGGTTGTGTCCGGTAACCGCTACTTCGTAATAGAGTGTCACTTTTTATTGACGGTGTATTTTGATTGGATATCTGCCAAACCGGATACGGTAAGCTCCATAGCCGCATCTGCCGCCTGTCTTATGGATTCTTGCATTATCTCTGAATCGGCTTTACCAAAATCACTCAGACAATAATCGGCTACCTGTGTTTTGTGTTCGGGTTTACCGATGCCGACCCTAACCCTAAAATAATCCGAACCGATTTTTGAGTCAATGGATCTAAGACCGTTGTGTCCGGCATGTCCGCCCCCTTTTTTGAAACGCAAAGCACCGACTGAAAGTTCTATCTCATCATGAATCACGATGACGTTATCGATTTTGTAGTAGTGCTTTACAGCTTCTACGCTCTCTCCGGAGAGATTCATATAGGTATTTGGTTTTAAAAGGTAGATATTTTTTGATTTGTATAGTTCGCCTTTGAAATCTTTTTTTGATTCATCGGCAAACGAGCGGGTGGAGAGTATATAATCCACCGCCATAAACCCGGCGTTATGGCGGTTCTTTGCGTATTTCGTGCCGGGATTACCGAGCCCTACTATGAGCCACAAAGAGTTATTTATTATTTTGCCTTGATTAGACCGACAACTGCATCGGCAGCATTGTGTCTTATCGTTACGCCTTCAGCGGTAGCAATATCTCTAACAAGGATAACGTTTCCTACGTCAAGAGCCGAAACATCAAGGACAAAAACATCCGGTAGATTTTCAGGTTTGCATTTAACTTTTAGTCTTCTTTTGCTGTAAATCAAAACGCCTTTGTTTTTTAGACCGACAGGAGTTCCGGTTGTTTTAACAGGTACCAAAAACTGTGAAGCTTGTCCGTATACAAGTTCTCTGAGGTCAACGTGTAGCAAGTCGTTAGTTACAGGGTCTTTTTGATAATCCTGAATGATTACTTCGCACTCTTTTTGTCCGACTTTTACTTTGAATTTAAGTGAGCTTTTGTTTTTTACGAATTTAACGAATTCATTTTTTTTGAATGCACAATGGATATTTTCCACGCCTTTACCATAGATATTGGCGAGTAGATAACCATCTCGTCTCAAGCTTTTTATTGATTGCTTGTCGATACTCTCTCTAATTATGCCTTCTAGCATTACATATCCTTAAATAAATTTTTAGGGACGGAATTTTATCTAAAAATCGTTGAATTTTATTTTTATCGTATCCTCTTTCGACCCTTCATCGTCACCGTCGAGCTTGTCGCCCCTGTTTTTGTCTTTGACACCCAAAACCCCGTTGATGATCAGCTTTATGTTATCCGGACTGGTCGCATTCGCTACGGCCTCATCCTCAGAGATAATCTCATCGTAATACAAATCAAGCAATGCCTGATCAAACGTCTGCGTACCGTAAACCTCTTTACCGTCTTGCAAAGCCTCTTTTATCTCATCATCTCTCTTTTGCTTGATAAGCTCCCCGATTCTAGGGGTTTTAAAGAGTATTTCGACGGCGGCAATCCTCCGTCCCTGTCTGGTTCTGACGAGTCTTTGGGAGACGACCGTATTTAGGGTGCTGGAAAGCGCCCCCCTGATTCTGTTTTGCTCTTTGGCATCGAACATCCCGATTATTCTGTTTAACGTCTCTTTTGTATCCGGTGTATGGAGTGTAGAGACCACCAGATGCCCTGTCTCCGCCGCATGCAAAGCTATCTCTATAGTCTCCAAATCCCTCATCTCTCCAACCAAGATCACGTCTGGATCTTCCCTTAGGGCGCTTCTGAGTGCATTGGCAAACGAATTCGTATCCTCCCCGACGCTCCTTTGGTTTATTATCGAATACTTATCTTTGTGGATAAACTCTATCGGGTCTTCGATTGTGATGATATGTTTTCGTTTGTTCTCGTTGATTAGATTGATGATTGAGGCCATCGTAGTCGATTTACCGCTTCCGGTCACCCCTGTTATTAGTACAAGCCCCCTCTGGACATCTTTTAGTTTTTTTAGCTGTTGCGGTAAACCTAGGCCGTCGATAGTCGGAACCTCTGACGGAATTGTCCGAAAAACCATCCCGACACCGTCTTTTTGGAAAAACATATTTACCCTAAAACGGAACTCGTCGCTGAGGCGAAACGTGAGGTCTATCTCTTTGTTTTGGACAAACTCACCGAATCTGCCCCGTAAAAGCTCTTTCGCCAAGGTCATCATAGCCTCTCTGCTTTGCACATCCTCGCCGATAGGCATAATCTCACCCTGAACCCTGCCGTACGGCTTGCCCAGAGCCTTTAGGTGTAAATCGCTTCCGCCAAGCTCCAATAGCCTATGAAGATACTGTTTTAAAATCGGTATCTGTTTATCGTCAAAAGAGGATGTGCTATCGGTCATTATCTTAGCTCGTCCATAATCTCTTTAAAAGCCGCTTCAAACTGTTTTAGCCCATCTGCCAAAAGCTCGTCGCACGTTTTTTCAAAATCTGCCCCGACCCCTTTTAGTTCAGCAAAAAAAGCGTCTATTTCGCTCTGCGCTATAGGGAGCTTGGGTTTTCTAACGCTGTTTGCCGTTGCCGCCGCTACCGTATCGAGTGGTGCAGTATTGACAGAGTTTGGAGCTATCAGCTCATCCACATAGTAATGTGCGGCAAGGTCGTCCCCTTTTACCCCTGTACTTGCAAACAGGGTTTTGACGTTTGAAATACTGTAGCTCTCCACCAGATTGTAGTGCGCCGCCGCACCCATCACCCCGACTCTATTTTTGAGATTTTGCGGCAAGGATGGATTGAGAAGCCTATCAAAACGGCTCACAAACACGGATATTACAAATTTCGCTTTTTTTGCCCCGCTTGCTTTGATGGCGTCCATTACCCCTTTTGTCTGCTCAAGTCCAAATATCAAAGTTGCATTGACGTTTATCTCTCTTTTCGCCAACTCCTCGATGATTTTGTACCCCTCTTTTGTGGCGGGAACTTTTATCATGACATTTGGTTCATTGATTTCCTCAAATAGCCTTACCCCCTCCGCTACGCTATCCTCTACGGAAGCCGATAAAAACGGGTCTATCTCTATGCTTACAAAACCATCGTCGCCGTTGTCGTATAAAGGTCTTAGAATCTCGGCCGCCGCTTTGATATCCTCTTTTGCTAGCGTCTCGTACTTCTCTTTTGCGCTTTTGCCGCTTAGTTCGGCAAGTCTTGATTTGTAAGCGGGGCTTGTCAAAATCGCATTTTTAAAAATCGCCGGATTGCTTGTTGCGCCGTTGACTTCACCGTTTTTTATGAGTTTTCTAAACTCGTTTTTGATGTAGTCCCTCTCGATAAAATCAAGCCAGAGTGAAA
>CALJKN010000132.1 GCA_937973585.1 uncultured Helicobacteraceae bacterium
TGATAGATATCTGCAAGGCTACAACTTTTCTCGACTCCTTAATCTCGGTAAAGTCGAATGCAACTTCGCATATATTTTTTATCTCTGTTTGTGACTCCTTTACGATCCTTTTGAAGGCCTTATATTCTCTATCGTCATCTAGGCAAAATATGCTTCTGAGGTCTGTGAGGCTTATAGTAAAGTCGGATTCTTGTTTGGAGTACTTGTATTTGAGCCATTTGTACAGGCGATATGAATACTCGCTTGATAGACCGGCGGTCGTCAGAGGTATCATGTCGAGGCTTGTTTTGCACTGATCGTTGTTTTTGAAAAAATCTTGCCCGTACGCAGTTAGTTCTACTCGTAGGAGATCCCAGTCTTTTTCAAAACCAACAAACATGTTGTACTTATCCCACCTGTCGTAGCGGAGCTGATAAGTTTCTATTTTTGTCTCTAGTATTTTACTAGCTGCAATGTGCAGATGCTTCTGTATAGTCTTGTTGCTGTAGCCTAAAATAGAAGCGAGCTCTGAGACGATGACAGAAAATTGCGCACTTTTTTCGCCAGACTTTGTGTAGAAATAATAAATTGCGTCAAAAATGCGCATATCAAACAATCCGAGATTGTGCTTGCATGTAACAAACTCGGTTCCAACGACAAAAATGCGCTTTGCCATTTTTGACATTAGGGGTAACATTAACGAGTCATTTTGTCGATGACTTAAAACACTGCCTGAATCACAAAAACTTATACGTCTTTGAGTTGCCAAATCTCTCTCCGTTCACCCCCGTGTTGCGGTTCTCTTCAAGAGAATACATATTATGTTAACCAATATATGCAAAACAATTAAAATCAGAGGATAATCGGTTTGCCTACATAGTATCCTTGTGCGTAGTCGACTCCGATTTCTTTTACGGCATCGTAAATTTCCTCGGATGATACATACTCGGCAACAGTCTTTATATTTAGTTTTTTTGCAAACTCAACAATTGTTTGGGCAATAATTTTTGAGCTATCGTTTGTGAGAATATTTTTAACGATAGAACCGTCAATTTTTATATAGTCCAGATCCAGATGGATTAGGTGCTCAAAATTAGAATACCCTGCCCCAAAGTCGTCTGCGGCAACTTTGCACCCAAATTGTTTTAATTCGGATATAAAGCCTTGTAGCTTGCTGTAGTCCTTTATGCTTTCAGATTCCAAGATCTCGAATGTAATTTTATCCCCTACTCCGCTCTCGCTCAGAATATCAAATAAAAAATTAGTTAATGATTTATTGGATATGTCTTCATACGATAGATTTACGGAAAAGTTTTTACCTGTTTTTTTAGCCGCTTCAAATGCGTTTTTAATTGCAATTTTTGTCAAAGCTTCGTATTGACGACCTTTTTTTGCAATCTCCAGAAAAAAAAGCGGGGATATAATACTGCCGTTTTCATCTATGAGCCTTAGTAACAACTCATATTTTTCGGTAATTTTCGTGTTGATGTCCTGTATCGGTTGATAGTGTGCAATGATATTACCGGTTTGAAGTGCCTTTTTTAACTTTTTTGAGATCTCTATATTTTTCGAGTATTCGTTTCTGGTATCCAAAGACTCATTGAATACCTGATAAGGTCTCATCTCTTTTTTTGCGTTTTTAAGGGCAATACTAGCATCTGCTACGATGCTTTTCGGGTCATTCTTGTAAGTGGCAGTTTTTTGAGGACTTGATATCCCTATGGTTATTTTTATCTCAATATATACGTCGTCGATAACAAATTTGGTTTTTTCCGCAATTATATTTGAATTATCCGCAAAATCAGTAAGATACTCTTTCATCGCTTTTTGTCCGACAAAATCAAACAAAACGGCAAATTCATCGGCTCCAAGCCTATAAAATTCGCATTTTAATATTTTGTCTTTACTCTTATTATGGGCAAAAAATAGATCTAGCATCCGCTTTGTCTTTGAGGCAAACTTTTGGATTACGCTATCGCCTATATTGAATCCGTAAAGGTCGTTAATCTCTCCAAATCTATCTATGTTCATTATTACCAAAGACGGATGGTTGCATATTTGGATATCTTGAGCCAGTTTGTTTCTATTTGGAATACCTGTTAGTGTGTCGGTAAAGTACCTATTTTTTAGCTCCTCTTTTTGCATGATAACTTCTGTTATATCATCCATCGTTACGACATAAGATATGATTCCGGTTTTATGTGTTATCTCTTGGGCATTAATCTCAAAGTGTACTTTTTTGCCGCCGATTGTAACAAGCGCCCTACCCGCCTCTTGTGCTGACGATTTTACCCAGCCGTGCTCATTTTTTGCAAAATATTTTTTCCCCTCGGACTCATATTCCTCGAAAAAGTCGCATACGCACTCATGTTTTGTTTTGAAATCCCAGATTGTCGGATACTCATAAAAATAGTCAAAAAATCTTTTATTTGCATCCATCAAATGCTTTCCATCCGACACCAAAACGATACTTGTTTGACTATCCAAAAGAAGTTTTGTATATAGCTTCTCCTCTTCGACCGCACTTATTAGTCGGAGTGTCTCATCCAGCTTCTCTTTTAACCTGCTACTCATTTTGTTTATATGGGCCACTAGAGCATTAAACTCTCTTGATGAGTCTATTTTGAGCGGCTCCAGATACCCTACGCCTATCATATCAAGATGGGTGAAGATTTTTTTGAGCGGCATCCTTACCGCCACATAAAAAGTAATTATGGAGATTATCAGAACAAATATCGCCATTATAAGAGCTGCACCGTATATATACTGCTCTTTTTGCCCTATTTTTTCATAAAAAAGCGGCTCAACCTTTATTGTTAAAAGTTTTGCATTAAGATTTTCCAGTTTTTCGGACATATAAAAGACATTTCCGGCGGTTCCAAAGTCCTCTAGCTTTCCGTTTTTCTCAAGGTTTTTTACGTTTGAAAATCCGTTTTTTGAGAACTGGTGATAATGTCCGGCTTCGTCTATAAAGTAAATAGCGTACCCAGTATTTTCAGACATTCCGGCAAGACTGATATTTAACCGTTCTATTAGTGAGTTTAGGGTTAAATTTTGATTTTTTAGTTCGTTTTTAGAGGTATTATAAACAACTTCATGCATAAGAGCTAGTTCGGCTATCGATTTTTGTTTTGTTGCGTTATATATGATATCCTTGGCTTCATCACCCATAATAAATGCGGCTACACCTACGGCCAACAATATAGGTGTTATGATTCTGAGTAGCATACTCCGATATAATCTTGACAAAATATTTCGCATGATTAGCCGTCTTGATTCCAGATTAAAGATATTTTAACTCTAATTGTATAACTATCAAGCTTTGAAACAACTATAAAATTAATTTAATATTTCAAGTATAAAAATAAATATTGAGGAATTCATGAATAATCTAGCATTACTTACAGGTCAAGTACCAGGAAAATTAGAATCATTACTATCAGAAAATAAAAAGATACCAAGTATGAATGAAATGATTTACGTAGGTATTCCAGCAGATGCATTGAGACAAAGACCAGACATTCAAGCAGCAGAATATCAATTAGAATCACAACTTGCGAAGACTGAATCTGCCAAATCAGAGTTAAAACCAAAGTTAGTTTTAGCTGGTTCGATAGGTCTAGAAAATGTAGCTGGTGAATCATTATTATCAGCAATTATAGGGTATTCACTTTTACCAAAGATAAGTATTCCAATTTTTAATGCTGGTGCTATAAAAAAGAATATACAAGTACAATCAGAAAAGGAAAATGAGTATCTTGCTATTTATGAAAATAAAATTTTAATTGCCGTTGCTGAAGTCAGAAATTCATTAACAGCAGTGACCCAAGAATCAGAAAAAAACATTTATTTGAAAGAAAGTATTAAAAATGCAGAGTTTAATGTAAAAATATCAAAAGAAAGATATAATAGTGGATTAGATAATTTCCAAAGTGTCATTGATTCACAGCGAGCTTTATTGTCTTTGCAAGATCAATACATAAATAGTGAAGGACAGAAAATTATAAATTTAATAGGACTATTTAAATCATTAGGTGGTGGATGGAAACCATTAATTAATAATGAAGTAAATACAAATCATAAAAATTAATTTGAGTTTTTAGGAGGAAAAAATGAGTGACAGCATTGATGTGGTTCTTGCGCTGTTAGGGCAAGTTACTGCGGCAGAAAATGGTGCAGTCTCGACCGCTGCTGCCTTGCCAGCAGATGAAGTGTACCAGCAAGACAGCCCACAGAAATCGGACAACGTAACTCAGCAGGAGATTGATTACGCCGAGTTTGTCGAAGCCGACGAATTGGCAGCAGGGGACTCGGAAAACACCCCGCTTGTTGTTGTCGACGATTTGCACTGCTTCGCAACGAGTGTTGGTGCTGCTGGCCTTTTACTGACTGCCGCCGCTAAGCCGGATACGGTAGCTGACTTTCTGAATCGGTTGGAAAGCGAGTACCGAGGAAATCTGGCAGTACAGCAGTCGTTGTGCCGAACAGAGACCTGGAATAACTTTTCGTCAGACGCATACCGCGCCTTGGCTTGTGTGGCTGCTGAACGCGCTGGCGTTGCAAGGCTGGTGACTAAGCAGATGCGCGAGTTGCTGAATCCTGACTATTTCTTCGCGCTAAGGGCTTAAAGCATGGCAAAGATCGAATCTCCTTTTGACTCTAAATACATGGCACGCGGCGGGGCTACTATTAGCCTTGAGTCGCGTGGCGATACTTCGGTGTTTCGCAGGGTACACCAAACCTACAGTATGGACGATTTCATTCAAGATGTAATCGACCGCGTTACGGGGTTCAACCCGAACAAAAATGACTTCTCGCTAGACAAAGCGGATGTTATGTTTGGTCTTGAACTGGAAGTTACTGAGGAACAGCAGAATCATCGTATCGCCAATGGCTCTTGGGACGCTGAGCTAACATCAGCTATCGAGACTGACGTACTAAATGTTATGGTTTCGGTCTACGGCGGAACGCTGAAAGAAAAAGACGGGAATACTATCTGGAAGCTGGAAGGTAAGCTTTCTGATAAATCTCCTGTCGTGC
>CALJKN010000133.1 GCA_937973585.1 uncultured Helicobacteraceae bacterium
TGCCGGAAGATTCGGTTTTGACTACGACAATACCGCTTCAAAAGATCAAAAAGCATTTGAAAAAGCAATAACCGCTCTAAAATCTGCAAGCTATATCAAATTTAACTCTTTTATAACAAACGAAGAGGCCTTGATACTCCAAAAAATAAAAGAGAAAACAGGGATAAGGCTAGTCAATAAAGACGCTTACGAATACAAAAAATTCATAGAGGCATACTCATCTATTAGTGGAAAAAGTTTGTATAGCGGTAGTCTAAAAGAGACGCACGGGTCAAATTTTGTCGTAACAGTCGGGACAATGATTAAAAACGACAATCCGGTGTTGAGATTCGCTGTAAATAATGCCGTGACGATGAATAAAGGTGCCGCCGTCTATATGCACCCTATCAATGATACGGTCATATCCGGTTTGTCAAAAAATATGCTCCAGCTAAATTACAAACCGCTCAGCGAAGAAAAAACAATTTTGGCTCTAATGGATGCCTTTGCAGACAAAGATAAACTGCCGTCCGAGATAGTTCAAAAGCTAAAAACTTATGAGACTACATACGTAAAAACCGTCACTGAAAAAGTAAAAGAGAAGATAAAAGAGATAGTCAAAGAAAAAGTAACGGCAGAAGACGGTACGGAATCGGAGATAGAAAAAGAGGTTGAAAAAGAGATAGAGAAATCGGTATCCAAAGAGGTAGAGGTGTTGTCGTCCAAGCTATTTACCGAAATCGGTCTTGCCCTTGAAGACAAAGAGAAGATGACTACCCTCAAAAAAGACAAGGCAACCCTAATCCTAGGCCAAGACCTCTACTCACACCCAAGAGCCGAAAACATTGCAAAACTTGCCGCATTGTTTGAAAAAGCATCGGGCTTTAAAGTAGTAATAATCCCGTCCCAGACAAATACTCTGGGTGTATCTATGATTTGCGATATAGATAAAGAGGGAGAAGGGTTTAGCGTAGGGTACAACGAAGAGGGTGATTTTATCCTTACCTCTTTTGGCTCCAAACAAAGAGATAACGCCCTTGATATGCCGGCTCTAAATCAACAAGAGGGTACTTTTGTATCAATAGACAAAAGGGTAGTCCCACTAAATGCCGCAATAGAGTTTAAAGGGTATGAACTAAACGATCTCGCAAATGCTATAGGGATAAACAAAGAGTTCACCATAGACTATACAAAAGAACTCCCTGTTAGCAAAGGATTTAAATCAATATCTTTTGACGACCTACCGAATAAATTCCTAAACGACGGTACGGAAGATAGAGGATACATACTAGACACCAAAGATACAGAGACAAGCACATCGATAGAAGACGTAGCAGAGCTAGAGGAGATGAACGGCGGGGTGGTGTATGCCGGTTCGACGGTCAATGGATTTAGCGAGGCGACCTCTATCTGCAAGCAGCTTGCCTATGAGCCGGACGCTCTATATGTCGGCAAAGGTGCGATGGAAAAATATGCTCTGGAAGAGAATGAGACGGTAACAATAAAACTAGGTTCGCAATCGGCCAAATATAAAGTGGTGCATGAGGGCAAAATATCTTCGGATATCGTGATTGCCGCCTCTTTTGAGCCGAATAATCCTATGTTCGAGACGCTTAGAGACGGGTACGCATTTAAACGGATCGAGATAATCAAGGGGTAGAAATGGATAATTTTGGGATAATGGTAGTTGAAACACTAATCAAGATAATTACGGTTATAGCCGTTTTTTCAGCTCTTGCCGGGTTTGCGACCTATGTGGAGAGAAAAGTGTTGGCATTTATGCAACGAAGACTTGGACCTATGCACGTCGGCCCGTACGGGTTGTTGCAGATTTTGGCAGACGGTATTAAGCTGTTTACGAAAGAGGATATAGTTCCTCAAAACGCTATAAAGCCGATATTTATGATCGCCCCGGTTATAACTGCGGCAACCGCTTTTATAGCAATGGCGGCTATCCCGTTTTTGCCGGAATTTCAGCTTATGGGGCATACGGTTAGACCTATTATCTCCGATGTGAATATCGGTGTTTTATTTGTCCTTTCCGTTATGGCTACCGGTATGTACGGCCCTTTGTTTGCGGGTGTTGCCTCAAGGAGCAAGTGGGCTCTTTTGGGGGGCGCTAGAACCGTTATCCAGATGCTAAGCTTTGAGGTTGTCTCCGGTTTTGCCCTTCTCGCCCCTTTGATGATGGTCGGTTCCCTCTCTCTTATTGAGATAAACAACTACCAGTCCGGCGGCGTATCCGACTGGCTGATCTGGTATCAGCCGATAGCGTTTGTGTTGTTTGTTATCGCCGGTTATGCGGAGACAAATAGAACGCCGTTTGACCTGCTAGAGCATGAGGCAGAAGTTGTCTCCGGTTATGCTACCGAGTATTCGGGGATGAGATGGGGGATGTTTTTTATCGGCGAATATGCAAATATGTTTACGATAGCCTTTTTGGTATCTATTATATTCTTCGGCGGTTTCAACCCGATGTGGTTTATTCCGGGCGGGATTGCAATAGTTTTGAAAGCGTCTTTCTTTATTTTCCTTTTCCTCTGGGCAAGAGCCGCATGGCCACACGTCAGACCGGATCAACTAATGTGGCTATGTTGGAAAGTGCTTATGCCGCTAGCGGTCGTCAATATCATAGCCACCGGCATATTTATACTGATTTAAGGGTTTGTTTATGGGATATAAAATAATAGACATCGAAAAATACCCTACAAAACCTCTGGCCAGGTTTGCAAGAGTCGTAAAACGCTCTCTTAGGATAGAGTTGTTCGTAGGTCTTTGGATAGTGCTAAAGGAGATGATCAAATTTGACATCCATACGGTTCAGTATCCAAAAGAGAAGCTTCCTATAGGGCCTAGATATAGAGCGGTTCACGAGCTATTGAGGCTTTTGGAGAGTGGCAATGAGAGATGTATAGGTTGCGGACTTTGCGAAAAAATATGTATTGCAAAATGTATCAGAATGGATACCTTTCAAGACGAAGACGGCCGTAAATCTATAGGCGAATATACGATTAATCTGGGTAGGTGTATTTTTTGCGGCTATTGTGCCGACGTTTGCCCTGAGCTAGCAATCGTGCACGGCCCTAGATACGAAAACGCCTCCGAGCAGAGAGCGCATTTTGTCCTAAAAGACGACATGTTGACCCCGATAGACTTTTTGAAAGCCGGAAAACAAAAAGAGTTTGAAGGATTTGGCGCTATCAGCAAAGACGCAGACAAAAATATCAAGCAAACGCCGTTAGCGTACTAAGGAATATGATGTTTGAGCAAATAGCTTTTTATACGTTTGCCGCACTTACGGCGGCTATGTTTATTATCACCGTAACTAGCAAAAACATACTTTACGCTATGAGCGCCTTGGCGGCCGGGATGATTTTTATATCCGGCTTTTTCTTTATCCTGAATGCCGACTTTTTGGGTGTTGTTCAGATAGTCGTATATGCAGGTGCCGTTATGGCTTTGTATGCGTTTGGAATGATGTTTTTCGACAGCGCCAAAGAGACGGCCGAAAACATTAAAAATCCTAGAAAGGTTTTTGTAATGTCGGCCGTTATTGCGGTGTTGATTGTTTTGATGTTGAGCGCCCCAATTACACTATCGGAGCCTTACGTGACGGCTCCGGCGGGTGCAGATAACCCGCAGGCGATAGGCGCTGTGATTTTTACCAAATATCTAATCCCGTTTGAGGTTGCATCTTTGATGCTTCTGATTGCGATGATTGCCGGAATTATTCTAGCCGGTAAAAAAATGGATATAAGCTTGACGACAACCGTCGAAGACGATAAGAGAGCTGAATCGTTTGACGAGTTTAGAATTGGACAAAAAACGGAGGAGGGGAAATGATAACTCTCAATATGTACCTGACGCTTGCAACTCTCCTTTTCGCTATAGGGCTGTTTGGCGTAATCAGGAGAAAAAATCTATTGATGCTTTTTTTTGCGACCGAGATAATGCTAAACGCTGCAAACATAGCACTGGCCGCCATCAGTTATTACACAAAAGATCTGAGCGGACAGATTTTCGCTTTCTTTATTATCGCTATTGCTGCGGCAGAGGTTGCAGTAGGCCTAGGGTTTTTGATACTTATGTACAAGCGGATGGGTTCTTTGGATCTCGACAATCTACAGATTATGAAAGGGTAAGGCAAAAATGGAAACACTCTTGTATATAACGCTTTTTGCACCGCTGGTCGGCTCTATTTTTGCCGGCGCTCTGGGCGGCTACAAAAAGAACATTCTAGCCGGTATAGTTCCGAGTCTTTTGCTGTTTGCTGCTACCGTATCGGCTATAATTCAGCTCTTTGCAGTAATGGACGGGCACGTTACGAGTGCTGTTTTGTTTGAATGGATAGCGTCCGGTAATTTTAGAGTCAATTTCGGATTTACGGTCGATCAAATATCTATAGTTATGATGTGCGTAGTAACGATTGTATCGACTTTGGTTCACGTCTATTCGATAGGGTATATGAGCCACGACGAAGGGTTCAATAGATTTTTTAGCTACCT
>CALJKN010000134.1 GCA_937973585.1 uncultured Helicobacteraceae bacterium
TCTGCCGCTTTATGCGGCTAGCTTTAGTGCCTCAGCGGCTAGCGTAGCCGTATTGGGCTTTGCCCGTTACGGCGTATCTATCTAACGTATATCAAAGTCAAAAAATTCAGAATCAAACAACCCTTTTATCCTCTGAAAATGGCTTGTTGCCTGATTGAGGTTTGCCGCTTCCTGATAGAGAAGCCCTAGGGCGTATACACTCTCCATGTTTGCCGGATCGTATAGTTTTGATAGTTCAAAAAACGATATAGCGTCCGAGCTGTTACCGGATGCAATTGCAGAAGCTCCTGCCATAAACAGCGAATGGGCGTTTACAAAATCTACGTCAAAAATCAAATTGTTGTATGTTTTGCTAGCCTCTTCAAACATCATTAGATACATTAAAACCGTACCGTACCCTTTTAGTAGTTGAGCTCTGTCGAAATTCTCTATCTTTAGCCGACTCTCATATACCGCTTTTGCTTTTGCCAGCATACCGGATACCCTGCTCATGGCCACATACATATCTCTGGCGATATCAGGACCGTAATAGATCGAATTTGTATCGAATGAGTTGTTGTTTAGGTATTTTTGAGTCTCTTTTGCAAATGTTTTTACGTCGCCGCCGTTGCCGTTTATAAATAGATAAAGTCCGTTGGCGACAATATCTTTTGATAATAGACTTCTTAGAGATTTTGCGTTTGCCTGAGCCAGATCTTTTCTGTTTAGTTTTAAGGACATCAAGGTTCCCATTGCTAGAGGCATAGCTCCGGTTTTTGCCGAGTTGTTTATCCAGTCGAGGGCGGATACGGGGTTGTCAAGGGCAAATGAAAGCATAGCCGCATACTCCGGCTTCCCTGCAAACGTACTGGTGCTAAACAAATCCTCTTCTAGGCTTGATTTTATCCTGTCAAAGTTGATTCCGAGGATTTTTGAGGTGAGGATCGAGAATATACCCGCCTCGTAGTTTTTTGGGTCAAAGTGGTAGGCTTTTGTAAAATGCTTGTTAGCCTCCCTAAAATCACCGCTTTGCGCATACGATAGGGCTAGATTATACAATAAAACCGAGTGGGTCTGGTATTTTGGTTCCAACTCTTTAAAAGCCTTATTTGCCAGATAGACCCTGTGGGAGAGGGCATATTCGATCCCTTTTATCATTTGGGCGTTGATTTTTGACTGTTTGGCGGCAAGCTCCAGATATTCGACACCGGCCTTTACGTCGTCAACCAGTAACCCTGCCTCACCTTTTCTGATTGTTGAGATTGTTTTGTTCGGATTAAAAATCTTATACGGTGCAAAATAAAAAACAATCGAATACGAATTTTTATTGTCATTCAAAAATCCGCTCAAAATCCTACTTTGTATTTTATCGCTCTCAAATGCTTTCTCTTTCAAAAATACCTTGATCGGAAATGCAGAGGATGCATTCTCCTCTGAGATTAGTATCGCCTGTTTTGCAACGTTTGAGGCTTGGGACGGCTGCCTGGCCTTTAAAAAGACAAGGGATTGTGCCATCAGCGGGACTACCTTGTCTTCCCTCTCTTGCTTTGCAGATTCAAACGATGATATAGCTTCTTTATACTTTCCTAGTCTTGCCTGTAAAAATCCCATATTCATAAAATCTTTGTGTTTTTCGTCTTTTAGGATTTTTAGCGTTGCCTCAGAATCATCAAGTGCCAGATATGCCCTTTTAGCTATCTCTTCGGTCTCTTTTTTATAAAACTTTCCGGTCGGGGCATTCACGGCGGCTAATGCTTCGTAGTAATTCCCCTCGTAGTAGCTAATTAGCGCATAGTAGTATGAGTATAGCGGAGAGGCACCGTATTTCGGGAGTGAGGCTCTAGCCAAAGAGAGGTGCTCTCTAGCCTCTTTGCTTCTACCCATTTTAAACAGACATACGGCGGAATTAATAGCACTTGGTAGTTCGTTGTCGGAGCTTTTAGTTGATTTTTTGAAATACTCCAAAGCACCCTCATAGTCTCCGTCCCCCATTTTGGCAACGCCTAGATTGTAGTTTGAGACCGCCTCGGAGTAGATGGATATCTCTTTGAACAAAAGTAGTGCACTCTCTTTGTTTCCGCTGTCGTATAGGATTTTCGCTTTTTCTATGAGTTTTTCGACTTCGGATGGGGAGAGCTTTCTTTTTGTTACCTTCTCCCCTTTTGGTTTTGTGATGTTGTTTTCGGCCTCTTTTGGCTTTTCGTCGGCCGAGAAGACAAAATATAGGATAACCCCGATAATAAGGAGTAGAATCGTCCCGCCTACCGCCGAAGCTATGAGGATTATTTTTCGCTTTTTGGCCTTTGCCTCTTCGGGGTCTATTCTTTTGTAGGCATCCGAGGATAGATCGACATTTTCATGATCCTGATCGTTTTCGACTATTACTATCTCTTCTTCAGCCACTTATAGCCCTTTAAATATATTTTTGGAGCGCTGACGGTATCTCTATCGTACCGTCCTCTCGTTGGTAGTTTTCCATAATGGCAACAATGGTTCTGCCGACCGCCAGAGAGGAGCCGTTTAGCGTGTGGGTGAGCTTGTTTGCTTTGCCGTCTTTGTATCTTATTTTTGCCCGTCTGGCCTGAAAATCGCCGCAGTTTGATACGGAGCTTATCTCTCTATATTTTTGTTGAGACGGTATCCAGACCTCTATATCTATCGTTTTTGCGGCGGAAAACCCCATATCTCCGGAGCAAAGAGCCATCAGTCTATGGGCAAGCCCAAGCTCTGTAAGCATATCGGAGGCACACGATACCATCTCATCTAGCATCGCCATACTTTGTTCAGGTTTTGTGATTGCGACAAGCTCTACCTTGTGAAACTGGTGTTGTCTGATAATCCCTCTAGTATCACGTCCGGCACTTCCGGCCTCTTTTCTAAAACACGGAGTGTGGGCGGTCATCTTTATCGGCAGGGTACTTTCGTCTAGTATCTCGTCGTAGTACAGATTTGTCAGAGGAACCTCGGCTGTAGGTATTAGATAAAAAGCCCTCTCCTCTTCGCTCTCGATTTTAAACAAATCCTCCTCAAATTTAGGGAGCTGACCGGTTCCCTGCATTGTGTCGGCATTGACTATAAACGGTACGCTACAGAGCTCAAAGCCCCTTTTGCCGTTAAAATCAATCATAAAATTGATTAGAGCCCTCTCCAGTCTCGCCCCTTCCCCTTTTAGGATGCTAAAACGGCTTTTTGAGATTTTAGCCGCTCTCTCAAAATCCATCCATCCGAGATTTTCCCCGAGCTCTACATGGTCTTTCGGCTCAAAATCAAACATCGCTGGGGTCAAAACGGTTTTTATGAGGACATTCTCCTCTTCGTCTTTACCGACCGGCACGGAGTCATCCGGTAGATTTGGGATTGTGAGGGCAAAACTGTTTAGCCTTGCCTCCAAATCCTTTGTTCTAGCCTCATACTCAGCCGCTTCCGCTTTTAGCTTATCGAGTTCAGATTTTAGGGGTTCAACGTCTTTACCCTCTTTTTTGTATTGACCGAAAAGTCTGCTTTTTTCATTTTGAAGAGCAAGACACTCCTCCATCCTTCTCTTTGTCTCTTTGGTTTCAAGAGCCAGAGAGCGTAAGGCGTTTAGCATCTCTCTATCGAGGTTTCTCTTTGACAGTTTCGCCGCAACTTCGTCAAAATTGTTTTGTAGTTGTTTAATATCGAGCATCTAGGCCTCCTCGTCCTCTACTATGACTATCTCGTTAGCCGTCTCTTGTTTTTTAAATTTGTGTTTTCCGCAGAATTTATTGTTCATCAAATCCAAAAGTTCGGCGACTTTTTTGTCGGCATCCGGTTTTGTCTCAAACTCGTATGTACCCTCTAGCCCCTCTCTCGTGAAACATCCGCATCTTTTCTCAATTGTAACTTTTACCATATTTTATAATACTCCGACCGCTTCTTTTACTTTTTGCATGATTGGTTCAGCTTTTTGTCTTGCCTTGCTTGCTCCGGCTCTCAAAATATCTCTGACCTCATCCGGTTTACCTAGGTAGTACTCTCTTTTTTCCTTATAAGGCTCAAAATACTTTAGTATCTTATCTTTTAGCTCCGCCTTGAAGATTCCGTACCCCTCTCCCCCTTTTTCGTACCTCTCTTTGTACTCCGCCAGTTCGGACGGTGTTGAGAAGAGTTTTAGGAGGGCAAAAACGTTACATTTTTCAGGATCTTTCGGGTCTTCCACCGGAGTGGAGTCTGTGACTATAGAGTTCACCCTTTTTTTGAGGGTTTTTTCGTCATCGAACATCTCTATCGTGTTTTTGTAGCTTTTGCTCATTTTTGCCCCGTCCGTACCGGGTACGGTAGCTACATCGTCATCTATACTTGCGGTCGGGAGCCTGAAGATTTCGCCGTATTCGTTGTTAAACTTTAGGGCTATATCTCTGGTTATCTCCACATGCTGAATCTGGTCTTTCCCGACCGGAACCATATCCGCATTAAACAGGAGTATATCGGCCGCCATCAGTACCGGATAGCTAAAAAGGCCGTGATTTGCTGCTATCCCTTTTGCCGTTTTGTCCTTGTAGCTGTGCGCCCTCTCCAGTAGCCCCATCGGGGTAAAGTTTGAGAGTATCCAGTAAAGCTCCAATACCTCCGGCAAATCCGATTGCGCCCAAAAAACAGACTTTTCAGGGTCAATCCCTAGAGATAGCATATTTACGGCGGCGTTTAGGGTGTTTGTCCTAAGCGCTTTACCGTCCGATAAACTCGTCATTGCGTGATAATTTACGATAAAAGCAAAAAGCTCTCCGTTTTGTTGGTTTTCAACCATCCTCTTTATCATACCGAAGTAATTTCCGATATGAAGCTCTCCGGAGGGCTGGATTCCCGATAAAATTCTCATATTGTGATCCCGTGAAACATATAATAACTGTCCCACATTATACAAATTGAGAGTTTAATGGAGCGGTTTTCGCCCCTTTTTTCAAGGGGAGCGGATAGTCTAATTTGGGTATTATTTTCAAAAAATAAACCGGATAATTTGCAAATGGCGTATGATTTAGAAGGGAAGCTGGTTGTTGCTATATCGTCGAGGGCTCTTTTTGATTTGGAAGAGGAGAACACGATATTTGACGAAAAAGGGCTGGAGGCATACTATGCCTACCAGATGGAGCGGGAGAACGAGCTTTTAACCCCCGGTACCGGATTTAGACTTGTCAAAAATATCCTCAAAATAAATGATTATTTTGACGGACAAAAGTCGGTAGAGGTGATCATAGTCTCCAGAAACAACTCCGCCACGAGTCTTCGGATTACAAAGTCGATCGAGCATTACAATCTGGGGATTGAGCGTTCGGCGTGGACGAGTGGGGCGGCAATCGCCAAATATCTGGGGGCTTTTAAGACCGATTTGTTTTTGTCGGCAAACGAATCCGATGTGCAGGATGCGATAAACTCAGGTATAGCGGCGGCTAGAATCATGCCGTGTCCCGCCGCATACGGGGAGGATGACGAAAAAGTGAGAATAGCTTTTGACGGAGATGCGGTGCTGTTTTCGGAGGAGAGTGAAAAGATATACAAAGAGCACGGTCTGGAAGCCTTTTTGGCAAACGAGAAACAAAATGCCCTAAAGCCTCTACCGGAGGGGCCTTTTGCAAAACTCCTAAAACTGCTCTCAGGGATACAAAACAGGTTTGAGATAGAAAAATCGCCGATTAGAACGGCTCTCATCACCGCCAGAAACTCCCCTGCCCACGAGAGGGTGATACGGACGCTACATGCATGGAATGTTCGGATAGACGAGAGCTTTTTTCTGGGCGGGGTGGAGAAGTACGAGGTCGTAAAAGCATTTGGAGCCGATATATTTTTTGATGATCAGGATGTCCATCTGGAAAGCTCGTCAAAAGTCGTCCCAAGCGCAAAAGTCCCGTATCGGGAATAAATTTTGTTTGTAACGGCCTAAGAGCTAATTTGCGGTTTTGCCGTAGGTTGGAAATTTTAAAGGAGCTATATGATGATAAAAAAGCTATTTATTTTTGCTTTTGCAGGGGTTTCTTTGTTTGCGGGGGCTTTTGACGGGACATACTCCAGTAAACGTGCCGACATCAAAATAACGGAGAGTCAGGGGGTTGTTCAGTTTGTTTTGCTAGGGGCGGGAACAGGCTCTATGTCCTCGGCGTGTGACCTATCGGGAAATGCGATGATACTATCCAAAAATACCGCCGGATTCCAGACACGTTCCGATACCGGCGGGTGTTCTGTCGTATTTGACTTCTCTCAGGCCGGAGGGCTAAACGTCAAATCAAAAGGGTGCCAGATGTTTTGCACCGATAGATCAAGCTTTGACGGGGATTATAAAAAGACTAAATAGTCAAATCCCCTCCCGTTTTTATCCTATAACAGTCCGGCCGCTTTTAGAGATTTGGATAGCTTTTCGTCGTTTTGAGCCATTTCTCGTAGGACAAAAAGTACCCCTTTCATATTGTCGGTTATCTTGCGGTCTTCTGCCTCTTTTTTATCTCGTAGATATATAGCTATAAACGGTGAAGCAAAGACAAGACCCATCAGGGCATAAATCAAGCTTTGCATAAAATCGAGTCGTTTATCGACTTGCTCAAAACGTTTATCAATCTGTTCAAAACGCTTGTCCATTTGCTCAAAACGTTTATCCATTTGTCCTATTAGTAGTTTTATATCGTCTTTGGTGGCGGGTTCGTTATTTGCGAACACATTTGAGGCAAAAAATAAAAAAGCTAAAAAAGCAAATACAGCTTTCATTTTGGACTCCTTTGTGATGTAGCTCATATATTCTAGCAAAAGTTTTAAAATAAGCTATTGTCTCTTTTTGGTCTGTTTTTGTTGTTGCTACCTTTGATTATATATCGTTCCGGTAATCCGGATACTCATGTGCTATATAGTATCTGGCAAATCCGACAGATGACCAAGCTTTGACGGGGATTTAAAAAGACTAAACAACAGGCTTTTCTATCCTCTTTAATGCCTCTTTGTAGGCCTCCATCTCCTCTCTTTTGCCTATTGCTATGACGTGAACGACGATTTCGTCGGCTACGATTTCGTATATAATCCGTATTTGCTTTTTTGCGGCGTATAGCTTTCGTAGGCCGGATAGATTGATGCCGTTTTTATTGCCGAGTAGTTCACCTAGCTCCGGAGCGGTTTCCAGTTTTACGATTTGTTTTAGAACCGAGGTTTGCACCCCCTTGTCTAGCCCAAAAAGATCTGTTTTTGCTTTTGGGTGGAGCCTAATCTCGTAGTTCATTTCGTGAAAGCCCAGCCTCTTTTAGCACATCGTCAAAAGATATATACTCCGATTTCGGTGTATTGCGTCTCTCTCCTATGATTTCTAATATCGAGAGTCTCTCGGCGTACTCGTACAACTCTCTCATTTTCTCGTATTCGTCTACGGGGACTATCACGGCCTCCGGCTTATTGTTTCGCATAATAGCCAGCTTCTCTACGGCGTGCTCCGTCACTTTCTCTAAATTTGCCCTAAACCCCTTGACGATGTCGGTCACGGATACCATCTCGTCTCTTGCATAGGATGTCATATTTGTATCCTGATATATATTTTTATATGTATTCTAGTGTCTTTGTCATAAATTTAGTCCATAAAAAATATCTTGAGCTACGTATCTAATTCTTTTTTCAACACATCAAACACAAAATCAGGAGTTATCACCTTTACGCATTGATTATCGTCGCAAGCGCTTTTTCGGTGGTTTGCTGCCGATACGCATGGGGAGCATGCCAGTCCTGCGTATATCGGGGTGAAATTGCCGAGGCTTCCGTATAGGGCGGGGGTTTCGGGGCCGAAAAATACAAATGTCGGAAGATCCGTCACTGCGGCAAAGTGTGCAGGGCCGCTGTCGTTTGTGAGCATCAGACGGCTAACTGCATACAGCGGGGCAAGCTCCGAAAACCCCGTCAGTCCGGCAAAGTTTACGCATCTATCCCCCAGAGCCGCCCTGATGATGTCCAGCCCCTCCCGCTCGGATGGTGCACCTGTGAGTAGGATGATGATATCCCCGTAGCTCTCAAGTAGCTTTCTCCCAAGCTCTATATAGTATTTTCGAGGCCATCTGCGAAGCGGCATCAGATCCGAGGCGTTTGCGTTGAAGATTACTATCCGTTTGCTCTCGTCATATAGCGGCAAAGCCCATTTGATTTTTTCGACGATTGCCGCTTTTGCCTCGTCTTTGATTTCGGCTTTTTTGAGTTTGATCTCCCCGTCCGTTACCGCCTTTTTTGAGTATGGGGTCTCAGGGGCGCTTGACAGGAGGGCATTTGTGAGGGAGATAAAGTTTTTTGCTATGTGGATATGCGGGTTGTAGGCGACTTTGTGGGTGAGCATATCGCCGCGATATAGCCCCTCGTTGAAAAAAGCGTGAAACCCGACACGGTTCGTCGCCCCGCAAAATCCGGTCAAAAGCGCCGTAAAACGGGAGAAAAGCTCCAAATCTATAACGGAGTCAATCCCTTTTTTTCTACACCAGACTAAAAACGATAGGGTATCGACGGCTAGAGTGGAGAGCGAATCCTCTCTAATCGTAAAGGTATTTTCCGGAGTTACCGTATTTAGGAGGCGGAGACTCGGTTCGTTTTTTTTGAAAATAACAAAAAACAGCTCACACCCACTCTCTTTTAGCTTTTGCATAGCGGGGTCACAGAGTATCGTACTCCCCATTTCGCTAAGCTCTATGAGTAGTACTTTTGACGGTTTTTTAGGTTTTTGGAGGGCAAAGAGCGGTTTTAGTAGATATGTCGATAAAAACGACAGAGGAACTCCCGCCCAGTAATCGACCTGTCGCATCAAATCTATATTCATATTTTGCCCCTGCTAATGTGTATTAAATTTTTTTTTACGCTATGTTTTTGCTTCTTATCCATGCCGCAAACCCCGGAACGGACGAGATTATGAGTATTACGCCATATGCTATGGAGACCGCCATGATGGCCTCTTTGGATGCCCCGCTCATCGAAAACAGTCCGACCATCGCCCCCTCTCTGACACCCCATCCGGCAAAGGAGATAGGGAGTATGGTGAGCAGTATCACGAGCGGCATCAGGCACAAAAACGCCCCAAACTCAATCCCCAGATTTGACGATACGGAGATCATATAGACCGCCAAAATCGAAAAAAAGTGTATTGCTACAGACAAAAACACCTGTTTTGTCGATTTCTCCACGCCTTTGTAGACGGCATAAAATTTTGTCGATAGGGTGTGTAAAAACGATAGTCTCCCCAAATTTTCAAAAACCCCTATTTTGTGCAAAAATAGTAGCCCCAAAAATCCGGCAAGACCTCCGGCACTAATCATAAAAACGGCGTATTTGATACCGTCATGCAGATACGTCGGGGCAAACAAAAGGGCTATGAGGCTGATAATGAGTAGCCCCGTAAGCCCTACGACCCTGTCGATAAAAATCCCGTAGAGTGAATCCGATATTTTGTACCCTTCGTCTTTTAGGGCGATTAGCCGTATCGCATCGCCGCCTACGCTTCCGGGGAGCGCCTGAGAGAAAAAAGAGCCTTTAAAGTATAGCCCCTGATAAAACCAAAACCCTTTGTCAAATCCCAGAGAGTCCATCACCAGTTTCCAT
Organism: uncultured Helicobacteraceae bacterium; assembly: GCA_937973585.1. GTDB lineage: Bacteria > Campylobacterota > Campylobacteria > Campylobacterales > UBA6016 > UBA6016. The sequence continues at coordinate 9,538 of CALJKN010000134.1, forward strand.
CTGTAACCGGAGATAAAGGTGCTTAGAAATTGAAATATTAAGGCAACAAAAAGGAGCGGATAGCTCATCGAAAAGAAAAGCTCCGGCAGTTGCTCATAATCTAGTTTTTTTGATAAAAACCAAAATGCCAACACGGCGAAAGCGAGCTTGATTCCGGTTTTAAAAAGTTCGTTTTTTGTTATTCTCTTCAATTAGAAACCCTCTGATTAATTCTCAAATTTTGAGCAAAGCCAAAAATTAGGTCTTCAGCAGACGGCTCTCGCAGTTTACTGCTCTTTAAAAGTGCATATCTCAATTAGAAACCCTGTAAATATAAAAAGTTTTTTCACGAAACCCCTCTTTTTTGGGGCGGAACTCCTCGATTAGAGTCGTATTTTTCCAGATTTTTTTTAACTCTTCCATTTTATCGTCTTTTGAGACGTATATCCCGTTTTTTGAGGCAAAATCGTAATTTTTTTGCCACCTGTCAAATTCGCTAACTCGGGTTTCGGTCGGGATAAACACCTCTTTTTTTAGCTCAAACCAAAGGATGGATGCGGTGGTTAGGTGATCGGCAAATACGGGAGCCGTTTTGTCTATGGACTCTATTTTTGCCGCCAGCTCTTTAAATCCAAACAGCCTCTCATGCGGGTTTTTTGCCCCCGTCAGCCCAAACTCCACCGGAAATCTAGCTATACAGGCGATTCCGATACTAACAACAATCCCTGCCCAAAAAAGCTTTTTTAGATTTTGGCGGGAGATATAGTAGGAAGCTACGATAGAGGCGGAGATAAATGCAGGGGCAACCCAATTTAGCTCCATTTTTTTGTATAGCCCCTTGTAGAGGAAAAAAACTATAGTAAAAAGCGCCGGAAGCACCGCAAAAAAAAGTTTGTCGTTTTTGTACGACTCTTTTTTGATAAATCCGTACAGCAAAATACCGAAAAAGATAGGGGAGAATACGGCAAACATTCCACCGAAAAACTCCAAATCCTCAAGGAGCAAAAGCTTTTTCGCCCCATCGCCGCTCCCGTGTCCGTATTGAAACAAAAACCCTTCAAACCCGTTTTGGATATTCCAAATTAGCGTCGGCGAAAAAGCGATTAGCGCCGCAACTATCGCAATATACGGCTTTTTGGTTAGGTATAGTTTCGGTTTTTTAATTGTTATCAAAATAACCAAAGAGGCCGCTATCAGTACCGCCGTGTATTTGGAGAGCATAGCAAGCCCTATGAGTCCCCCCGTAACGGCGTAAAGCGATGTTTTGTCTTCAAAAAAAGCTCTGGCTCCAAAATACAAGGCCGCCGACCAAAAAAGAACCAAAGGGCTATCCGGAGTCGTAATAGACAAGCCCATCGTAGCGGCAGGGGAGAGGATAAAGATAAAAAACGAATAAACGGCCGCCCTTTTGTCTTTTAGGAGGTATTCGGCGCTTAGGTATACAAACGCCGCCGCCCCGAAAAACGATACTATATTTACCGTTCTGATTGTCTGTGCCGTATCTCCGAACACCGTCGCCGCTTTGATGGCGTAAGCGATCATCGCCGGATGATCCAGATACCCCATAGATAAATGGCGGCTCCATAGATAGTAGTATGCCTCATCTGTATAAAACGGCAAATAGCCGTTAAACCAAAAGACAAAAGCGGCATAAAAAGCCGAAAAAACGAGGACAATCCCCGTGCTGTAATAGTTCATAAAGTTTTAACCCGTAGTATCCAACAAGGAGGTTTTGATTTCAAAAATTTCTTTGATTCCGGTCTTGATGGAGATATTTTTGCCGTCAAAAAAAGTCAGCTCCGATAGAGCCTCTTTTAAAAATTTATATGTACTCTCAAATTCGACATCAAGAGAGAGTAGGGTCTGATCACCCGTATATGTCAGCGTCCCGCCGACAGGCCCCAAAGTCTCAAATGCTCCGTAAAATTCTACCGTTTTGGCGTTTAACCCCTCCTCCCCTTTTTTGCGAAACTGAACGACGTTGTTTTCATCCAATACAAACGTAAACGCCTCTTTGTTTACCGCTACGGCTACGGAGGAGATGAGGTTAAAATCGTGTTTGTCGGCGGTTTTCGAGAGCTCATCTAGCAAGGAGGCTTTTACTTTTGAAGGTGGGTTGTCGTTTGCTCCGTCAATCCCGTCCTCTTTTTGTCCGGTCTCCGTTTTTTGTTTTGATTTTGCCTCAGTCCCTGCCAAGGCCGCTTTTTTTTGTTTTGCCGCCTCCATCTTCTCTTTGTGTTCCATCAGCGTCTGGATATGCTCCAGTATCTTTAGTGTGGCCTCTTCGGCGTTTGCTCCACGTTGTTCAAAAAACGTTTTAAACATAATATCGGTGATTTTTTTGGCTATATCTTCGACGATGTTTTGGGGGACGGAGCTGAAATCTTTTTGGAGCTCCAGAGATATTTTCTCCAAAAGCTCCCTTTTTAGCTCCTCTTTCATCTCTTGCGGAATCTTGACATCATCTTGAATCTGCCTGATGCCGACAGGTTGCCTGTTTGTCGCCAACCCCCCTTCGACTACGTTTTTAAAACTTTTGAGTTTTTCGGCTATGTCGTTTTGTAACTCTTTTTTTTGGCTCTCCTGCGTTTGCGTTTTTGGGGTCTCTTTTTTTAGTTCGGCCTCTATTTTGTCTTTTGCCTCACCCTTGATTGTTTGTGTTATCGTGATTATCTTTGCTGCCTCGTTTTTTGCGGCTGCGGTGCTCTCTTTTGGAGCCTCTTTGGGGATGTTTTTGTCTGTTTCGGGAGTTTTTGTTTTTGCAAGCTCCGTATCGGCCGCTTTTAGTCTCGTCTGCTCTTTCGGCTCTTTTGCGGCGGTCTCACCTTGTGCTTTTGGAGGTGTTTGCATTTCCACTTTTTGCTCTTTTGGTTGCGGCTGTGTATTGGTTGTTGTCTCCCCTTTTGCGGCGGCTAGCCTCTCCTCTACGGCTATTTTTGTCTGCAATATCTCTTGTTTTTGGTTTTCCGGCTTTGTATTTTGCGGGCTATCCGTATTTTGGCGGGGTTTGTCGTTTAGGGCATCGACTAGCTTATCAAACCCCAGAGCTTTTTTGAGGGTATCGTTTTTGGTTAGCTCTGATTGTAGCAGGGTCGGTTTTTGGACGATATTTTCAAGCAGTAGAGTCCCCTCTTTTTTTACCCCCTCTGCCCAGTATTTTAGCCCTTCGGCAAGCTCTTTTTGGCTAAAAGCCTCTACCGTTTTCCCCTCCACGGTTGCCAGATATTTGTAGCCGTCCTTTGTCTGAAGGAGTTTTTCCAAAACCTCGATAGATACGGGTAATGATAGTTTTGCCGCATTTGCCGAAATAGTGCCGAGAAGCTCCCTGACGGCCGATGCCCCCTTGATAGAGTCGATCATAGTTTTTTTGCAAGCTCCAGTATCTCAAAAGCGACTTTTAGCTTGTCGCCTCTATCTATTTGTCGGCTAAACGAGTCAGCCAAAAACAAAACCTCATTTTCGTCGGAACCGAAATTTATATCGCCCCCCAAAACGTTTAGGCAGATTGCATCAATCCCCTTTTTTTGCATCGCAAGGGTCGCATTTTGGAGCGCACTCTCCCCGTCTGTTTCCGCCTTAAAACCGACCGTTTTGATCCCCTCTTTTTGGATGGAGGCCAAAATATCGCCGCTTTTTTTTGTTTGTATGCAAAAATCGTCCCCGATTTGCTCTTTTTTGATTTTCCCGTCCGTTTTGTGTGTCGGGACAAAATCGGCAACGGCTGAAGCCATAAACAGATACGGCGGTTTTTGGAGTACCTCTATTTGTTTTTGGTCGATTAACGTCGGTTTTGTCCTTTTTGGCTCTTTTGCCGACATGATGGTTTTATCCAGTTTTTCGGCTAGCTCAGATTGGCTCTCAAACTTTATCCGTTCAATGTGGGTAGTTTTGATGTGGGTTTTGGAGGAGATGAGGGTCACGTCTGCGCCTAGTATATAGGCCGCAACGGACAACGAATCGGCCATTTTGCCGCTTGAGAAGTTGCCGATATAGCGGACATCGTCTATCCTCTCGATACTCCCTCCGCCTGTTACTACGACGTTTCGATACCGCCAAAAATCATCTTTTAAAAGCTCTCTGGCAGAGGCCAAAAATATATCCTCCACATCTGCCAAAGCGCCGTTGCCGACATCGCCGCATGCGAGCCTTTTTGAGCACGGCTCCACAGTCTCGTATCCGCATAGGCTGAGCATCTTTAGGTTTGCCTTTGTGATCGGATGCTCAATCATGGCGGTATTGGCGGCGGGGGCTATCACTTTTGGGGCTTTTGAGGCTAGCATTGTCTGAAGCAGGAGATTATCGGCTATGGCGTTTGCCAGTTTGGCAATCGTATTTGCCGTTGCAGGGGCTATGACGGCTACCTCCCCCCATTTTGCAAAACCTATATGGTTGTTTTCGTTTGTCCAACTCTCGGAATCCAGATGGAGTGCCGTGTATCCGGTGACGGACTCAAACATCAGTGGGGAGATGAATTTTTTTGCCTCTTCGCTCATCACGACCCGTACCGTCGCACCCGCCTTTTGGAACATTCTGATTAGCTCCAATGATTTGTATATCGAGACCGAAGCGGTTACCCCGACCAAAACACGTCTGTTGTCTAAAATATTTTCAAAATTCATTGTCTAAGCTCTTTTGAATTTGTTTTTAACGGTATTATCTCATATCGGGAACGATAAATGCAACCTTAAAAACAAAAAACTTCAGGCTTTAAAGATGGAAAAGATAGTAAACGGGCTAAAAAACGGAGATACGATACTCTATGTAGGCATGGGGATTTACGAGGGGGCGGAGTTTTCGGACGGTTCGGCCGTCCCTTTTGATAGCGATTCGATGATACTGGCAATGAACGAGGGGAGGGCGATGGCTCCCAGACTGATGTACGAATACACCAGGGCCGCTATGAGTATCGAGCAAAATAGAGGGCGAAAATTTTTGGAGCAAAAAATGTCTTTTTTGTTTGCCAAAGCGCCTCAAAAAGTAAAAGTTTTGGAACTTATCGAAAAGCTAAAACCAAAATATATTATCGATATGAACTACGACTTTGAGATCCCAAAAATGTACTCAAACGAGCCGCACTACGTCATAATCGGCAAGGCCAGAATCGGGGCGGAACTGGATAGATTCGAGATTATGGAGTGGGATAACGGGGCAAAAAAATACGAAAAGGTAGACAAAGAGTTTTTGAGGCTTGATATGCCGATAATCTTTAAACCGATGGGCTCCATATCCCCAAACCCTACTTTTATCATCTCCGATGCCGATTTTGTCGATTGGCTCACCGAGGCCATGGGTGGGTTCGCCGTCCCACCGTCGCTCAAAGAATATAGAGATGGGAAACAATACCTGATGTTAGGGCTTGGATTTGCAAAAGACACCGAGAGGATGGTGGCAAACGAGCTAACTCTGGGGTTGTCGGGTGGATACTTCGTATACGCCAAAGAGCCGACAAAAAACTGTCTAAAATTTCTAAAGTCGCACAATATGGAGCTAATAGCCGAAAATCCAAACGACTTTGCGGCGAAGCTACTTGAAGTAGTTTAAAATCCGGTTATCAAAAAATCTATTGCGGCTATTATTTCCGCTCTTTTGTCTTTAAGCGAAGTCACCTTGTCGCCAAGTATGGACAATGGGGCACCCACAAGTTGCGATGTAGACATTGCAACTTTTTTATTTTTTACCTCAAACACAGGGTTGAGATGTTTTGCCGTTTTGGACTGTATGACCAGCGGCACAATAACTCTTGTTTCAAGTGAGGATAAAATATCCGCCTGAACATCTAGCAGATACGGCACTTCTTTGTTTGTGTTTGGATTTGGATTGGCGTAAACATCAAACTGTGCCATTAAAAACTCCTAAAAGAATCACCAAAAGCGCCGTTTTTACGGATACGCTCGTTGTACTCCTCGATGGCTGCTTTGTTCTCTTTTTCCCACTTTGCCGCCTCTTTTTGCCTTAGCATCTCGGCGACTTTTTCTTCCAAAGCTTTTGAAAGATTGATTTTATACTCTTTTGCCAGAGCCAAAATTTCACTATTTATGCTGACATTTGCCGCTTTTTTTGGAGCAGACGGATTATAAAAACTTGTACTCACTGCATACTCCTAATGCGCATTTAATATGCGCATATGATACATCACTTCTTTCCAAAAAATCTCTCAAAAAACCCAGCAATGTTCTTTTGCGGTGTGCGGGAGAGTGCCAGAGAGCCGCTCTCTACGTTTTTGGTTACCGTAGTGCCTGCCGCTATCATGGTGTTGTCCTCTAGTGTGACGGGGGCGACTAACTGGGTGTCGGAGCCTATAAATACGTTTTTGCCGATGACGGTCTCGTATTTTTTTACCCCGTCGTAGTTGCAGGTGATTGTCCCTGCTCCGACATTTGTCCCCTCGTCTGCCGTGCAATCCCCCAGATAGCTGAGGTGTCCCGCTTTTACCCCGTTTAGTCTGGCGTTTTTACACTCTACGAAGTTGCCGATATGTGTCCCTGTGATGTTCGTTTTTGGTCTCAGCCTCGCCATCGGCCCACAGTCGGAGTCTATCATTACGGCATCCTCTACGACGCTTCCGGCTTTGATGATGCTTCTCTCGATCCGGCTAGCTCCTTTTATGACACAGTGGCTCTCTACCTCACACTCTCCGACAAACTCTACGGAGTCGTCTATATAGATAGTTTGCGGGAGTCTCATGGTTACCCCCTCTCTCATCCATTTTAGTCTTATTTTGTCTAGCATCAACTCTTCGGCATGCGCCAGATCTGCTTTTGAGTTCACCCCCTTGAACTCCTCTTCGCCGACCTCAACCCATTTGACGCTTTTGCCGCTCTTGACCCCATACCCTATCGTATCGGTCAGGTAGTACTCTTTTTGGGCGTTGTTTGAGTCTATTTTGCCTAGCGCTTCAGCCAAAAAACTCCCTTTAAACGCATATACTCCGGCATTTACCAGCCCTATTTTTTTCTCTATCGCCGTAGCGTCTTTCTCTTCGACTATCCTTACCACCTCGTCGCCGTCGGTCACTACTCTGCCGTAGCCGCTAGGGTTTTTGAGACTTATGGCGCACATCACGGCATCGGCATCATAGTCTAGTAGCGGCATTATCGCTTCTGCCGTTACGAGCGGCATATCGCCGTTTAGGACTATCACTTTGTCGTATTTCGGGAGTGCGGCCATCACGGCTCCGGCTGTCCCCGGATAGTTTAGGTGGTCTTGGAGGAAAAAGCCGACATCGGGAAACTCTGCTTCAATCTTTTTTTGTATCATCTCTGCTTGATGAAATAAAACGACCTGTACGTCGGAGCTTATCTTTTTTGCCTCTCTGACGGCGTAGTAGAGCATCTCTTTGCCGCATATCTTGTGGAGGACTTTCGGGAGGCTTGATTTCATTCTGGTGCCTTGTCCGGCGGCCATAATCACAACGGAAACAGACATTTTAAAAAACCTTTTTGAATATATTGAAGCATCGGGTTGATTCTCAAATTTTGAGCAAAGCCAAAAATTAGGTCTTCAAAGCGAGCGCTCTCACAACTAGTTGCTATGTGTTATTTATGGTAAATTTTAGACAAATTTGATTTAAAGGCGGTGGCTTTAACCGTCTGTTGGTTAAAATCTTTGTTATGAAAAGATTTTTAGCGCTCTTTATTTTTATCGGCTTTTTTGCTATTGATATCCTATCGGCGGCACCACTGACACCACAAATCCCTATCGTGGATTTGTCGGTAAACGCACCGGAGAAGCCGGCGCAACTCGTAAAGAGCCTAAATATTCTCCTGATTCTCACCCTTCTTGTCCTTGCTCCGTCTTTGGTGATGGTGATGACGAGCTTTACGAGGCTCATCATCGTATTCTCATTTCTTAGAACCGCAATCGGAACACAGCAGATGCCGCCTACTCAGGTGCTTGTCTCTTTGGCTATGGTGCTCACGTTTTTTATCATGGAGCCTGTCGGCAAAAAGTCGTACGACGAGGGGATAAAGCCGTATATGGAGGAGCGGATAGGGTATGACGAGGCGTTTACCAGATCTGTTACCCCATTTAAAAACTTTATGATCAAAAACACGAGAGAAAAAGATCTGGCGCTGTTTTTGAGGATAAAACACCTCCCGAATCCTAAAACCGTAGAGGATATCCCGCTTACGGTGATTATCCCCGCTTTTATGATTAGCGAGATGAAGACCGCTTTTGAGATTGGATTTTTGCTGTTCTTACCGTTTTTGGTCGTCGATATGGTCGTCTCCTCGGTACTGATGAGTATGGGTATGATGATGCTCCCTCCTGCCATGGTGAGCTTGCCTCTAAAAATCCTACTGTTTGTTATGGTGGACGGATGGACGCTACTGATCGAAAATCTCGTGGCGAGTTTTAAATAAAATATGCTTTGTCCCCATTTTGGCGTATGTAACGCCTGTATAAATTATGAAGGCGGTTACGAGGCACAGCTAGATAGAAAGCTTCAAACGTTAAAAGCCGAGTTTGGATACATATGGGACGGCGAGATAGATGTATTCAAAAGTCCTGAAGCAAACTTTCGGGATCGTGTGGAGTTTCGGGTTTACAAAGAGGGGGATGAGAGGCTTTTTTTTGCCCTTACAAACCGTGAAAAGAGATTTTTTGAGGTGTGTGAGTGTGAAATCCTCTCAAGGCCGCTAAATACCCTCGTAAAAACACTCCCGAAAGCACTCAATGATGCGAAGCGGCTTAGAGAGAAGCTATTTTCGGCTGAGCTTTTGGGTAACGGCGATAGCGATGCTGTCCTCAACCTTGTTTATCATAAAAAGCTGGATACGGCGTGGGAGACAGAGGCGGAGGCTCTATCAAAAGAGTTTTCTATTTCGGTCACCGGACGCTCAAAGGGGGAGCTAAAAGTAATCGGTAGAGATTATGTCACAAGAACCTTTGAGGTCGGAGGCGAGAAGCTACGCTATATAATCAAACAAAACTGCTTTAGCCAGCCAAACGGTAGCGTCAACGAAAAAATGCTCGGTTGGGCGCAAAACGCCGCCAGTGGGACGGGGGATCTCATTGAACTTTATTGCGGAAGCGGGAACTTTACGGTAGCGTTTGCAAAAAAATATAGACGGGTGTTCGCTACGGAGGTCGTCAAAGAGGCTATAGATGCGGCAAAAACAAACAAAGAGCTAAACGGACTTGAAAACCTCTATCTCGGGCGGATCTCGGCGGAGGAGGCTACGCAGGCTCTGGGTGGAGAACGGGAGTTTAACAGGTTGTCGGGAATCAATCTGCAAGATTTTGATTTTCACACTATTTTTGTCGATCCTCCAAGAAGCGGACTAGGCCAAAAGGGGAGAGAGTTTGCGGCGGGATACGATGAGATTATCTATATATCATGCAATCCGGCAACCCTAAAAGAGGATCTGGAGTCTCTGACAAAAACCCACAAAATAGAAAAATTTGCCGTATTTGACCAATTTGGGTATACAAACCATCTCGAATGCGGTGTAAAATTAAATCGTTTATAAAAAAAATACGCTAAAACGGGCAAAGCCCGTTTTGCTACGCTAGGCGCTATGCCCCTAAGAGCCGCTAGCGGCGAGGGCAGTCTGCCGAAGACCTAATCTTGGGCTTAGCTCAAG
>CALJKN010000135.1 GCA_937973585.1 uncultured Helicobacteraceae bacterium
TTTTCTCCTTGCAATCTCTTCGTATTGGTCTTTTAGAATTTCTAACATAGCAACCGCTATGTTCTCTGCTTGTTTTTGGTCGCTAAACTGCGTTGTCCCGAGTAGCCTTGCCATACCCTCGCTATCTCTTAGTGTTGCTTTTGATTTATAAAAGGCAAGGTCAAAAGTTTTTTGCTCACCACCCTCTTTTATTCTCTCAACAGCCGAAGTGTGGTTACCGTATAGTGGTGCGACGGTAGCGTATTTTTTTATCTCATCCCACCCGACAGACATACCATCTATCTTTTTAGGCATACCGCCAAAAAGAAGCTCAGTAATAAACCCGTGTCTTGGTCTAGCCCATCTTTGGATTTCCGGCTCAAAAATCTCTTTTACATCACTTAGCGTTAACGCCATTTATTGCCTCCACGTTGTTGCTTTTATGCCTAGTTGTTGGAGTATACCCGCAACATTCGCATATGTTTGTCCACCGCCGAATATCAATTCAGAGGTATTGACTTCGCACTCAATAGCGATAGTCGCCGCTTTGTCTGCCAGAGTTGCGTCAACCTCATCATCAACTACAACCCCTACTACTTGGGTCAAAGAGCCAGTAATGGCGCTATTTTCATAGGTTCCGCTCACATTCAGGACTACAACTGTGCCTTTTTTATAGACCGTAGCACTTGTTTTTAGGGTAACACCTTTCGTTTTGCCGATAGAGGCAAAAACATTATCGTATGTTGCTAACATCTATACCCATCCCCTTTGCAACTTCTTCATAGTTTACTTTGATTTTAGTAGGTTCCGCTTGTGAGCCAGATTCCCCACCTTGAAGCGTAGCTCCGTTAGATTGCATAGCTGTAATCATCGCCGTAATAGCGTCCTTGTCGGTCGCACCTCCGAGGGCTAGTTTCGCACTTGCCGCTATTGCTTTTGGGGTTGCATTCATCCCCATAGCAAGTTCTATAGCATCTTGCCCTGCCTTTATCTGCCCTTGTAGGGCTTCATTTTGCGCCGTCAAAGTCTCAACTCTCATTTTAAGAGTTGCATTTTCAGCAGACATATCGGTTAGCTTTGTAACCAAACTATTTTCATCCATCCCGTTTTTCCTTTCTGTTGAAATTAGTGACGCTAACATTGTATCATAATCCTGAATCCCACGAATAAAACCAAGCTCTAAGGCTTTTGTTGCGCTTATCGTCCCCCCTCTGTCAAAATTTGATATTACCTGCTCGGCGCTCCATCCGGTGTATTGTGTCATCCTGTCAACAAAAAATGTTTCTATTTCGTCAATCTCGGCTTGTATTTTTGCCCTACAGTCGCTACCCGTGCACGCCTTGTTAGGAGCATTGGACGAAACTATAACTTCCATCTTCCCGTCTTGATTCGGCATCATAGTTCTAACACCGATAGAGCCTAGCCTAGTTGTAGTAGATGTCGCATATCGTTCATTTGTCCCCGCAAAAACTAACATAGCCGCCGAAGCTCCTATATCCTCATATAGCGTAATTGTTCTTTTGTGCTTTGAAAGTTCTAGTATTTTGTTGCTTGTTACTTCCGCACCATTTACATTTCCCCCGACGCTTGAGACTCTAAATAAAACAGTATCTACGGCTTTATCTTGTTGGGCTTTTGTAACTAACTCATTTATCGCCGCATAATTAGCAAAATTGCCGCATTGTGCTGTTATAGGAGACATCGCCGTATCCATTGCACCATTGACACTAATCACGGCAACATTGCTTATTTTTTCGTAGGATTGAGCAGGTCTAATCCCGCCTTTGTATTCCGTAGCTTTTGCCTCGATGGATAGTACGTCCGAGTTAAGAGCCTCCATTATTGATTGAGCATATTTACCGGAGACTAGCCAGTAACTAGAAGACACATAGGACTTTAAAAAATCACCTCTCATATATAGCCTTTTTCCATAATTGTATCATATATCATCACAGCTTAGCCCTTGCCGCCGCTCTCATATCTAGTATCTCTTGAGGTATAGCGACACCGGTCTCTGCAAATCTTGAGACATACCAGTCTGTACTCCTCAAGAACTCGTCCGCCTCGAAGTTGATAGCTCTTTGCAGTAGGGCATCATCATCATACATCAGTGAGTTTGCATCTTCTATTACCGTATCGTATGAGTACCCATTTATACTAACGCCATTTATGATGCGTGCCTCTTGTCTTATATTGATATTAACTTGCGTTCTGCTCGCCTCAAATACTTGTGGCATCTGCTCATTCCACTGACCTCTGATTATTTGCACCTTTTTTCTCCTAAAATAGTGTTTAACATTCATTCTCCTTTTTTTATAAGCTCGGACGAGCCACGATAACCACGCTCGAATCCGACGCAACACTGTTCGAAGCCCACGTACAAACGCCGGAAGTGGACGGATAATTCAGAGCCCCGCC
>CALJKN010000136.1 GCA_937973585.1 uncultured Helicobacteraceae bacterium
AAAACCAGACAATATCAGACGGCTTGATAGAGATAGCCGGAGAGTTGGCGAAAGCTTCCGATGCCCTTGATAGACAAATGAGAGGATTTAAGGTCTAAAAATGGGGGCTTTGCCCCCATTTGACCCTTTCATTAAAGTAACCGTTTCGTAATTATACGCTAATATAATGCCTACAAAATTCCTACAAATCAAAACTCCTTGCAGGGTAAAACAAATAGGATTGTTCAAATCATGAAAAACGTAAATTTCGGCGATTTTATCTTTGAGACTCTCTCAAGATTTATGGCGCTATCTGTACTTGTTGTACTTGTGGCTATTTTTATTATATTGTACATCGATGCAAAACCGGCGATGGATTCGTTCGGAATCGGCTTTTTGACAGGTGAAACATGGGCTCCGAATATGGAGACTTTCGGGGCGTTGCCGTCTATCTACGGAACGATAATATCTACGATTATCGCCATGACAATCGCAACCCCTATAGCTATCGGTATAGCGATCTTCCTCTCCGAAATCGCACACGCAAAAATCAAAGGGATAGCAGGAACTGCAATAGAGCTTTTGGCTGCCATACCATCCGTAATATACGGTATGTGGGGGCTTTTCTACTTTGCGCCGATAGTCAGAGACATCACCGGAGGTTCCGGACTCGGACTTTTGACGGGTGGACTAATCCTTGCGATCATGATAGTTCCATTCACCGCATCAATCACTAGGGATTCTATGAATACGACTCCGGATATACTAAAAGAGTCGGCCTATGCGCTAGGGGCTACAAAATGGGATGTCATCAAAGACGTTGTCCTTCCGTATGCAAAAATAGGGGTTATCGGCTCTGTCATCCTATCTCTGGGTCGTGCACTCGGCGAAACAATGGCGGTTACGTTTGTTATGGGTAATGCACAAAGGATTCCGGCCAGTATCCTTGAGCCGGCTACAAGTATTCCTGTCACCCTTGCAAACGAATTTACCGAGGCGGATAGCGACATTTACTACTCCAGTCTCTACCTACTTGCATTGATACTATTTGGAGTTAGCTTTACGATTATTGCTATAGCGAAATTCCTCTTTTTGAAAAAGGAGAGAAAAAATGCATAAAAAAAGAAAGATAATAAATCAGATAGTCCTTGCACTATCAACAGCGGCGGCTCTTTTGGGGATTGCAATCCTCTTTTGGATACTGGGTGTTCTACTTATAAAAGGAATCTCATATATCAATCTCGACCTTTTCATAAAAGACGGAACACCTCCGGGGATGGAAGGGGGCGGACTCAGACAAGCCCTCGTGGGACATCTGATGCTGACAGGGGTTGCGATGGGGATCGGGATTCCGGTAGGAATGCTAGCCGGAACATATCTAAGCGAATACGGACAAGGCTCAAGGGTTGCAGATTTTGTTAGAGATCTATCCGATATTATGATGTCGGCACCTTCTATCGTTGTCGGCGTATTCGTGTACGGTATTATGGTTGCCCCTGTTCACCACTTTTCAGGGTGGGCGGGGAGCGTCGCTCTAGCTATCTTGGCCATTCCTGTTATTATCAGAACAACCGACGATATGCTCCGTCTTGTCCCTCAGACACTCAGAGAAGCGGCATACGCACTCGGTGCACCAAAATGGAAGGTTATATTTCAGGTTGTATACAAAGGTGCAGCCGTAGGGCTTATGACCGGGATACTACTTGGTATCGCCAGAGTCGCCGGAGAGACTGCTCCGCTACTGTTTACGTCATTCAATAACAACTTTTTTAGCCTAAATATGAACGATTCGATGGCATCTTTGACTGTAACAATGTTTAACTATGCCTCAAGCCCGTATGAAGACTGGCAGATGCTCGGCTGGGCGGCTGCAGCCATCCTAACGTTTGCGGTATTGTTCGTAAACATCATGTCAAGAATTATTATGAAACTCAAAAAAGGTCAAAGGTAACAGCATGTCAACTATCGCCAACGTAAAAGAGACTTTAGAACTTGAGGTAAAAAACCTCAACTTTTACTACAAGGGTAGCACCAACCCAAGCCTAAAAAACATTAATATGCCGATAGCAAAAAATAAGATTACGGCTCTAATAGGGCCGTCAGGATGCGGAAAAACAACGCTGCTTCGGTCTTTTAATAGAATTCACGATCTATATCCGGGCAACAGATACGAGGGTGAAATATTGTTTGAAGAGGGTAAAACAAATATTCTCGACAAAAATATCGACCTAATCAACCTCAGACTAAAAATCGGTATGATTTTCCAAAAACCGACACCGTTTCCGATGAGTATTTTTGATAACGTAGCATACGGCCTCAGACTTCAAGGGATTAAAAGTAGATCAGAGCTTGACGGCAGAGTAGAGGCGGCACTCAAAGGGGCGGCACTATGGGACGAGGTATCGGGCAGGCTAAACGCAGACGGAAATTCACTATCGGGTGGACAACAACAAAGACTATGTATCGCCAGAGCGGTAGCGGTAGAGCCTCAGGTACTACTATTTGACGAGCCTACATCGGCGCTTGACCCAATCTCTACACTTGCAGTGGAGAAGTTGATTATCGAGCTAAAAGAAAAACTGACGGTGATCATAGTAACGCACAATATGCAACAAGCAGCAAGGGTGTCTGATTATACGGCGTTTATGTATATCGGGGATTTGGTGGAGCTAGGACACACCGAAGAGCTATTCATAAACCCTGCGGAAAAACTAACCGAAGAGTATATTACCGGAAAGTTTGGTTGATTCCAAACCACTCCGGCATATAGGCCAAAAAAAGACAACGATGGGGCGACAACCGTCCCTATTTATCTATTGTGTCTTCTTTTTATGTTATCCTCAATATAGTTAAAAACGGTAAGCCCTCTATTTAGATACCCAAATTGTAAAAACACAACCTCTTTTAGAACATACAAAAATCCCAAAAACGGAACAAACCACAAAAACAGAGTTTTTGAAAAATTAGCCTTTGCTTCATATTTTGTGATCAGGTGCAAAGCTTCGCTCTCGTTTATGTTTGAGGCTTTATACACCCCAAATCCAATCGTAGCAAACAGGTTCAGCAAAAAACCCAAAGCGACGTAATTTTGGTAATTTTCTATCGTATCCATCAGATACCTTCCGCTTTTCTGAAAATCTCATCTATTGTTTTTTTATACTCGCTATATGTATAAAAGTCTTTGATATTATTTGCACGTCCACCGCTAGCATTTTTATGCCCGCCGCCGTTAAACACTGTTTTAGCTATTTCGCACACATCGGCTTTGTTGCTTGAACGGAGAGAAATGTTTCCTTTTGGAGATACGTCTATAAAAAAATCATACTCATGGTTTTTGGACAAAAAGCCGTTTGCTATAACAGAGACATTTCCAACAGATACGGTCATAAACCCCTGATAGTTTTTGTACCAGACGGTAAACTCATCCTTTTTTTCACCCAAAAGCTTTGTCACAAAATCACTCGCCAGATTATCTATTGAGTTGTTCTCGCCGCCCGCCCTTAGGTACTCTTTTTTTATGAAATGGATATTATCATCTAGGGCTATATGCGAATCAGGGGAGTCCAAAAACTCTTTTGCCGCTTCTAGTGCTTTTAACTTGTAGTCTGCGCTCTCGGACGGAAACATCAGCTTGTTTAGCTCTTTTGTCTCGGTGATTAGCCTCATCAGGGTCTTGCCGAACTCAAATTC
Organism: uncultured Helicobacteraceae bacterium; assembly: GCA_937973585.1. Lineage (GTDB taxonomy): Bacteria > Campylobacterota > Campylobacteria > Campylobacterales > UBA6016 > UBA6016. The sequence goes on from CALJKN010000136.1 coordinate 3,670, forward strand.
AGCCCCCTTCTCCTCTTTCCACAAATCCACGGCATTTATCGCATCCACGAGTCTGGAGCTAGACCAGTCGCTACCGCCGAAAAAATCGTATGTCATCTTTGTAGCACATCTGGATGTATCTAGCTCATACCATGCGAACTCTCTGGCCTGCTCTTCGCCACTGACATGGTGATCTAGTAGTTTTAGCTCTATCGCAAGCCCTGTAGAGGCTCTAAGCTCCGTAATTCTTTGCTCTATAAATTTGCAATCCTGAGTGGTCAGATTGAGGTCGGTAATCAGGATAAATACCTTTTTGCCGTCACCTGCCTCCTCCTCTATTTTTGAAAACATCAGCTTTAGTTTTGAGGTGATTTCATTTCCGTAGTTTGAGTTGTACAGATATTTATGCCCAAAAAACTTTGACGAGATATACTGACATCCGTAACCGTCCAAATCGGTATGAGAAAGGTGTAGTAGTTTCATCGGCTATTTAAAAAACTCCGGATTTGTTTTTTTGAGGTGCTCAACGACTTTTACTATCTCATCGATTCCGAGCATCCCGTCCTCATCCTCGAAAACGTCTTCGATTGCATCCAAATAAGCATCGGCCGCATCGTCAAGCTTGTTTTTTTTGACTCCGGCAAAATACAGAGCCGCCCTCAGCATCTCCTGAAGTACGGCGCTCATCTCTTCAAGTGTTACATCGTCCTCTTCTTGTCTCTTCTGGTCTTTTGCCATTACGCTCTCACTTCATTAATTTTTTACGCTAATTGTATCAAGAAGCGGCTTACTTGGTTATGCTAAATTATAAAGGGGGTTTAACGTTTTTAAGATGGTTGCATGAATTTTAAACACCACATCACTGTCTAGCTCCCCTAGTTTTTTGATAAACCTATCGTGCGAGAAGTTTTTTATCTGAAAGCAGTCGATTGTGGAAGTTTTTGAGAGTCCGTTTGCGGCGCTATTTTCTAGTCTAATCATCCACGGATAAGAGCCGTACTGTGCCGACCACTCCGTGATGGGGACTACGGTCTTTAGGGGTAATTTGCCTATTTCATCAGCGCTCACTACCACGGCAGGTCTTTGCTTGGCTATTTCACTACCGACTTTAGGGAAGAACTCCACAAGCCAAATTTCACCTTGTTTAATATCCATACAAACCGCCGTCATCATTGCCAAACTCTTTCATATCGGCAGTATATTTCTTATCTTTTGCGGCGCTATCAGCCGCCCTCTTCCACCTCTCCAGCTCTTTTTGCTGTACATAGTTTTTGACCGCTTCATTATATATCGTAGAGAGTGACACCTTTAGCTCATCTTTTAGCTGCATCACCTGATTTTTTAGCTCTACAGGCATATTAAAGGTTATTTTTTCGGTGTTAGAATTTGCCATACAAAACTCCCGTATATTTTTGGGGTATTATGGCAGTTTTTATTTTGATTTTTTTCTTTTATTACGGTTTAATATCTCCGTAAATAATAGAAACAATTAATAGGAATTGCTTTATGAAAAAAAGTATTTTTCTAAGCCACAATGCAAACGATAAACCATTTGTTAGAAAACTAGGATTGGATTTAGAGAGCCATGGCATAAAAGTTTGGATTGACGAAGCAGAGATAAAAATAGGCGATTCGTTAATAGAGAAAATAAGTGATGGGCTAAGCGAGGTAGATTATTTAGCCGTAATATTATCACCCAACTCTGTAAAATCAAGATGGGTTCAGGAAGAAATAAATATTGCTATGTATCGACAAATAAGCAACAAAACAATCAAAATACTTCCGATTCTTTATCAGCAGTGCGAACGACAGA
>CALJKN010000137.1 GCA_937973585.1 uncultured Helicobacteraceae bacterium
CAGAAGTAAGACGAACACAGATTGAAAACTTTTCAAGTGGAATAACAAATTGTCTTGTTGCTACTGATGCTATTGGTATGGGAATAAATATTCCAGCAAGAAGAGTTATTTTTTCAGACATTGAAAAATATGATGGTCACTCTATGAGGCTTTTAACTAAAAGCGAAATTAAACAAATTGCTGGTAGGGCAGGAAGATTTGGGATTCATGATATTGGTTTTGTTTCAGCATTCAATGCAACAGATTTGGCATATATTAAAGAATGTTTAAGCAGTGAAAATGATATAATAAAAGAAAAACAAAAATCTTTATTAAAAAAATTTGCACCGTAGATACGGCAAAAGCTGCGACTATTGAGAGTAGTAGAAGCGCAGTGAAGTGTTTCGCAATATAGCGATAAATATCAAATCTGATTTCCCTTATCTCGTTGTCGTTGAGGTATGACATGCCTGCAATATCTGCCATTGCTTTTGATTGCTCTTGTACAAGGTCGTTCAGTTTTCTTATGAGTGCCGGAAATGTGTACTTTTCTTCTCTAGGCATTGCATTAGAATATTGCGGCCGCAAATCATATTCGCCCCTATATGTACTCGCATCGTTAATTCGCCCCAAAGTCATAGGGCTTGTGTCTAAAGTGCTGCCATACCTGCTGCTAGTATCGATCGTTTGATTGCCGTATCGGCTTTTGGTGTCCATTCCCTTGTTTTGATATCTGCTGCTAGTATCCATTTTTTGATTGCCGTATCTGTTCGACACATCTTGCTGTTTATCGCTATATCCTTTCCCTCCGCCTTGCCATTGAACCGGATCAAATCCCATTTTCTTCTCCAATTTCTTTAAGCTTTTTCACAAACGTGTGTATTACTTCTCTAAGCGCCAATCGTCGCTCTATGTATTCTTTGCTCTCTTTTTGATCCATTTTTTTTATCATTTGATCAACCAACGGCAAACATGAAAACAGTATCTTTGACTCGTCGTTTTCTAGGTTTAGCTTCATGTCTCATAGCATTTTTTGTAGTATCTGGATTACGATTGCAAAAGAGAGCAATATCTGCAAAGCAAATTCGAAAATACCGCCCACAACAACGGTGTTCATCGGGTAAAGTGTGATTCTTTCGCTATAGATTGGGAACAGGAGCCCTCGTATGCCGTTCCCAACCAATATATCCCCGATAATGTGGGATAGCCAGCCAAAAGCAACTGCATTCAAGGCGAGATTGATGCCTTCAAAATCGCTAAAGTATTGACCCAGTAGCCAAATGAGACCCGGAACTATGAGGAAATGAGTTAGCCCTCTATGTCTTAACAACGTCGAAATAACGTCTGACAACATAAGGCTTCTTTTGCCGATATAAGAATTTGGCTCATCTATATCCGGAAGCACCGTCCCTAAATATGCGCCAACCGCAAAAATTGATATATCTGCCAAAGTAGGGGAGGGAATGATATTCTCTTGAAATGCTAACGCTAAGGCCGTGGTTAGGGCTAGGTGTGTTTTAACCATCATCTCTACTCATCCTCTCCTAATAGTTCTTTTAGTTTTGCTAGCGCTTGTGCCTTTTTGTCCAGTATTGTTCTTTTGCTTTTGCAAAATTTAGTGGCGATTTCTTCGAGTTGATATCCGTCGTAGAAATACATACGGATGATTTCCTGCTGCTCATCGCTCAGGCGAGCAATCGCTTTTATCAAAGAGTCGTCAACGCCCAACGATGCGACATCGTCGTTGTGAGTATCCTTTACTTCAACGATATGCACCGTTTTAGGCAGTGCAGTAAATTCACCGACTCCGGCGTTTTGCAAAAAAGTTATGCGGCAACCGCCCGTGTCGGACTCTTCGTACTGTTTTTCGGTCTCCAAATATCCAAACTCTGACCAAACTTCTTTTCTAACGGCATAGAACACGTAGTCAAGATTTAGCTCCGTTAGTTTTTCGATCTTTTTTTTGTAGAAGCTTTTGTTTTTGTGTATTTCAAAGATTTTGGATATGAGTCGCAATCTGATTTCGTGGTTAAACCTAATCTCTTTCACAACCAATCTATTGAGGACTTTCAGTATCGTGACTTTTTCAGCTTTCGGAACCGGTAACCAAGATAAGTCCTCGATTCTTAAATAGGGTTTTCGTAGGCTAATCATCTTTCACCCCCTAATTTATGCTTGCTAACGTACTTGCAGAATGCAAAATAACTAGGACGGACGGCCTCTGGTATATCATTCGCCATTTGGTTGTAAATTGTTTGCAATTTCAACCCTGCCGCAATTTTCTTTTTTATTTTTGTTTTGTCCAAAATGTCGAATGCGCTCTTTTTCATATACCCCCCATCTGGCTCTTTGGAGCTAGTATTTC
>CALJKN010000138.1 GCA_937973585.1 uncultured Helicobacteraceae bacterium
TTTTTCGGTATAATATTCTTTAATCAACAAGCTTTATATATGTCTAATGACCGCAAAGTCGCCTGCCAAAGGCCTAGTTTACGGCTTTGCCGGAAATTTGAGAATTAATCATAGGTTTAAATTAGTTAACTAAAAAAGAGAAATAAATGAGTATAAACAAAAAAGTTTTTTTAATAATCGGGATGGTTTTGTTTGTTTTGAGCTCCGTTATTACGATTTACGTCGCTGCAAATTTTAAAGATTACGGACACAAAACCGCCAGAAACAACGCCGTCGTATTGGCCGGTGCAGTCAGAGACGGTTTGACAGCCCACATGGTAAACGGCATTATGGATAAAAGAGAGTATTACCTCTCAAATATTGTAAAAAATCAAGATATAGAAAATATAAAAATAGTACGCTCAAATAGCGTAATTTCGCAATACGGCAAAGGGAAAACATCGGAATCCGAATACGATGCCCTCCAAAGCAAGGTTTTGAACACCGGAAAAGAGGAGTCTGTCGTCATAGAGAAAAACGGTAAAAAGTTTTTGAGAATAGCTATACCGTATATGGCCGGTGAAACCTCCAGTCCAAACTGTATAGATTGCCACACCGCAAAAATAGGCGATGTGTTAGGCGCTATCAGTATGGATGTGAGCCTCGAAGAGACCATCAAAGACGGCATAGATATAGTGACCAAACTTGCGATTTTTGCGGTAGTCTTTCTTGTTGCGGCGATTTTGGTGGCAAACTACTACATAAAGCCGTACATAACGCTTTTCGACGATTTGGAAGAGGGGATATCAAAGGCATATCACGGCGATTTTTCATACAACATCAACACAAAACTATCAGGCGAAGCCGCATCGGTCGCAAATAGGCTAAACGAACTATCAAACATATTTTTGTTCAAAAAAACGATAGAGGGCGACAAAGACAGGCAAACTATCATAAACAGGTTACTCTATATTTTTAAAGAGAAGTTCAAGATAGAGAATATATCTATTTTTGAAATAGACAAAGAGGCTAGAGATAAAACAAAAATATATTCAAACAAAAGAGGGGTCGAAAAACTTCAAAAGTTTATATCTGCCGATTGTAGAGCCGATAGACTACGAAAAGATATGTTCTCTACCGATTTTGCAAATATATGCGCCGAGTGTATGCTAGATAACAAAGAGTATATATGTCTGCCGTTTACCCTCAGTGACAAAAAAAATCTAATTTTGAATATTGAGTTTGAGTCCAAAGAGGAGAGTATGGATTTTAGGGAGAATCTCCCTATCGTCAAAAACTTGATAGAGACGGCAAGGCCTGTTTTGGAGACAAAAATACTAATGGAGATTTTGGAGGAGTCCTCACTAAAAGACTCGCTCACAAATCTATACAACAGACGGTTTTTGGAAAATTTCTTATCTCAAAACAGCCACAACAAATCCATAGAGTACGCAATCGTTATGTTGGATGTAGATTTTTTCAAACAGGTAAACGACGGATACGGTCACGACGTAGGCGACAAAGTGATAAAAGCGGTCGGCTCGACAATCAAAAACAACATAAAAGGTTCCGATTTTGGAGTCAGGTACGGAGGGGAGGAGTTTTTGATTTTGCTGTTTGATGTAAACAGGGATATCGCATTTAAAATAGCGGAACAAATCAGAAATGAGTTTTCGCTGATTAGGTTTGAGGCGGGGACGGTTTCGTTTAATAAAACATTATCCGCCGGAGTTGCCGTCTACAACATCGACGCAAGGTCGCATTGGCAAACTATCAAATTCGCCGATGAGGCACTATACCACTCAAAACAAAACGGCAGAAACCAGACTACCGTATTTGACAAATCCATGCACTCCGGCGAGGAAAACTACTAGATGCGGCGAAAATAAAATATCAATCACCCCAAAAACGCACCGGAGAGCTCGTTGTAGGTTAGGTTTGTTACACCTAGCTCTCTAAAAAATTCCAGAGTCTCTCTTTGTTTTTTTGCGCTGGAGACAAACTCCGGATTAAAACATTTGAGCGTCTCGTCTATGATCTCATCGGTTAGTTTTGAGCGCTCTTCGCCGGAGTAGTCGTAGTATATCTCTCTTGCCTCCGTACGGTTTTTGGCGATATAGACCATAGCCTCTTTGGTCGCCGCTATAAACCCGTTTATCACGTCCGTCTCTCTCTCAAAAAAACTTTTTGTCGTGAAAATATCGAGAGCCGAAAAATTGGCAAATCCGCCGACGGCAGAGTCTATCAGCACGGTATCAAGCCCCTCGGCTATAGCCTCAACCCCCTCAAAATTGAAAAAAACAAGCCACGCCCCGTCGTATCCGGATTTTATGTTTGCAATATGATAAAAACCGGCCTCCTCTATCCAAACGTTTGACGGTTCCAGTATTACGCCGGACTTTGCGGCGTATCTCGTCAGTATCTCTATGGCTATTTTGTCGGTCGTGTCATTTGAGACCGGGGAGCTGATCCGTATTTTCTCGCCGTTTAGGAGTTTTCGCTCACCCTCACGAGACAACATCACCCCGCCCCTCGTCTCAAAAAAACTACCCAGAGAGAGCATATCCGGGCTAAACTGTTCGATTAGATGCAAAGGCTCATTGACTGCAAACTCTATCTCCCGATTTTTGAGAGCCTCCAAACCGTCATAATGCTCGCTTGGGACGATAATACGGACATCCAGCCCCGCCCTCTCGTAAAAACCTTTTGAGACTCCCGCTATAAACGGCAGATGATCTGGGTTCAAAAACCACTCTAAAGCTATATTTATCCGCATGTTGTCCCTTTTTGTAGATTTGTCCTCAAATTTTTAGTACCTATTTTGCTCAAAGGATAAAAAACCGGCCCTATGTGACATCGGGTGTTTACCACCCCCCAAAGCACCCGCTTTTACCCCCTCCTCTATAGAGAAATACACAAACCGTTTGGCTCTAGCTATCGCCTCACACAGATGGTATCCAAGAGCCAGATTCGCCGCTATGGCAGATGAAAACGAACACCCTGCCCCATGCGTAAAAGCAGAATCGGAGGCCGGAGTCTCAAAAATACTCTTGTTTCGTCCGTCATACAAAATATCAACGCAAAAATCCCCCTCCTCTCTTTTTATCGGATGGTTTTTTACGAGTACCGGATACCCGATATTGCGTAGCGTCTCCAGAGAGTCGCTGTTTCCTATCTCGTAGCCGTATAGCTTTTTTGCCTCCGTCATATTCGGCGTTACTACCGTAGCCCTCTCGCAAAGCTCAAGAAGCGCCCCCTCGGCTCCCTCTTCTAGTAGCGGCGAACCGGCTTTTGATACGCATACGGGATCCAGCACTATATGTCCTTCATATCCTGCCAGTTCAGCCCTCACCGCATCTACAATCTCTTTTGTTAGCAAAGCCCCTATCTTTACGACTGCAACATCAAAATCATCCATGACGGAGCGTATCTGGGAGATTACAAACTCCGGAGACGATGCAAAAACACCGCTCACACCCAACGTATTTTGGGCGGTTAAAGCTGTAACAGCCGTAGCGGAAAAAACACCGTGCGCCTCAAACGTCTTTATATCGGCCTGTATTCCAGCCCCGCCGCCGCTATCAGAACCTGCTATACTGAGTACAACTTTCATTGCAACCCCTTTTTGGTTGTATTTTTACGAGAATACGGGTTTGTTTGTACCGATTATTTGTCAGTTCATAACCAACGGCCAAAAACAACCTACCAAAAAATCCAAAACATAGTCATACTAAACAAAAAATTGCGTGACTATAAAGGCAAAAAATATGAGAGAGTTTGCCGTGATCGGCGGCGGTATCGGCGGATGTTCGGCGGCGGCTTTGTTGAATGCCGAAAAAAAAGAGGTAGTGCTGTTTGAAAGAGAGGGGTATCTGGGCGGATGTGCCTCTACATTTTGCAGGGGCGGCAGACTATACAATGCGGGAGCCACCACTCTAAGCGGGTACGGAGAGGGCGAACGGGTCAAAAAAATGTTTGAAAAAATAGGGGTATACCCAAAAGTCATAGAGAGTGATCCGGCTATCACCGTTATCCACCAAAACAAAACAATCAGACGGTTTAGGGATTTGGAGATGTTTTTGGGGGAGATACAAAAGGGGTATCCGGACGAAAACCATAAGCGGTTTTGGGAGAGCATCATCAAAATCCAAAACGATTTTTACGACCAAACCGGATATTACTACAGCGGCGGCTCCATATCAAAAAAAATAATCTCCCTTTTTAGCTTCATCCCCTTATTTGCCGGATTTTTCCCGTTACCTGTTTTGAACGGCAAAAAATGGGTTGAGAGCTTTTACGGCAAATTAACGCCGGAATACGAAGATTTTTTGAACGGACAAGTGCTTATAGTGGCACAGGCTACGATTGACAAAATCAGCGCACTGGCACTCATACTCTCTTTGGGGTATGCTTTTAGACAGACCCACTACCCTATCGGCGGGATGGGGGCGATATGTGATACTCTGGTCTCAAAAGTAGAGGATATCAGAAAAAACTCAGAGGTAAAATCTATCCAAAAACTAAAAGACGGTTTTAGGATAACGACAAATAGTGACACATTGGAAGCCGAAAATATCGTATTTGGAGGCTCTATATTTGACAATACAGAGCTTTTTTCGGACAAAGAGATCAAAGATTATTTCGCCCAATACAAATATCTGGACAATAAACAAAGCGCATTTGTAGTGTATCTGACTATAAAAAGCGACAAAAAATTCGACCATCACTATCAGCTAATAGCAAAAGAGCGGATAAAATATACAATCTCAAAAGCTGTTTTTGTCTCTTTTAGCGATAGCTCTGATAATATCATCTCAAAAAACGGCGAATACTCGGTAACGGCCTCTATACACGTCGATGCAACAGAGTGGACAGGCCTTTCAAAAACCGAATACGGGGCAAAAAAAGCGACCCTTTGTAGTTTTTTGATAGAGTGGATATGCAAAAGCCTAGAGATAGACGGCTCTAGCGTTATAGATAGTTTTGCGGCAACCCCGAAAACGTTTTACCGTTTTACAAAAAGGGTTCAACTGGGCGGAAACGCTATGAGTCTGGCAAATCCGGTTTTCAGACTCCCGCCAAACGACGCTAGGATAAAAGGGCTATATATGGTAGGCGATACCGTCTACCCTGCACAAGGGTGGCCGGGTGTTGTGTCG
>CALJKN010000139.1 GCA_937973585.1 uncultured Helicobacteraceae bacterium
ACGCTCTGGATCTATCCAAACAATCATCCGTCACGTCTATTGGCTTCACCACTACAGGCAGTAGAGCCGTCAAAGTCCTAAAAACAGGACAGACCGCTAGCTACGCCGCAAACGACGACGGAGCGTATCAAAAAGGGACAGCCAGAAGCTACACGAGAAACGGAGCAAGCGGCATAGTCACCGACAATGTCACAGGGCTACAGTGGCAAGACAATGCCGTAGGCTCTACGGTGAACTGGACTACAGCCTCAGGGACTACATGTCAAGCTCTCAATACCGCAGTATTCGGCGGATATACAGACTGGAGACTACCTACCGAGACGGAGCTAAGTACGCTTCCGGACTATGGTAGAAGCAGCCCTGCCATAGACGCCACTTTTGTCAATACCGCTTCCAACTACTACTGGTCGTCTACTAGCTATGCCGCAGATACTACCGCTGCGTGGAATGTCCGCTTTGGCAACGGCTACGTGGACGGCAACGGTAAGGGTACTAGCCATTATGTCCGGTGCGTCCGAGGCAATTGATATATTTGTTGATTTTTATTAGAAAAAAAGGTTTTTTGAAGATGCTGTATGAGAATTTACCGGTATATAAGGCCTCTATGGAGCTATGCGTATATATGGAGCAGATAGTAAAGGGATTTGACAAATACCACAAATACACTATAGGTGAAGATTTGCGCTGCTACTCCAAAGAGGCTCTTTTTTGTATACATAGGGCAAACAGATCAAAAAACAAAAAACCGGAACTAGAGAGGCTAAGAGACAAATGCGAAGAGATAAAGATGTTAATCTCTCTAGCCAAAGAGTTAAAAGCTTTTAAGAGTTTTAGCCAGTTTGAGCATAGCGTCAAGCTAACGATAAATATATGCAAACAAGCCCAAAGCTGGCTAAACCAATCCGCCGGAATCGTAGGATGAGAAATACTCCGACGAGCGAGCGACAATCATTGCGTGGCATCTCCACCCTTGCGGTATATCGCATATTTGCACCTATCGTGCGATTTTTGTATCTCGTACCAATAGGCAAAAGAGGGATGTCGAATACCGCTACGAACAACTACTGGTCGTCTACTAGCTATGCCGCAGATACTACCAATGCGTGGAATGTCAACTTTGACAACGGCAACGTGAACAACAACGATAAGGGTAATAGCAATTATGTCCGGTGCGTCCGAGGTAATGATGTTTGAGTTTGGGAATATCTATAGAGCATATATAGAGTGCAGACGGGGCAAAAGAGATACGGCTAATGCCCTGATGTTTGAACTGGAGCTTTTGGATAGATTGTGCGAGCTTGAAACTTCGCTAAAAAGCGGAACATATAGACCGAAAAGGTCTATATGTTTTTTGGCTCACTCCCCAAAAATACGAGAGATATTTGCCGCTGATTTTGGCGATAGGGTGGTTCACCATCTATTGACCCCGTACCTACAGGAGATATTTGAGCCTAGATTTGTCTATGACGTATATAACAACAGGGTAGGCAAAGGAATACATGCCGCCTCGAAAAGAGCCGAAAAATTTGCAATAGCAAATAGTGGCGGATACTATCTACAACTAGATATAAAAAACTTCTTTTATAGCATCGACAAAAATATACTGTTTGAAAAACTATACAAAGGGGTGCAAAAAAGCGAATACGACAACGAGACAAAAAGACGGATAATATGGCTCTCAAAGACAATAATCTACAACGATGTTACCGAAAACTACGTATTCAAAGGGGAGAAAAACGGGCTAAAAAATATCCCGCCGCATAAAACGCTGTTTGGTATACCAAAACACCTAGGGCTCCCGATAGGCAATCTGACAAGTCAGTTTTTTGCCAATCTATATCTAAACGACTTTGACCATTTCGTAAAAAGGGAGCTAAAACGCAAGCACTATATCCGCTATGTGGATGACTTCGTGATATTCGGCGACGACAAAAAAGAGTTGACCGACGTAAAACAACGGATAGAGGAGTATCTGGAGCAAAACCTAAAACTAACCCTGAGGGGGGATCATAGGCTTAGAGCCGTAAATGACGGACTAGACTTTTTGGGCTATATCATCCGCCCTAGCCATACACTAGTAAGAAGACGGGCGGTGAACGGCTACAAATACAAAAAAGCAAGGTTTCTGAATAGGTATGAAATGCACCTAATGAATAATTCTCCCGCATTTATGCCGGACAAGGCGTGTCAAAATCAAGCTAGGCTTGAAGAGATAAAGCGGTTTTTGTCTGTTCAGGCATCGTTTTTTGGGCATATCAAACACGCAAACTCACACAATCTAAAACAAAAGGTAGGAAATATAAATGATGAAAAGTATATTCACGCTTTTTTGCGCTATTAGTATAGCGCTAGGGGCAAACGGTGTGCATAGAGACGGTGCAAAGGGTATAGTGATAGACACTCGCACCGGACTTGTATGGCAAGACAATGCAGCGGCGGCAAGCACTACCGCCACATGGGCAAATGCTATCACGACATGTGAAAACCT
>CALJKN010000140.1 GCA_937973585.1 uncultured Helicobacteraceae bacterium
GTTTGTAAAAAGAGTTAAACACGCTCATAATATCGCTAAGACCCATCGGCATTCCCGGGTGTCCCGAGTTTGCCGCCTGCACCATATCGCAGGCCAAAAATTTTATAGTATCGGACATCTTTTTTAGCATTGTATTTCCGGGCATTCTATAACTCTCCTGTGTATTAAAAATCTTCTTTAAAATATCTATTGCATACCGCAAAAAGTGCAGTTGAAAGCTTCGACCCAAACAAACCTATTTCAGCTGTAAGCTCATTTTTTAAACTCTCAAATTCACTTTTTGCACCCTCTACGCCTAGCAGATTCACAAAACTATTCTTAAAGCCATCGTTTTGTACCTTTTTTCCCTCTTTTTCCTCGCTTGACAACGTATCCAAAAGATCATCCCTCACCTGAAAAAAAAGACCAAGCTTAATCCCGAAATTATACAGTCTCGCAGCAAGCTCCTCTTTTCCGCCTGCTATCACGCACCCCATCGCCAGTGAAGCGGCGATAAGCTTTGCAGTTTTATGGACATGCAAAAACCTAAGCTCGTCAACGGAGAGTTTTTTCTTCTCAAAAAACAGATCAATGGCCTGCCCCAATACCATACCGTAAACACCGCCGTCACGGCTAAGCAGCCTCACTAATTCGATCTTTACGTCGTTCGAAAGTCTTGCATTTGAAATTAGATAAAAGGCATGGGTATTTAGGGCATCTCCGGCAAGAACCGCTGCTGCATCGCCATAAACCGTATGCAAAGTCGGATGTCCGCGTCTAAGTGGCGAGTCGTCCATACAAGGCAGGTCATCGTGTATAAGCGAGTAGGTATGCAGGCACTCTATTGCTAGCGCTACGTCGTATGAATTTGGCAACATTCTACTATCGAGTGCCTCTATAACACTAAACATCAAAAGCGGGCGAAACCGTTTTCCGCCGACAACAAGCATTTCGTTAAGTGTTTTTTCAAAAGAGGGGTGAAATGATGGAACCGATATTGGATTTGTTTTTAGGTATTCTTCAAATTCGGCAAGCATCAGATAGCGTTAATTGCTTTTTGCAAAGGGGTTAAAGCCGCCAAGCATGGAGACGGCTTCGTTTTTTTGGTTTTCAAGCGCCGATTTATTGGCATCACTCATTGCACTCATGAGCAGTATCTGCAACGACTCTTTGTCGGATAGCAACGAATCATCTATCGTAACGTCGATAACCTCAAATTTTCCGTTTACACTGACAGACACCAAGCCACCGCCACTCTTTGCGGTAAAAGATATATTGGAGCTTTTCTCCTCCATCTCTTTGGCTTTTTTTTGAGCCTCTTCAAAAACGGCTCCTAATTTTGAAAAATCAAAACCTTCAAACATTAAAGACCGTTTCCGATTTCCGCTATATCATTGTTTTCATCTACGATAACGATAGTAGGCGAGTATCCTTCTAGCTCACTCTCCTCAAAAGAGGCGTAGGCGACGATAATTATTTTATCGCCGACATGAACTTTTCTTGCTGCGGCTCCGTTTAGGCAAATGTCTCTTTTGCCCCTTTGCCCTTCGATAACGTATGTAGAGAATCTCTCTCCGTTATTTATATTTAAAATCTCTACTTTTTGCCCCACTCTCATCTTGGCGGCTTCCATAAGCTCTCTGTCGATTGTAATCGAACCGACGTAATTCAGGTTAGCATCGGTAACTGTCGCTCTGTGGATTTTTGAGTAAAGCATATCGATTCGCATATTTTTTAACTTACTCCGGCCATTTTTCTCATTTGCTCAGGGCTAATCGCCTCTGCCCACATCTCTTTCGGTATTACATACTCTTCTACGACGTTTCCGCCGATAACGTGTTCTTTTATAATTTTATCAATTTTTTCTTTAGTCAGGCCGACATACATTGTGTGTCCCGGCTCCACAAGCATCACTGGACCCATGTTGCATCTATTTTGGCAACCGCTTTGAACTGGAACCACCGTACCCATTACTCCGCTTCTCATAAGCGCCTCACTCAGATAACCAAAAATATCCCTGTTGTGCGGCTTAATACAGGATCCCTTCGGAAACCCTTCCGGTCTTTCGACTTGACACATAAACATATAAAACGCCGGTTGTGGAATCCCTGCCATTTGTAGCTCCTTGATTATTATTTTTCTGATTTAGATATTTTTATTTTACTGTAGAAAGTTTTTAAATAGGATAAAAGTAGTCTTAAATTAATCTCCATTTCCCCAGTTGTTTCAAAATCTCTCTTGCAACCTCTCTGTCGTCAAAGTGGATAGTTTTACCGTCAAATATCTGGCTTGTCTCATCGCCTTTACCCAAAATTGCAACAATTTCGCCCTCTTTTTGCTCCAATAACGCTTTTTTGATCGCTTCGTATCTGTCCTCTACGATAGCAACTTTGTTTTTATCTTCAATCCCTTCCAGAATCTGGGAGATTATTATTTTTGGACTTTCGCTTCTTGGGTTATCGCTTGTTACTATCACCTTTGAGGCCCTCATGGCCGCCTCTTTGCCCATCAAAGGTCTTTTGGTAGCGTCTCTGTCGCCGCCTGCACCGAATACCACGGTAACTTTTGAGCCGCCCAGAGCCTCCAAAACTTTTGCGATTCCGTCCGGCGTATGCGCAAAATCTACAACAACAAAAGGCGATGTGCTAACTATCTCCATCCTGCCGCCGACTCCACCAAAATTTTCAACATACTCCGTTATCCTCTCCATCCCCACATCCGTTAACATATCTACGGCTGCAATCGCTGCAGTTAGGTTGTAAATATTAAAAACCCCTGCCATTGAAGCGTGGAAAGAGAAGTTCTGCCCTGCTTTTTCTATAACCGCAAAAATACCCTCATTTAACGAATAGGCACCCACCTTGTAATCGGCATGTTTTTCAAGACCGTAAGTTTTTGCGTTTTGCCCGTTAAATACTATATTTTCATCATCAACGTTAATTAGCTTTAGCGTATCGTCTTTTAAAAACTCGTTTTTTGTATCTCGATAGTTTTCAAAAGTTTTATGAAAATCCAGATGATCTTGCGTGATATTTGTGATAATTTTTATGGCAAACGATAGCCCCTCGATCCGCTTTTGGGCAATCGCATGGGAGCTCACCTCCATCACAAAGTACTCACACCCGGCATCAATCGCCGCTAATATATTGGCAAAAATATTTAGCTGCATAGGCGTAGTAAGAGATTTCTCTTCAACCCTATTTTCGTTTACAAAAAAACCCCTAGTCCCTTGCAGGGCTACTTTTTTACCGGAGTCTAAAATGAGCGAATAGATGGCGGCGGCAGTTGTGGTTTTACCGTTTGTTCCGGTAATCCCGATGATTTTTATAGCAGATAAATCGAAAATATCTCTTAACTCGTTTGCCGCTACAAAAGTTGCGACCCCTCTGTTTTTTGCATCATCTATATATTTTGCCGATAACGGAGTAATCAAAAAAGCGGTGTCGCCGTCGCATTCGGAGGAGTTATCGCAGATATATTGCTCTTTTAGATTAGAGTTTTTTGGGAGTTTTAGTTTCAATCTGCTCTCTTTGGCTTAATTTGTCAAATAAATCTCTTATTTTTTTGCTTGATGGAAATATAGAGCTTGCGCTCTCAAGGTAGTTTAACGCTATCTCATCAAAACCGTTACTAACAAGGCTCTCCAAAAAGTTTATAAAATCTTTTTTTTCAGAAATTATCACTTTTGTAGAGAACATGATATCTTCAAATGCCCTTTTAAAATCACCCCTTTGAGACACAATGCTCTGAAAATCTTCATACGAAATCGCATTTTCATAATCAAATCTCTGCTTGATCGGCGGCAACAACATCTCAGATGTGGCATTAAAAACACCGTCTATAGACTGTATTATTTTCTCAAGCAGTTCGGCAGCATTTTCGGCACTCTCTTTTTTTGCTATTACATAATAATCGAAAAGCGATTGCGCTTCATTCTCCATCTCACTCGCAAGGTCGCATAGCAAAATCCCGACTTTCACGTCTTTGCTACTCGGATCGTCTTGTCCGGCAAGCGAATAATAAAACAAAGCCCGTTCGTAATTTCTAGATAAAAAATGTTTTTCTGCCGCCTCGAGATGCTTTTTGTATGTTCTTTTTCTCATCGCCCTCTTTGCAAATCCTCTATAAATTTTTCAAGCTCTACCTCTGCGCCCACAGGGACGTTTATGACACAAAGTTCCTGATGTATATCTTCTCTGATTTTTTTTTCAACGCCGTATTTTAGTGTATTTGAACTACTCGGACACCCAACGCATGCACCTTGTAGCTGAACATAGATTATATGATTTTTGATTGTTAATAGTTTTATGCTTCCACCGTCGAGAGCCAACATCGGTTCAATTTTTTGGATACATCTCTCAACTGCAGGCTGCAATTCATCGTCTGTAAAAGGGATAGACATTACAAACCTTTGTTTTTTAGCGGTAATTTAGTTGTTTAGGGCTTAAAAGTTGATTAACAAAGCGAAGAGAGGTACTCTTTTGGAGTACCTCGGATTTATTTTAGTCTTTTATAAGAGCAAGGGTAGCCATTTCAGCGGCATCGCCTCTTCTTTGGCCGGTTTTTACTATGCTAGTATAACCGCTCGTTCTAGCACTCATAGCCGGAACAAGTTCGTTGATTAGTTTTTTTGTAGCTTCTTTATCTTGTAGTAATGCAAATACCGCTCTGTGAGCGTTAAAATCGCCGCCTTTTGCTTTGGTTACAAGTTTGTCAAAATAAGCTTTTAGTTCTTTTGCTTTTGGTAGCGTAGTCTCTATTTTTTCAAATTTTATAAGAGAGATTGACAGGTTTTTTAGGAGTGCCAATCTGTGAGACGACGTTCTACCAAGTTTTCTATGCGCCACTCTATGTCTCATTACTTATCCTTTAGTTGTGCTAGCTTGGTTTTTAGAGCCGAAAGTAGCTCTTCCGGAAGAACGGTACCTACAGGATAACCCATCTCCTCCATTTTTTCTTTTATCTCGTCAAGAGACTTTTTACCGAGATTTCTAACCTCTGAAAGCTCTTTTTCGCTCATTAGAACAAGATCGCCGAGATATTTTACGTACCCTCTAGTAAGGCAATTATGGCTTCTTGCGGATAGATTCAGGTCATCTATACTTGTAAGAAGTTTTTTCAACTCGCCGTCGTTTTCGCTTTTTGCGGCAACAGGGGCTTGACTAGAGATGGAAAGCTCTTTATTAAAGATACTTAGTTGTTCATATAGAGTTTTAACAGCCTCTTTGAATACCGCTTCTGCCTCTATCTGACCGTCTGTTTCGATATTTAGTACTAGTTTTTCGTAGTTAGGATTGTCCTCTACAAGCATATTTACGATTTCGTAAGTAGCTTTTTTAACCGGCATAAAGTAAGCATCAAGCGGGATAAAGCTTGAGTCTACCATATCCCTGATATCCTCGCTTGGGACATATCCCATACCTTTTTCAAGGATAATGGAAAAATTTAACGTAGCGTCGTCATTGATAGTAGCTAGATGCAAATCTTTGCTAACAACTTCAACTTCATCGTTTTCAAGGTCAAGACCTCTAATCTCTCTATGTCCGGAAAAAGAGTAGCTAACAACTACTTTTTTTGCGTCACCTTTGAGCTTAAATCTGATGTTTTTCAGATTCAATATAAACTCGGTTACGTCTTCCAGCATACCCCTAACATAGTCAAACTCGTGAGTTACACCTTCGATCTTTACAGCCGTTGGAGCAGAACCGACGCTTGAGCTTAGAAGAAGTCTTTTGAGCGGGTGTGCGACCGTAATCGCATAACCGCTTTCAAAAGGGAATATAGAGATTTTCGCTACGTTTTTATCGGAACTCTCAACCTCTATACTACTCGGTATAAAAGGTGCTACTTTGATTTTTTTCATATTTAGGCCACCTTATTATTTTGAATAGAACTCGATGATAAGTCTTTCGTCTACCGGTAATGTAACTTCGCTTCTCTCAGGGATTCTTGTGAATATACCGAAAAGTTTTTCTTTATCAACGTCAACCCAAGGTGAAATACCTGTTTGATTTGTAAGTTCCAAACTTCTAACTATTTGCGGGTTATTTCTTGATTTTTCGCAAACTTCGATTTTTTGTCCGGCTTTTACCCTGTAAGAAGGTATGCCGACTCTAGCACCGTCTACCAAGATATGTCCGTGGTTTACAAGCTGTCTAGCAAATCTTCTAGTTGTAGCAAAACCCATTCTATAAACTACGTTATCAAGTCTTCTCTCAAGCAATTTAATGAAGTTTTCACCGGCATTACCACTTGCTCTTGAAGCATCGTCGTATAGTTTTCTAGTTTGTTTTTCGCTTAGACCGTACATAAATTTTACTTTTTGTTTCTCTCTAAGCTGAGTTCCGTATTCGCTTACTTTTGTTTTTCTTTGTCCGTGTTGTCCAGGCGCATAAGGTCTTTTATCAAGAGCCGATTTTCCGGCTAGTCTTCTTTCGCCTTTCATATCAAGGCTAACACCGAGTCTTCTCTCTAATTTTTCTACAGGTCCAGTATATCTTGCCATTATCTAAACTCCTTACACTCTTCTTCTTTTTGGAGGTCTACATCCATTGTGAGGAAGTGGAGTAACGTCTTTTAGATATACTACCCTTATGTCCCCTCTAGTGCCTACCGCTTTTACAGCCATCTCTCTACCGTTACCGGAGCCTTGAATTTTTATACCTAGTTCTTTTATTCCGTGTTCTTTAGCTTTAACGATTGCATCTTCAACAGCTTGTTGTGCTGCGAAAGGAGTCGATTTTTTACTTCCTTTGAATCCTAGGCTTCCCGCGCTTGACCAACAAATGGCATTACCCATTTCGTCGCTAACCGTAACAAGCGTGTTATTGAAAGAGGCTACTATATGGATGATGCCTCTAGCGATGTTTTTTCTAACTATTTTTTTCTTAACTTTTCTTTTCGCTGCCATATTTTTTTATCCTTTTAAATTACCCTTTTGGTTTTGAACCGACTGTTTTTCTCTTACCTTTTCTGGTTCTAGCATTAGTTTTTGTTCTTTGTCCTCTTACAGGAAGTCCTTTTCTGTGTCTGAGGCCTCTAAAGCTTCCAAGATCCATAAGGGCTTTGATGTCCATAGAAACTTTTTTTCTAAGGTCACCTTCAACAACGTAATTATCTTGAATCTCTTTTCTTAGTGCTGCCGCTTCATCTTCGGTAAGCTCGTGTACTCTTTTGTCTATTGAGATACCGGTAGCAGCCAAAATTTCAAGAGATTTTGCATGTCCTATCCCGTAGATATAGGTCAAAGCAAATTCAAGTCTTTTTTTCTTAGGAAGGTCAACACCTGCAATCCTTGCCATTTACTTATCCTTGTCTTTGTTTGTGTTTTGGATTTTCGCAAATTACGCGAACTATGTTTTTTCTTTTGATTATTTTGCACTTATCGCACATCTTTTTAACAGACGGTGCTACTTTCATAAAAATGCTCCTTGATTATATTAAACCTAAATTCTAGGCACAACCGCTAAAAGTCTGCGCACGGAAAAAAGAGACGAATTTTACCACTTTTTAAGTAAAAACTTACTTATACCTAAAAGTGATTCTTCCTTTGTCTAGACTGTACGGTGTAAGTTCGACCTTGACTTTATCGCCGGGTAGAATCTTTATATAATTCATCCTCATTTTTCCGGCGATGTGCCCTAATATTATGTGCCCGTTTTCAAGCTCTACCCTAAAAGTAGCGTTCGGCAATGCCTCTACGACTACTCCGTCAATTTCTATGACATCGTCTTTCGCCATCAATCCTCCCTAAATTTTCGACAAAACTTCGGCTCTGCCGTTGATTACGGCAACGGTATGCTCATAGTGGCTTCCTCTAAGTCCGTCGCTCGATATAACACCCCATTTATCGCTAAGGACTTTGGAGTTTCCCTCTTTTTGGCAAATCATCGGTTCAATACAAAAAACCATCCCGTTTTTTATTTTTGGACCCTGATTTGGATTCCCTTCTACATAATTTAATATTGACGGCTCTTCATGCGGCTTTCTACCGATTCCGTGTCCACAATAATTTCTTAGAGGTTTATACCCTCTATTTAAAATATAAGATTCGACCAAAGCGCTAAGCTCTTTAAATCTCATCCCCTCTTTGACCGATGCTATCGCAAACTCTAAAGATTCTTTAGCACACAAAAGGAGACTCTCGTCTTTTTCCGATATACTACCTACGCCTACGGTTACGGCAGTATCGCCGTACCAACCGTTAAGCTCGGTACCTATATCTAGTCCGACTATATCACCCTCTTTTAAAACCACGTCACTAGGTATGCCGTGAATAATCACCTCGTTAACCGAGATGCATATAGCTTCCGGAAATCCGTAAAGCCCTTTGAAAGACGCTTTAGCCCCCCTGGAAACTATAAACCTCTCGGTTTCTTCGGAGATAGATTTAGTACTTGTACCAACCTTCACAAGAGTTTTTGCATACTCTATAGCCTCGGCGGCTATTTTGCTAGCCGCCCGCAGAGACTCTATCTCTGTTTTGTTTCTTATGTTGATAGCCATAAAAAATTAAAGGCCTACGGCGCTAAGCGTCTGATATTTTCCGGTATAAACCTGAGCTTCGATTTTTCTCATCGTATCAAGTGCCACCTGCACGACTATCAGTACAGCCGTACCACCGAAATAAAACGGTATACCCATTGCTTTGACAAGTAGCCATGGCAATGTCGTGATAAGTCCTAGATATAATGCGCCAAATAGCGTAAGTCTACTTGCTACCTCATTCAGAAATTCGGCTGAATGTTCACCGGGTCTAACACCTGGGATAAAGCCGCCTTGTCTTTTTAGGTTTTCGGAAATATCTTTCGCACTAAACGCTATAGATGCGTAAAAATATGCAAAAAAGACAACGAACAAAAACGTTAGAGCATTAAAAGCATACCCTTGCGGATGGATAAAATCTCTAATCGCTATGACCCAAGGGTTTGAACTAGCTTGCATAACCGTAGTCGGGAACATCAAAATCGCCGATGCGAAAATCGGAGGAATAACGCCGCTTAGGTTTAGCTTTATAGGTATATAGTTCATAATTCTTTTGTTATGGTTTGCCATCAACGTTTTTCGCTGATACGAAACAGGAATTCTCCTCTCTGCAAGCTCCACATAGATGACGCTTCCGACCGTTGCAACAATAAGCAGAACAATTGCTACCAATGTCAGGAAATGCATTTCGCCGGTATTTACAAGCGTGACGGTGTTTCCTATAGCGCTAGGGATAGAGGAGACAATGCCCGCAAAGATAATAAGGCTAATTCCGTTTCCGATTCCACGTTGTGTAATCTGCTCACCAATCCACATAAGCATCATGGTTCCGGCAAGCATCGAAAATGCTGAAATTGCCACAAACACGGCAGGATCTATCATAACCGCACTCTCTCCGGCTTTTCCTGTAAGGCTTTGCAAGCCGACAGATACACCGATTGCCTGTATGAGAGTTATCGCAATAGTCGCATATCTAATGATTTGCATATACTTGACCATGCCGTCACGCTCTTTTTTCATCTTTCCAAGTTCAGGAAAAGTTGCGGCAAGAAGTTCCATAATGATTGATGCTGTAATGTAGGGCATAATGCCGAGCGAGATTATACTTAGTCTTTCAAGGGCGTTACCGCTAAACATATTGAATAGACCCAGAGCGTTTGCCGAGTTGGCATCGAAAAACTCTTTTACTACTTCTATATTGACGCCCGGAACAGGCACATAGGCTAAAATCCTATATGCCAATAAAAAACCGAGAGTAATTAGAATTTTGTTAGCTAAACCTTTATCCATTTACTTTGCCGCTAGTAGTAATCGCTTCATCTTTTATTTTTGAAGCGAGTTCTTTGGCTTTGCTTCCGATTAGTTTAACTTTTGTTACGTAGTTTGGCAACTTGATAACGCCTTTGATTGCGTCCAAAGTTATCTCGGAAAGCTCTGCAACTTTCACGATTCTATCCGTGTTGATTACGTAAGCTTTTTCTACTTTACTAGTAAATCCGATTTTCGGCAACCTTCTTTGTAGCGGTTGCTGTCCACCCTCAAAACCTCTTTTAGCAGTATAACCGGATCTCGCAGTTTGACCTTTGCCGCCTCTAGTGGCAGTTTTGCCCATACCGGAGCCTTGTCCTCTACCGATTCTTTTTGTTCTGTGCGTACTGCCAGCGGCAGGAGTTAGATTATCTAGTCCCATTTATTGCCCCTTTACGCTTGTAAGCGCTTTTACAGTTGCTCTAACAACATTTGAAGGGTTAGTAGAGCCAAGCTGTTTTGACAAAATATCTTTTATACCTGCAAGCTCAAGAACAGGTCTGGCGGCACCACCGGCCTTAACACCAGTACCCTCTTTTGCAGGCTTCAATATTATTTTGCTCGCATTATATTTCACTTCGATGTCATGGGCTATAGTAGTCCCTTTCAAATCGACAGTTACTAGATTTTTAAAAGCGTCTTCTACAGCTTTTTTTATAGCATCCGGAACCTCTTTGGCTTTGCCGAATCCATATCCGACTTGTCCTTTTTTGTTCCCGACTATCATTAGGGCGTTAAATCTAAATCTTCTACCGCCCTTTACAACCTTTGTTACCCTGCCGATATTTACGACAACCTCTTCAAACTCTTCTCTATTAATTTCCATCATCTCTAAAGCCCTTAAAAGCTAATTCCGTTTTCTCTCAAAGCGTCCGCAAAAGAGGCTACGACGCCGTGATAAAGGTAGCCGTTTCTGTCGAATACTATTTCTGATATGTTTTTAGCTTTCAGCCCATCAGCCAAAGCTTTAGCTACGACTTTTACACCTTCTCTGTTTGGTTTTACACCCAATTTAGAGCCGTCAGCGCTTGCAAGCGTTACACCTTTTGTATCGTCGATCGCTTGAGCATAAAAATATTTGTTTGATTTAAATATGCTAACTCTAGGTTTTACTTCACAACCGAATATTTTGGCCCTGATTTTTAGCTTAGCCTTGAATCTTCTTTTTGTTTTAAGTTTTAATGCTTTACCCATAGACTAACCCTTACTTCTTAGACGTTTTGCCCGCTTTTCTGCGGATAGTTTCGTCTGAGTATTTAACACCTTTACCTTTGTAAGGCTCCGGTGGTCTAAACTCTCTAATTACGGCTGCGACTTGACCTACTTGTTGCTTATCGGCACCTTTGATGCTTACAACGTTTTTGTCAACCGCTATCTCAATCCCTTCCGGAATTTCAAATATAACAGGGTGAGAGTAGCCAAGAGCCATCTCAAGTTTGCCGCCGTTAACGGCTGCCCTGTAACCGACACCGTTTATTTCGAGTTTTTTCTCGAAACCTTTGTCAAGACCTAGAACTATATTGTTAGCCAAAGCCCTATATGTTCCCCAGAATGCTCTGTCTTGCTTAGTTTCACCTTTTAGTCCAAAAACTATTTTGCCGTCGTTTATCTCTATATTTACTCTATCCAAAGTATCAAGTGTCTTTGTAAGCTTAGCATTTTTGATAGTAATTACACTACCGTCAACGCTAGCTTCAACACCTTGTGGAAGGGTAATCGGCTCTTTTCCAATTCTTGACATCTCTTACCTCACCAAATACTGCAAAGAACTTCGCCGCCGACTCCAAGTTTGTGGGCGCTATCGTTATCCAAAACGCCTTTTGAAGTTGACACTACGATTGTTCCGTAGCCGTTTTTAAATTTTTTGATCTCAGCGCAAGGCTTATAGATTCTTCTTCCCGGCTTAGAGATTCTTTTAATCTCGTTAATAACCGGTTTGCCGCTTTGGTTGTATTTCAAAACGACGTTGATTTTTTTCTTAGTCCCTTCTTCCACTACTTTGTAGCTTTCGATGTACCCTTTTTCTTGAAAAACTTTCAAAACGGATTCAACGATTTTTGCATAAAGAACGTGGGTAACCTCTATTCTTCTCATAGAGGCGTTTCTGATTCTAGTCAGAGTATCCGCTATAATATCATTCATATTCTCACACCCTTACCAGCTTGATTTTTTAAGGCCGGGAATCAAACCCTCGTTGCCCATTTTTCTTAAGCATACTCTGCAAATACCAAAATCTCTGTAAACAGAGTGCGGTCTTCCGCAGATAGAGCATCTTGTGTACGCTCTTACTTTGAACTTAGGTTCTCTGGCACATTTTGCTATCATCGACTTCTTAGCCATTAGTTCTTTCCTTTCGCAAACGGCATACCCATTAACTCTAGTAGTCTAAAAGCCATTTTATCGTTTGTCGTGCTAGTAGCTATAGTAATATTCATACCGTGAATTTTGATGATATTGTCATACTTTACTTCAGGGAAGATAAGTTGCTCGGTAAGACCGAAACTATAATTTCCTCTTCCGTCAAAACCGGTTCTTGAAACACCTTTGAAGTCTTTTACTTTCGGCAAAGATAGTGAGATTAGTTTCTCTAGAAAGTTGTACATATTTGCACCTCTTAGAGTAACCTTAACACCTACGTTCATCCCCTCTCTGATTTTGAAACCTGAGACAGATTTTTTTGCTTTAGTTATTACGGCTTTTTGACCTGCTATCAAAGATATAGTGTCGGCTATGTTTTGAAGAAGCTTTGTATCTTTTGATCCCTCTCCGCAACCGACAGAAATAACGATTTTTTCTAGCTTTGCTATCTGCATAGCATTTGCAGTGGCAAACTCTTCGCTAAGTTTTGCCTTAATGCTTTGGTTATATAAATCTTTTAGTGTTGCCATCTATTAAGCCCCTTCGGCTATACGAACGTTTGATGCATCCATTGGAGTCTCAACGTTCATAAAACCGCCGTTTTGATTTTGCTCGCTCGGTTTAACCGCTTTTTTAGCCATTTTGCAACCCTCGACTAGAACTTTGTTAGCCTTAGGGAAAACGGCAAGCACTTTACCTTTTTTGCCTTTGTCGTCACCTGCGATTATCTCTACGGTGTCGCCTTTTTTGATTTTTAGTTTAGTCATTACAAAACCTCCGGCGCTAGCGAAACTATTTTCATAAAGTTCGCATATCTGATTTCTCTGCCTACAGGTCCAAAAATCCTTGTACCTACCGGCTCTCTCTTGTTGTCAAGGATAACCGCTGCATTATCGTCGAATCTAATTAGGGAGCCGTTTTCTCTTTGAAGCTCTTTTTTAGTTCTAACGACGACGCATTTTACGACTTGACCTTTTTTTACTTTACCGTTCGGGATAGCTTTTTTTACAGAAGCAACTATTACGTCGCCGACTGTTGCATATCTTCTTTTTGAGCCGCCCAAAACTTTAATACACATAAGTTCTTTAGCGCCGCTGTTGTCAGCAACGTTCATTCTAGTAAAACTTTGTATCATAGAACCGCTCCTGTCTTAAGGATGCTTTTTAGTCTAAAAGATTTGCTTTTAGAAAGCGGTCTGCACTCAACCGCAGATACGAAATCACCTACGTTTAGGCTATTTGCCTCATCGTGGATTAGGTATTTTTTGTGTCTTTTTACGAATTTGTGGTATCTTGGGTGCATCATTCTTCTTTCGACAAGAATCGAATAGGTTTTGTCTCCGGATTTTTTGATTACGACACCTTGAATTTCTCTTTTATGGCTGTTCATAACTTACTTCCTTATTTACCGGCTTGGGCGGTAATCGCCGTCTGGATTCTTGCGATATCTTTTTTCGCTTCTCTTATTTCGTTAGGATTTGTAAGCTGCATAGTTTTTAGCTTCATTTTCAACTCGAAAAGCTTTAGTTTTTTCTCTTTTAGTAGCTCGGCTAGTTCGGCTACGCTTTTTGCGTTAATCTCAGTATACTTCATTTTCACTCTCTAGCGTTACGATTTTCGTTTTGAAAGGGAGTTTGTGCATAGCTCTTGTAAGAGATTCTTTTGCAAGACCCTCTTCAACTCCGGTCATCTCATAAATGATTCTGCCCGGTTGTATGTTCATTACCCACTCTTCTACTCCGCCTTTACCTTTACCCATCCTAGTCTCAAGAGGCTTGGCTGTTAGAGGTTTATCAGGGAATACCCTAATCCATAGTTTTCCGGTTCTTTTTACGTTTCTAGTAATAGCAATCCTTCCGGCTTCTATTTGTCTAGAGTTTATTCTTCCGGCTTCTACCGCTTTTAGACCGATAGTTCCGAATGAAAGGTTGCATCCAACATAGGTTTTACCTCTGTTTCTACCTTTCATTTGCTTTCTATATTTAGTTCGTTTTGGCATCAACATGATTACTGCCCTCTTCTCGATCTTCTTTTCGGTTTAGAGTCTTCTGTTTTTTCAGTCGTCTCTTCCGATTTGTCCGCTTTAGCGCCTCTTGATAGGACCTCACCTTTGAATATCCAAACTTTTACGCCGATAACGCCGTATGTAGTATGAGCCTCAGCGGTACCGTAATCAATATTTGCTCTGATGGTGTGTAGCGGAACTCTACCCTCAAGATACCATTCGGTTCTTGCCATCTCTGCACCGCCAAGTCTTCCGGCGACCATTATTTTGATCCCCTTTGCACCTGATTTAAGGGCAGATTGCATAACTTTTTTCATAGCTCTTCTAAAGGCTACCCTTTTTTCAAGCTGCGTAGCTACGTTTTCAGCACAAAGTACCGCAGACGTTTGAGGTTTTTTCTCTTCTTTAATGTTGATTAGAACCTCTTTGCTAGTCATTGCAGAGATATCATTTTTTAGTTTTTCTATCTCAGCACCTTTTTTACCGATGATAATACCCGGTCTAGCAGATACAACGGTAACTTTCACTTTTTTTGCAGTTCTTTCGATAACGATATCGGAAACACCTGAAAAATAAAGTTTTTGTTTTAGATATTTTCTAATTTTATAGTCTTCGGCTATGTTATTAGGCATCTCTTTTAGAGAAGGAAACCATCTTGATCTCCAACCGGTATTGATTCCAAGCCTAAGTCCTATAGGATTTACTTTTTGACCCATACTACTTATCCTTTGCTTGTGTAACTTCGACGAATATGTGAGACGTCGGTTTTCTTATAGGGGTAGCTCTACCTCTGGCTCTTGGAGTAAATCTCTTTAGAACCGGACCTGCATCGACTCTGCAAGAAGATACCACCACTTCGTCGGCTTCAAAACCGCCGTTAGCAACTGCCGTAGCGATAGCTTTAGATATGAATTTGGCACCTTTGTTTGCCATGAAATCAAGAGCGGCGATTGCTGCTTCCGCATTCATACCTTGAACTTCTCTAGCTATAAGTCTAGCTTTTGTAGGAGAAAGTCTGATAAATTTAAGCGCTGTTTTACTCATCCTCTTCCCCTTACTTACCTATTTTCTTCTGGACGGAACCTTTGTGTCCTTTGAAGGTTCTAGTTGGAGCGAATTCACCTAGTTTATAGCCTACGTGTGCCTCGCTAACATGAACCGGAACAAATTGTCTGCCGTTATGTACGTTAAAGGTAAGACCTATCATCTCAGGAGATACCATACTTCTTCTCGACCATGTTTTGATCGGTTTATTTGAATTTTCAGCCTTAGCTTTAGTCACCTTTTTTTGAAGGTGAGCGTCAATAAAAGGCCCTTTTTTTACTGATCTAGCCATTATCTAACACCTTTTTTTCTTCTTGAGATAATGTATTGGGTTGATTTTTTCTTAGGTTTTCTAGTTTTTAGACCTTTAGTTTTTTGACCCCACGGAGATACAGGATGTCTGTGTCCGTTTGATTTACCTTCACCACCACCGTGCGGGTGATCGATTGGGTTCATCGCAGAACCTCTCGTTTGAGGTCTAATACCCATGTGTCTTGCACGTCCGGCCTTACCTATAGTTACGTTTGAGAAGTCTTCGTTTCCGACGCTTCCGATAGTAGCTATACACTCGGACAATACATATCTAACCTCAGAGCTTGGAAGTCTAAGAATAGTATATTTACCCTCTCTACCCATTAGCTGAGCATAGTTACCTGCGGCTCTGGCCATTTGAGCGCCTTTACCCGGTTTTAGCTCGATGCAGTGGATGATAGTACCGACAGGGATGCTTTTTAGTTTCATAGCATTGCCTGCTACGATGTCAAGACCGCCTTCTGCCGCCATAACTTTATCGCCTACTTTTACACCACTTGGTTGAATGATATATCTTTTTTCACCGTCAGCATAATTAACAAGCGCAATTCTGCAGTTTCTGTACGGATCGTATTCGATTGCCGCTACAGTACCTTGGATATCAAATTTATTTCTTTTAAAATCTATGATTCTATAAAGTTTTTTAGCGCCGGCCTCTTTGTGTCTGGAGGTAATTCTACCTTGGTTATTTCTACCCGCTTTTGCCGCTACTCTTACTAGAAGGCTTCTTACTTTCGGTTTTGCCGTAATATCAGAGCTATCTAGGTTTGACATCGTCCTTCGGCTAGGGGTATATGGTTTATAAGTTTTAATTGCCATCTTCTATTCCTTATACCGCAAGACTTTCTAGTTTTGCACCTTCAGGAAGTTTTACATAGAACTTCTTGAATGCGTCTCTTTGCCCGATTACACCCTTAAATCTTTTGGTTTTACCGTCCATTCTAAGAGAGTTTACTTTTTCAGGCGTGAATCCAAAATACTCTTGAAATACTCTTTTTAGTGAGTTTTTTGTCATTTTCGGAGATGTTTGGACAACAAGTACTCCGGCTTCTTGAAGGCCTAGAGATTTTTCCGTATATAGTATTGTTTTTATATCTGTGATATCAGCCATCTTAGCCCTCTTTTACGATTTTATCGTAAGCGTCTTTTTCGATTACTACCGAGTGGTATGTGCTTACAAAATATGCGTTAATTTCCGTATAATCGATTAGATAGCAGCTTTGAATGTTTCTAAAAGCCAAATACGTTTTTTCGTCAAAGTTGTTTGCTATCAAAAGCGAATCTCTTTGACCCAAAGTTTTTAGAACTTTAGACGCATCTTTAGTTTTTCCGCTCTCAACTGCAAGACTATCGACAACAAAAAGTTTGCCTGCCGCAGCTTTTTCAGCCAAAGCACATTTAAGTGCAAGTCTTTTTTGTTTTACGTTAATTTTTTGAAAATAGTTTGTTTTGTTTTTTGGACCGAAAGCAACACCACCGCCTACGAATACAGGAGATGTGATTGAGCCGGCTCTTGCTCTACCGCCACCTTTTTGGCTCCACGGTTTTTTACCGCCGCCAGATACGTCGCCTCTACTTTTTGTATGTGCATTAGCAGTTCTAAGATTAGAAAGATAAGCTTTTACATACAAATATAGATTGTGCGGGTTGATATCCGCATAACTTGCCGGAAGAGCAAGTTTTGAGCTTTCTTTTAGGTCTTTGTCTAGTACTATCGCTGAACTCATTTTACAACCCTTACTTTGCCGAATCCGCCGTTAGCACCAGGGACGCTCCCTTTTACTACCAAGACACCGGCATTTTTATCAAAGCTAACGACCTCACATTTAACAGTAACTGTTTCGTTACCGTACTGTCCGGCCATTTTTTTACCTCTTTGAACTCTACCCGGCCACTCTCTGTTACCGATAGAACCTGTTCTTCTGTGGAATCTTGAACCGTGAGCACCAGGGCCGCCGGCAAAGTTCCATCTTTTGATCGCACCGCTAAAACCTCTACCTTTTGTTTTAAAAGTAGCTTTTAGCTCTTTAGCGCCTTCTAGCGAAGCGCTCTCTTGATCGCCTGTTTCTTTGTTATCTACTACCAAAGATGCAAATTTATTGAACTCTTTTGATAGGTTGTAAGCTTTTTGCTGACCCTCTATCGCCTTGTTCATCGCTTTGCCCCTAGAGTAAGCAACCAAAGATTTACCTTCTTCGTTGATTTTCACAACTTTCGCAGGCAACACTTTAAGCAAAGTGACTGCATTTGACACTTCGCCGAGCGTTCTGCTCATTCCTATTTTTTCAACCAAAAATTCCATTGTTCGATTTTCCTTAGTTAGCCATTGATCTTACTTCGACATCCACTTCAGGAGCGAGGTCAAGTTTCATAAGCGCATCTACAGTATCCGGCGATGCCGCTACTATATCGATAAGTCTTGCATGAATTCTGATTTCAAACTGCTCTCTAGAGTCTTTGTTGATGTGTGGGGATCTTAGAACCGTATATTTTCTTATCTTTGTCGGAAGCGGAATAGGACCGATTAGTTCGGAACCGGTTCTCTTTACGGCATCGATTATTGCAGACACAGATTTGTCGAGGACTCTGTTGTCATACGCCCTAAGTTTGAGTCTTAGTTTTTCCATGGAAATGTATCCTTTAAAGAACTTAAAGCCTTGCGGCTTCGAAAATTGAGAACGTAATTGTATCGTAACAATAATGGAGAGTCAAGCAAAATAAGGGGTTTATTTACCGGAAATAGCAAAATTATATCCTTTTAAAAAGGACAAAAATACTAAAATTAAGCTAGAATGATTTTTCGCAATAGGGGTACAAAATGGATGTTTTTGAGAAGCTTCTTGCGGAGACACCGAGAAAAATAACGGCATTTGAACGAAAAATATCGCTACCGGACTCCGATGCACTCATATACGGCCCTCCGGAATCAGGAAAAACGACCGCCGCTCTCCTTTATGCTTCGCAAAAAAAGGGGGGATACATATACGTCAACCTAAAAGACCTAAGGCTAAAAAATCCGGATATTGCTACGCTTTTTAGGTTTTGTAACTCAAAAAATATATCGACGCTAATTTTGGACGGTTACAAAAACGATACCTTGCCGCTTGACGACAAAATTCAAACTATCCTTATAACAGAATATAAATCTGACATCGAGGGCACAGATCCCATAAGGATAGGGGGGCTTGATTTTGAAGAGTATCTATCCTTTTTTGAGAGACATACCCCGCAAAAAAAAGAGGAGGATTTGCAAGACGAGAGGATAGCCCAGATCTTTGCCCACTATATAAAAGACGGTGTAAACCCGCAAAAGATTTTTTTGCCTGAGTACAAAAAAATCAAATTTTCACAAGATACGATCCAAAAAATTGCCGAAAATCAAACCGAGTTTTTGATACTTTGCGCCCTTTTTAAAAAAACAGCCTCAAAATTATCACTGCTCCAAATTTTCACGATGCTAAAAAACGAATATAAAATATCAAAAGATTTTTTTTATGATTATTGTGAAAAACTAAAACAAAAAGAGATTGTCCATTTTGTCGAAAAATTTGACGTTAAAAACGGACCGAAAAAGATATATCCATATGATTTTGCGTTTAAATCGGCTGTCGATTTTGAAAAGGATTTCTCTGCAGTTTTTGAAAATATGGTTTTTTTAGAGCTTCGCTCTAGGGGGTACAAATGTTTTTATATAGATGAACTAGGCCTATACGTGGAACAACTCTCAAAAGCGATACTTGCAAAACCGTTTTTATCCGAAAACTACGATAGGCTGACTCTAAAACTATTCAAAAAAGCGGCTGAGCTTGGAATTAAAGAGCTAAATACGGTAACGGTCGGCAACGAGGATGTCAGAGAGCAAAACGGTATCACGATAGAGGCCGTCCCATTTTGGCAATGGGCTCTTAGCCTATAAAAATAAACAGGAGTTAACTTGGTTATATGCGGAATAGACGAGGCCGGCAGGGGGCCTCTGGCAGGCCCTTTGGCAATAGCCGGATGTATTTTGGCGGGAGAGATAAAAGGGTTAAACGACTCAAAAAAGCTGACCGAAAAACGTAGAGAAGAGCTATACGAAGAGATAATCGCAAACTCCAAATACCACATCGCCATGTTTGATGCGGCAAAGATAGATTCGATCGGCCTATCAAAATGTATCACAAGCGGACTCATTCAGATAAAAAATAACCTCACGGCAGAGAAATATATATTTGACGGAAATAGTAGATTTGGAGTCTCCGGAATCGAAACAATGATCAAAGCCGATACGCAGATTACGGAGGTCATGGCGGCCTCGATTTTGGCGAAGGTGACGAGAGATAGAGTAATGACAAAGCTAGCCGAAATATATCCGGCATACGGTTTTGCGTCGCATAAAGGATACGGTACCGCAGCCCATATAGAGGCTATCAGGATACACGGATTGTCGCCGGAACATAGAGAGAGTTTTAAGCCGAAAAAGCTTCAAGCGACCCTTTTTTAGCATTTTTTTAAAATAAATTCTCTATTTAATTTTGAGATAGTAAAATATTTTTTACTTTAGATAGATAGGAAATAGCAAAAAGTGAAGTTTTTTTATACTTTTATAGTTTTTATTATATTTGTAACATCTGTTAACGCTGCCGATACAAGACTTGACACAATCAAAAAAACAGGAAAATTGCGTGTTTGCGTATGGCCTGAGTATTACGGAATTTCATACGTAGATACAAGGACCCAACAGCTGAGCGGAATAGACGTGGATTTGGCAAAGGAGCTAGCAAAAGATCTTGGCACAACTCCGGTTTTTGTCAAAAGCTCGTTTGCTACGCTGATAGACGACGTGACAACCGAGAGATGCGATATCGCAATGTTCGCAATCGGACACACACCGGAGCGGGCGGCAAAAATCCGTCTCACTTCAGCTCACATAAGTAGCGATATTTATGCGATTACGACAAAGGATAACAAGAGGGTCAAGAGCTGGAACGACATAGACAAAAAAGATGTCGTTGTAGC
The DNA here is from genome assembly GCA_937973585.1 of uncultured Helicobacteraceae bacterium. Classification (GTDB taxonomy): domain Bacteria; phylum Campylobacterota; class Campylobacteria; order Campylobacterales; family UBA6016; genus UBA6016. Next base: position 20,488 of record CALJKN010000140.1, read on the forward strand.
GGTTGCCAAAGGGACATATCACGAAGGTGTTATGCGCTCAAAACTCAAAAACGCAACGCTATCGGTTGTAGCAAATCTCCACGCCAGAGAGCAAGAGGTTGAATCCGGACGGGCAGACGTATTCATGACCGATTATCCATTTGGAATGTTGATGCTATCCAAAACATCATGGGCAAAACTACTAAAACCGGAGAGAGCCTATCATATCACCGAATACGGATGGGCGGTAAAATACGGCGACGATATTTTTTTTGAGAGAATCGAGAAATTTTTGAGAGATATCAAAAAAGACGGAAGGCTACAAAAAGCGGCAAAAGATAATTCGTTAGAGGCTATAGTAAACCTGAAATGAGCGTTCTAAATAAAATAACCTCACTGCTCGATAAAAACGGCAGAAAGGTTTTATACATCGCCGCCTTGGCTGTTTTTATCATTATGGGTGGGGTATCCGGATCTTTGTATATGCTTAGATCGGAAGCGGTCGATACCCACATGAAGCTAGCCACACTGCACGCATCGACTTTTACCGATCAGCTAGAGCAAACCGTAACGGCGCTCGATTATACCCTTGACACTTTTGCTGCAACAAATGACGGAGATTATAAAACCGAAGAGCTTCAAGAACTTTTGGAAAACTCCCCTTTTATCCGTTCAGTCGGTATTTTGGACGAAAACGGGAAAATCGTCGCCGATTCAAACCCGTCAAACATCAACTTGACAATCCTCACAAAAAACTTTTTTCCTGTTCCGGCATTTGAAGAACCGATACTTAGGTTCTCATCCGTATGGGAGGGAAGAGGGTTTTATGACGGGCATCAGGCCGATAAAAAAACGGTAGCGGCAGACGCTATAACTTTTTTGCCCCTAATAAAACAATTCCAAAACGGTAAAAACAGCGGCTACATAGTCGTAACCCTAAATACCGAATATTTTCAAAGAAAATACAAACAAAATCTTCCGATAAACACCGGATACGTAGATATATACCTGATAGACGGCTCTCTGTTATTCTCAACAGATCCCGCTGCGATACTCGGCACAACCGATCCTAAGATAAAAAATCTTCTCTCAAAAGGGAGAGACGATATGTTTGTCGAGGAGAGCAACGAAAACAAAGAGAGTTTGATCTCATTAAAAATCGCAAAAAACTACCCCCTTGCCGTATGCGTCAGGCTACCTTATGACAAAACCCTTGCGGAGTGGGAGAGGCAAAGGAAAAATGTTTTAGCGATAACAGCAACACTCGTAATTTTGAGTGTTACGTTGGCCCTTTTGTTGTTTATCAGAAGCAAGGAGCAACAAAGGCTAGAAGATGGGATACTAAAATCAAAAATGGCCGCCAAGGGTGAGATGATCAGTATGATCGCCCACCAGTGGAGACAGCCTTTGGCTGCATTGTCGGTTATTTTGGCAAATATTCAGGATGCACACAAATATAATGAGCTAACCGACGAATATCTAAATGAAACCGCAACACAGGCAAACTCAATACTAAAACAGCTATCAAAGACAATCGACGATTTTAGAAGGTTTTTTAAACCCGAAGGGGAGAAGAAAAGTTTTTGTTTGTGCGTTGTTGCGCACGAATCGACAGGGCTCATATTTGCCGAGCTTCTCTCAAAAAATGTTAGAGTCTACATAAACGGTATCGAAAAAAATATGGCAGCTGAGCCGGTATGCGATATATCGGCCACCGTCATCGGCTACAGAAATGAGTTTGTGCAGGTTTTGATTGCTTTACTACAAAACTCTTACGAGGCAATAGAAAAAAGCGGTCAGAAAGATGGAAAAATCTACATAGATATAGAGCCTAAAGATAAAACCTGCACCCTTACGATAAAAGACAACGGCGGAGGAATAACCGAAGAGATTATGGGGCAGATATTTGAACCGTATTTTTCTACAAAAACCGAAAAAAACGGAACCGGAATGGGGCTTTATATGGCAAAAACGGTGATAGAAAAAACTATGGACGGACAAATCTCAACATACAACACTTACGAAGGAGCGGTATTTTGTATAGAATTACCAAAAGCGCAAAACATACAAATCTTTTAAAATTGGCTATGGCCTCAACTGTCCTGCCATTGTCACTATCTGCGGGAGCTAATGATTTTACGGTATCAGGGGAGATTAGGAGCGGTTTTGTAGAGTACGACTACTCGACACCGCTTGACTCAAGGGCTTTTGCGGCCATATTTAAGGCCGGGGTTGAAACACCAAAATACAACGGCTTTTACGGCAAAGTCATGGGTGCTGCAGCAAACGATCTTGGGCAATCTGATCTGGAGGTAGGCAAACAGAGAAAATCGGTAATTTTCAGACGCAAGGCGGACGGAAGCTACTCTAATTTTGAAATTTTGCAAGAGCTTTATCTAGGGTATGAATCAAAAGAGCACTCGTTTAAAATAGGGAGAAACGAGTTTATCTCCCCGATGATAAGCAAAGATGATTTTTATATGTTTGCAAACAGCTTCGAAACGCTCAGCTACAAAAACAGATCTCTTCCGTTTACGACACTAGAGGGCGGCTATATCCACAAAATGGCCGGTGTTTGGGATAGCAGAAGCGACGGGAGCAACTTTAGGAGCATGAGCGATGCCTCTATGGTGTCGCAACTAAACAAAGACGAGGCTAACAACGGCGGGGTTTATTATGCCGGGGCAGATTACAAAAACGGTTCGCACACCGCAAAACTATGGGAGTACTATGCAAAAGAGCTATACAACACCGTTTTTGCATCATACGACTATGCTTTTGAATACGGCAATACATCGTTTATCGCAGGGGCTCAATATATTGATTTTTCAGAGGTCGGCAAGCTATCAAAAAGCTCTACGAATATATCGGTAAACGTATACTCGGCATCTCTGGAGGGAAAACACAAAAGCGGGATATCCGGTGCATTTAGCGCAACAAAATTCGGCTCCGGTGACGGTGAGCAATACGTTTTGGGCGCATGGGGCGGGTACGCCTATCCGACAAAAGGGTTTATTTTTCACTTCCATGAGTCAAACTCTTTTAGGGACGCTATCGGCTACAAATACCAACTGGGGTACGATTTTGACGGAGTCCTAAAAGGTCTATCGGCAAATACCAGATATGTAGACTATAGACTAAATACCGGATATTCAACCCTAAACAACAAACCGCAGGACGGTATGAAACTAATCGGCGGACAGCTCAAATACGGTTTTTTAAAAAACGGGTACTGTAGCGCCGTCTATGAGCAGGGGCATCTGAGCGGTGTTGCCGCTTTTAGCGGATTTAGACTTATCGGGGGATATAAGTTTTAGAATCTAAATGGCTATAATGTCGCCTTTTAAAAATTTAAAAAAGTAATAATTTAGGACTTTTAAATATGATTTCAAAGCTAGATCTAGCCGTCTTATTCGTCGAGGATGAAGAGACTATACTAGACTGTATGGGCATTTATTTCAAAAGACGTTTTAGAGACGTTTATCTGGCGGCTGACGGCGCCGAGGGATTGGAGAAATTCAGAGAATATAGACCCGACCTAGTTGTAACAGATATTGAGATGCCAAAACTAGACGGACTTGAGATGAGCAAAGAGATACGGAAAATATCCCCCGATACCCCTATTATTTTGACGACCGCCTACAATGAGGATGCTCAGGTCGAGGAGGGAAAAAGGATAGGCGTCTCGGCATACCTACTAAAACCTGTCGATTATGCCGATCTGGATGGGGTTATCGCCGCATTGTTTAAATAGGATTAAAGCCACTCTACGTGAGCGTCTAGTTTGCCGTTTGTGTCTTTTTGA
>CALJKN010000141.1 GCA_937973585.1 uncultured Helicobacteraceae bacterium
CCTCACCGTCAACAGTCAAATGCTTTTATGAGAGATTCGGTTGGAGAGAGTCGTATAGGTGTGTAGCAATAGGCAAAACCACTGCTAATGCGGTAGAGTTTACGACCGATATATCAATCCCCCCCGAACAGACACTAAAATCCGCCGTAGCGTTGGCTGTGGATTTAAAGGGGTAGATTTATTTTATTTCAATGTTGTGATATAGGTAAGCTCTTTTTGCCCTTGCAAATTGTATATTCCGCTACTTAGCATAATTTTTATTTTATCTGTCTCGATATGCCTATCATGTAGAATATTATCATTGTACCGTTCGCTAGAAATTTCCCAGTCATTGCAAATATTTTTTAGCTCTTGTTTCCCTGTGCTTGACAAGTTGACCCTACCTTCTCTTGTGGAGCCGCTAACTATTGTGAGGCGTATTGCTTTTTGCGGAACTATGTCCGCTAAAATTTGTTTATTTATATTCCATTGCCCATTTGCTTCAATATAGCTATCTGTTATTTTAATCCACTGTGCATCGCTTAATAGGGCTTTTATATGCATTTGAGCTTTAATTTTCTCACTTGACGCTTGGTATCTAGCCGTATACTCAGGCCTTAATTTTTCATTGAGACCCATTATATTGAGTGTTAAAAAGTTTGCATTAGTATGCGTATCTACTAGCATTAACTTAAGAGCGCTCATCTGAACGAGAGTTGAATCGTCAGTATCGCTTGAAACCTCTATAAGCGGATCTGTGGCATGAATCTGCGGCGCAAAAGATGGGTCTTGCATTAGCGGATGGGATGACTTAAGCGGGAAAGATAGAATATATTTTAGTAGTTTGCCGACTTTATCCCTGTTGAACTGTTTGTTGAATCTAAAATCCAAATATTCATTTACAAGCGAGTCTGATAAAACTACAGACCACATATTTAGCGTCCAAAATTTATATCAAATATATTTTGAAGCGTCGCATCGTAAAATCCGCTTGGAAATTTATTTTCGCCGTTTTCGTCTTGGAACTTTCCGTTTTGCGCTATTAAGATTTTCCTAAAAGGATCCCTGTCTTCTTTGTAGTGAATAATGACGTTGCTAGAGTTCAAATTGCCTCTAAAAACCTCATACCTTACCCTGTTTATTATATGGTCGTTATGTGTTTCTATAATAATCTGAACGCCTTTTGACGCTATAAACGCCAAAAATTCGCCTATCTTTGCTTGCGCCTTAGGGTGCAAATGTATTTCCGGATTCTCTATGATTATTATTTGACTCTTTTGTGCGGCAAGGCAGACGACGAGAATGGATACTAAATAGCTTATGCCGGAGCCAATATTTTTTGGTCTAACTGGTAAATTACCGTTTTTATATTGCGCTTTGACTTGATTCGTGCCGCTTATCTCTTCTGTGTGTATTGTAGTGTTTAATATATATTCCAACCAATGGTTAACCTCGCTGTCAAGCGTACCTCTTTCCGTCTTTTTAAAATCTTCATCAACCATCATCCTGTTTTTTCTGGCATTTTCCAAAAAGGAGATGATATATTCGCCGTATATTCCGTATTTGTCCGTAGGATTTACGTTTTTTTCGTATATATCCTGAGGGCCTATTCTATCGGCTGATAAAAAAACTAAATTTCCTTTTGAATACGAAATCTTTTCCACAGCCTCTTGCCCTTTTGGCTTACTTGAGGCAATAAATTCTCTTGTGGCACTCAATAAAAATGTACTTTCAAGACTTTCCAGTCTGATCAAATATTTATCAGAATCCTTGTCAAAATTAACAGCATCGTCAAAATTTGATATAAAACTCAAATACCGTTGTAGCGGAGAGGAGTGGTCTTCGTTGGCGTAAAGAGAGAGTTGTAGAATAGCTTGGATAACGGATGACTTTCCGCTCCCGTTTGTACCGGTTAAAATCGTTAAATTTCTAAAATCTAGCTCTTCATTTGTAAAACACTTAAAATATTGCAAAATTAATCTATTTATCATCTAAATTGCCTCCTAATAAGCTAGAAACTTTGTCAAATCTAGTTTTGACGCTTGGCGTGCTGTCTAGTCTGACCGTGATAGATTCCATAAAGCTGTTGTCTTTAAATAATTCAAACAACTTCTCTTTGCAGCTATCGCAAACGGCGCTTTCGTCCAATTTGCTAAAAAAATACCCAAAACTCTCAAATAGCGCCATATTAATCGGTCTTTTGCGTTCGTTGCCAGGAATCCTGAAAATATCGGAACCGCCTATTTTGTAGCTTAGCCTCATCGCTTTTTCAAATAATTTAGCCAAATTCTCTATTGTTGTATCGTCCATCTTGTTTAGGTTGTCCATTGCGATACCTAAAAACTCGTCCATATCGCTTCTGTAGACTGCCACTTCGCCTTTTTTGGCGATAAGCTTTTTTTCTCTCCATAGATAAAAAGCCAAAAATCTTAGTATCATGTACCTATCTTTCATTCTCGTAGGACTTATTCCATTGCCTGTAGCGTTTTTAAATACCTCTGAATCGGCAAGACGGTTTAATAGCTCTGTTGATTTACCCTGATAAAGCGCATTTCTCATCTCTTGGTTGTTTAGCATAGAGCCTTTTCTGTTAACTCTCTCGAAAATATCAAATTTAATCCTATCCGGCGTAGGCGGGATAATCGTTTGAGCGACAAATTGGAATCTTGCTATTTTTGTTTGTTCCGCCGACTCTAGGTCTTTGTATTTTTTGCCGCGTAAGTGTTTTAGTATTTGTAGCGAACTTGAAAGCGGGAATTTGTTGTCTAAAAACTCAAAAAGCGCCGTAAGCCTTTGTTTTCCGTCTACGACTTGAATTACCCCTCCATCTCCCTCAAAAAAATATATCATAGGTAGCGGTATACCCATTAGTATAGACTCTACCAGTTCCGATTTTTGCTTGATTGTCCAGACTGCTTCTCTTTGAAAATCGGGAGCCAAAATCAATTTTTTATCCTGATAATCTGTTTTCAGCTCTCTAACAGAAAACATATCACGTTGAATTTTTACGTCTGCCGGATATATTGTTGTGTTTTCTTCATCGTCATAGTTTTCACTTTTAACGTCTTCATCACCTGAAAAATCAGAGTTTTCCTCTATCTCTACCAGCGCTTCTAGTCGTTTATATTTTGCTTCGTCTAGTTTTTTACTGCTTTGGGATAAAAAATCCGTACCGAGAGTTTTTTCTGCCAACTCTTGATCGATTACAATATTCCCTTTAAATAAGTTTTTTGTCGTAGAAATTTTAATTCTATGGCATTTGTCGCTTTCGTCATAATATAGCGCTTCAATAATCTCGCCAAAAGCGTAAATCCCAGATTTTAGCAGCTCAACAATGCTACCGTCTTTAAGTGTTCTTCTCTCTATGCTTCTAAAATCTTTTCCGATTTTTATGACGCATTTATCGCCAATTTGAGCATTTCTAAAATAGTCCTCTCTTACCCGCCACTGTTGAATTGATAGATTTAACAGGGCATCGTTGACTTGTGAATTTTCTTGACATTGATCGCAAAACCACTTATCTGGAGCCGCTACTAATATCCAGTAGTTCATTCTTTAATATCTTTCCGTGAAAATTTATAGATAAGTAATTGTACGGTAATCTGTATGAATTGTGCTATGTATTGGGGTTTAAAATAGGAAAATGTGTGTAAATCAACAGAAAATAACAAGCAAATTTTGCTCCAAATTAAAAAAAATTTGGTATGATAATCCTATAAACTAACACATAAATTTGGGTTCGGTATGAGGATAGACAAATACATAAATTCGGTTAATATCGTAAAGCGTAGAAGCGTAGCGGCGGATATGATAGATCATGGTGTGGTCTATCTAAACGGCGTAGCGGTAAAAGCCTCAAAAGAGGTAAAAATCGGCGATACGATAGAGATAAAATATCTGGAATATTCAAAAAAATACGAAGTCCTCAAGATCCCAACCACAAAGACTATCCCAAAAACACAAACGGACGAGTACATAAAGGAGCTATCTTGAATTACGAAGAGGCAAAAAAGGCTTTTAGTGCACTTTTTGACGGCGTGATGAGCCATGATGAGGCAAGGGCGTTTTTGGTCTCTATGTATGAGAGGGGCGAGAGCGAAGAGGAGATCAGGGCGGCAGTCGAGGTGATGAGGGGGAGAGGGATCCCTTTTGTCGTAACAGGTGACCTAAAAGAGTTGTTAATCGATAATTGCGGTACCGGAGGGGATAAGAGCGGAAGCTTTAATATCTCTACAACCGTAAGCTTTGTCCTTGCCTCTTTGGGGCTTTACGTCGCAAAACACGGCAATAGGAGCATAACCAGCAAATCCGGAAGCGCCGATATGCTGGAGGCGCTCGGAATCAAAATAGATTTGGATGAGAAATCAAGGGTTGCTATGCTTGAGGAGACCGGATTTGTATTTTTGTTTGCACCGTTGTTTCATCCGGCTCTAAAACACATAATGCCGATACGAAAGAGCATTGATCATAGGACAATCTTTAATCTTTTGGGCCCCCTTTGTAATCCGGCAGGGGTTGAGAGGCATCTGATCGGCGTATATGATTTTTCATTTGCAAAAAAGTGTGCCGAAGCGCTCAAAAATACAGGCTCCAAAAGCGGGATAATAGTGAGCGGGAGAGACGGTATGGATGAGGGGTCTATCTGTGCCGTGAGCGATTATGTCTATTTTGACGAAAAAGGGGTAAAAAGTTTTGAACTAGACCCTGAGGCGTTTGGATTAAAGCTTCATAAAAGCTGTGAGATAGCAGGCGGTGAGGCAAAAGAAAACGCCACGATAACATATAACCTTCTAAAAAACGGTGACGATACGGCAAAACTATCGGCGGTTATGCTAAACACCGCCCTAGCCCTTGTTGGGGCACAAAAAGCTTCGGATATAAAAGAGGGGCTGGAGATGGCGGAATATGCCGTCAAGAGCAAAAAGGCGTTTGCGACATTAGAGAAAATCATAGATTTTTCCAAAAAGGTGTAGTGTTGAAAAAGGTTTTTGAGGTAAAAAACGAATCTGAGCTTGCGGCTCCTGCAGAATATGTAAAAGAGTACCTACAAAACGGCGGCGTAGTCCTTTTAAAAGGCGACTTGGGATACGGAAAAACAGCTTTTGTCCGCTCTTTTTGCTCACTTTTTGGATGCGATGGGGATGTCTCCTCTCCGACGTATACGATAATGAACGAGTACAAAAGTGAGCCGAAAATATTTCACTACGATTTTTATAATGCCGGAGCCGATTCTTTTTTCTCAAAGCTGATGTTTGAGTATTTGGAGGAGGGCGGTTACCACCTGATGGAGTGGGCAGATGAGAAAATTGAGAGATTTTTGGTTAAAAACGCTATAGACACCCTCAGGATAGATATCACAAAAAACCCCGACGAATCCAGAACCTACGAGATTTACGATGCATAAACTAGAGTTAAAACATATAACCAAAAAGTTCAAAAAACACACCGCTCTAAGCGACGTATCGGCTGTATTTCACTCCGGTGAGGTTGTGAGCCTTTTGGGGCCAAACGGTGCCGGAAAGACTACTCTGTTTTATTCGATATGCGGACTTGTCGTGGTTGATAACGGCAGTGTAACCCTTGACGGTATGGACGTTACCAAAAAGTCGTTGAGCGAAAAGGCAAAAATAGGATTTGCATATTTACCGCAAGAGTCAAGCGTATTTAAGGATTTGACGGTTGAGGAGAATATAGAGATGGCCTGTGAGATCGTCTGCAAAAAAGAGGACGAGACAATGAGGCGAACCGATAAGCTTTTGGAGATGCTCTCCATTGAACCAATCAGGAGTCGTCCCGCTTATGCGTTGTCCGGCGGGGAGCGAAGAAGGGTTGAGATTGCCAGAGCGTTAGCCGTAAATCCGAAATTTCTACTGCTCGATGAGCCTTTTGCGGGGGTAGACCCTTTGGCCGTTAGTGAAATCCAGAAAATTATAGAGGATTTGAAAAACTCAGGTATAGGGGTTGTGATAACCGATCATAACTTTAGAGAGGCTTTGGAGATTAGCGATAGAGCGTATGTGCTAGGGGGCGGCAAGCTCCTTGCGGAGGGGACTCCGGCTGAGATTTACGAGAATGAACTAGTCAAAAAATACTATCTGGGCGATAAGAGTAAAGCATGAAACAAAGGGTATCGGCCTCCCAAAAAGGGAAACTCTCTAGCACCCTAAAAAACTGGCTCCCGCTACTTCAGGCAGGGCTAAATGAGCTTGAGGGGAAACTGGCCGATAATCTATCAAATAATCCGTTTTGTACTATCACAAAAAAATACGAGGATGAGTACAAGGATCCAGAAGAAGAGGAGTATGAGGACGACGAATACTACAAAAGCTATGAGTTGTCGGCAAAAAGAGAGTTCAAAGAGGATTTGGCGGTTAGCCATACATCGCTTTTTGAGGATGTCTGTTCACAGATAGACGGTGGGTTGTTTCCGACTGAGAAGTCGAGAAAAATAGCGCTAAAAATAGCCGAGCATCTGGATGAGGGTGGTTTTTTTGACGGCGAGTACGGTGAGATAGCGGCTGAGACCGGAGCTAGCGGTGAGGATATAGAGAGGGTGAGGATGAGGTTTAAGTACCTCTCCCCGTCCGGTATCGGGGCGCTGGATTTTGTAGAGAGTTATCTGTTTCAACTGGAAGATGCCGGCTTGGATGACAGTACGTATGAATTGGCTGTTCAAATCATAAAAGATCTGGAAAACTTCTCCGTTTACGCCAAAAAAATAAAATTTAAAGAGGCTATGGCGGAGATCAAAAAACTCAAAAACCCTCCGGCTATTGAGTATCTGGAGAGCTCCACCGAGGTTATTCCGGATATTTTCGTTTTTGACGACGGCGAAAAGCTGGAGGTCAAAATCAACGATGCCCACTATCCGGAGATTATCATCGAAGCTATGGACAATCTCGAAAAAGACGAGTTTGTCAAGCCGAAGATAAAAGAGGCAAAAGATTTGATAGATGCGCTGAATATGCGAAAAGCGACTCTTTACAAGCTTGGCCTTATGATTATCGAGTTTCAGTACGATTATTTCAAAGGTGGTCAAATCCGCCCGATGAAACTTCAAAATATCGCCGATGAACTTGATCTAAACGTCTCCACGATCTCCAGAGCGATAGCAAATAAATATCTGGCCTCCACGAGGGGTGTGTGGCCTATAAAAAGCTTCTTTTCGACTGCAATCAGCGAGGACACCTCGGCGGCGGCCATAAAAGAGTTTTTGAGAGAGTTGTTTGCTACCGAGAGTAGGAAAAAACCGCTCTCCGACGAGGCGGCTCTAAAGTTTGTAGAGGAGAAATTTACCGTAAAACTGGAGCGGCGGACTATTACCAAATACCGTCTGGCTCTGGGTGTCGCAAGCTCATCGGAACGTAAAAAGTTATACCAAATAGACCAATGAGGCTTTATCAGTACAAAGAGGGGTTTCGCTATACCTCCGATACGATTTTTTTGTGGGATTTTGCAAGCCGTTTTATAAAAAAAGGTGATACTTTAGAAGTTGGCGGCGGGTGCGGGATTTTGGGGTTACTCCTTGCCAGAGATTTTAAAATAAACCTGACGATTGTTGAAAAAGAGCCGAAAATGGCAAAACTCTGCACTATGAATGCGAAAGAAAACTCAATCGATGCCAATGTCCGAAATATAGATTTTTTGGATTTTAGCGGCGAAAAATACGATTATATAGTCTCAAATCCACCATACTATCCGGATAGGGTGGTAAAAAGCCAAAACTCTCCCCTGATTAGCGCCAGATATGCTCCGAGTCTACCGCTTGATATTTTTTTGCAAAAAGCAAAAAAGCTTCTAAAGCCGCAGGGGGAGATAATATTTTGTTACGACGCTTCCGAGAGTTGCTTTGTGATAAACGAAATCTCAAAACTAAAAGGTGCAACCCTTACCCACCTGATGTTTGTCCACTCCAAGCTCCAAAAGCCGTCCAAATTGGCTTTTTTTAGGGTCAAAAACTCCTCCAAAGCACATTTGCAAATACTCCCGCCGCTGATAGTGATGGACGAAAATAACAGCTATACAAATGAGGCATTGCAAATCTTTGGGGCGGCAAATACCGATAGTATCGATATCGACCCTATTTGATCTTATTTTTAAAAAACAATACTGCCCCGAAAAATGAGATAGCCCCCAGAAAAAACATCGGTAAAATCTCATACATGGCAGAGACAAAATCGATGTCCTTCAAAAAAACACCTTTGATTAAAACTATATAGTATTTGAGCGGTATGACGGAGGTTATCGGCTGTAGCCACTGCGGCATATTTTCGACCGGAGTAGCAAAACCGGATAACAAAAAAGAGGGGAGCAAAACGACAAAACTACCCAAAATCGCCTGTTGTTGGGTCTTTGAGATTGTGGATACGAATAATCCGATACCGGACATCGAAAACAAAAAAGCCGCTACGCCTAGATATAGTATAAACACCGAGCCACTCAGCGGGATACCGAATATGTTGACGGCGGCAAACAAAATAATAGTCGATTCGGCTACGCTGATTGAAAGTGCCGGAATCAGTTTGCCTAGCAGTATCTCTATCGGTCTAAGCGGTGAGACCGTAATCTGCTCAAAAGTTCCAAGCTCTTTTTCTCTGGCTATAGAGAGGGATGTAAGTATCATAGCGACCGTCATTGTGATGGAGCCGAAAAGGTTTGGGACAATCCACCAAAAATTATTCAAATTCGGGTTATAAAAATTTCTGGAGACAATCTGTACGGAGCGTTTTGTGTTTGCCTGATTTTGGTAGTTTAAAACCATCTGAGAGATATACCCCTCCGCAACCTGAGCGGTATTTGAGCGCCTTCCGTCCAAAATCAGCTGGATGTTTGAGTTTTGGGTTTTGAGGTTTTTTGCAAAACCGTCAGGAATCACTATAAAGGCGATTGCCTCCTGTGTATTTATCGTTTGCGCCCCGTCCTCGTAATTTGTTACCTGTTTTACTGTCTTGACGTAGGTAGATCCTGCAAACTCTCTGACAAGTTCACTGCTCTGCCTGCTCCCATCCATATCAAGCACCGTAATGCTCATATTTTTGACCTCCAGAGTGGCCGCAAAAGAGAAAATAATCAGCTGGATAATAGGGGGGATGATGACTACGACAAGGCTTTTTTTGTCGTTTTTGATAGCCAGAAACTCTTTTTTTATAAGCGCAAATAAACGGCTAAACACTATAGACTCTTTTTTGATTTTTTAATAACCAGTGCGAAAAAGATGGAGCCTATCAAAACCATCATAGCGGCATCGATGATAAAAATAGAGTATATATCTCCTGCCAAAAAAATAGTTTGGAGTGACTCGACGAAATATCTTGCCGGAACTATATGGGTTGCGATTTGAAGCCCCTTTGGCATATTCTCTATCTCAAACAAAAAACCAGAGAGTATAAAAGAGGGCAAAAATCCGGCGATAATCGATGCCTGAGCAGCGACAAACTGGTTTTTTGCCGCTGTCGAAATAAGCAGTCCTATACTAAGAGAGGGGAACAGATATGTTGCACTAAGGGCCAACAAGATGACAAAACTACCGTTAAACGGGATCTCATACCAATAGTAAGCGACGATAAAGCAAAGCAACATCGACCCCATCCCTAAAACAAAATACGGAATGAGTTTGCCTACGATAATCTCTAACATAGAGGCCGGAGTCGCCATCAGAGCCTCCATCGTCCCTCGTTCCCACTCCCTTGCTACTACAAGTGCGGTCAAAAGGGTTCCGATAAGGGTCATAACGACCGCTATGGAGCCGGGTAACAAAAAATATCTGCTGGACACCGGAGGGTTAAACCAAAATCTCGATTCGATATTTATACTTTTAAAACTATCTCCACCGAGACCTTGCCCCCATAGTTTTATCACCCCTCCAGCGTAATTTTGAGCCATTCCGGCAGAATTTGGCTCCGAGCCGTCGGTGATAATCTGAATTTCGTATTTTCCGTTTTTACCGAAATTATCCCCTAATTTAACAACCCCTTTTATGACTCCTCTTTGCATTAGATTGAGGTACGGCTCTATGTTTTTACCGACTTCGACCTCGAATGATTTGGAGTGGATAAACGATTGTATGAGCTTTTGGGATGCTTGATTTTCGGTGTTGGATATAACTGCAATATGGATTTTTTTTGCGTCCAGAGATACTGCATACCCCATCAAAAATAGCAAAATAAGCGGCAACACAACAGCTATCAGTATTGCGCTAGGATCCCTGAGTATCTGAAGAGCCTCTTTTTTTATCAGAGCCTTTAGCCGTTTTGTATTCATTGTTTTTTGCTTTTTGCATCGTAGCTTTTGATGAGGGAGATAAACGTCTCCTCCATCGACGCATCGGCTCCGATCATCATTTTTAGCTCATCCGGCGTTCCGTTTGCGATCGCCTTTCCGCCGTATATGAGCATGATCTTGTCGCAGTATTCGGCCTCATCCATAAAATGTGTCGTCACCATAATCGACATCCCTTTTTTGACCATTCCGTTGATATGGGTCCAAAACTCTTTTCTAGTGATCGGATCAACCCCGGATGTCGGCTCATCCAAAAACAGTACATGCGGTTCGTGCATCACGGAACAAGCCAGAGCCAACCGTTGTTTTAGGCCGAGGGGGAGGGTGTTTGCCGCCGTATGAAGATGGTTTTTGAAGTCGAAAATATCGATCATCTCCTCGATTTTTCTTTTTTTGACGGCACCGCTAAGACCGTATACTCCCGCAAAAAAATCGAGATTGTCTTTTACCCCTAGGTTGCCGTAAAGGGAGAATTTTTGAGCCATATATCCTATAGAGCCTCTAACTTTTGCACCCCCTTTGTATAGATCCTCCCCCATAACCGTTGCAGTTCCGTTTGTCGGAGTGATAAGCCCGCAAAGCATTTTAAACGTAGTCGATTTACCCGCTCCGTTTGGCCCCAAAAACCCAAAAATCTCACCTCTGCCGATCTCAAAATCAATCTCGTCGGTTGCCGTAAAATCTCCGAAACGTTTTGTTAGCTTATTTGCCGCTATCAACTTGCCGCCGTAATACGGTATCTGACCCATTGTCTCTGCCAGTTTGGATGTTGGCTTTGTTTTTACGTTTAGAATATCTACAAAGGCATCTTCAAAGTTTGGAGGGGCAGAGGTGATTTTGATATCAATACCTAAAGGGGTGAATCTCTCTTTTTGCAATGTGGTATTTTTTTTGAGGATAACTCTGATTTTTGAGCCGGCCAAGACCGCATCCAATACCGATTCGTCGGCCAAAACGGTGCTCAACGTCTCACGTTTGTCCAAAAAGGTACCGCCGATTAGGTATGTCCTATCTTTTAAGCTCTCCCTTGCCGCTTTCGGGGAGCCTTGATAGAGCGAGATTCCGTCGTTTAGGAGTATCACCTCGTCACATCTGTCTGCCTCGTCCAGATATGATGTGCTCCACACTACAGCTACACCTTCAGCCAAAAGGTGCCCGACCATCTCCCATAGCTCTTTTCTGGAGACCGGATCCACCCCGACACCCGGTTCATCCAGAAGCAGCAGTTTCGGTTTTTTGATGAGGGCGCAGGCGAGACCCAGTTTTTGTTTCATCCCCCCTGATAGTTTTCCGGCTAGTCTCCCTCGAAAAGGTTTCAAAGAGGTAAAAGCCAACAGCTCGTCTATCCTCTCTTTTTTGTTTTCAACCCCTTGAAGTTCGGCATAAAGGTTCAGGTTTTCATCTACGCTCAAATCCTCGTAAAGACCGAATTTTTGCGGCATATACCCTATCATCTGCAAAAAATCGCTTTTATTGCAAGGCATCTTTTGCCCCAAAACATATAGGCTTCCGTCGGAGTAGGGCAGTAGTCCGGTCAAAATCCGTATAAGGGTCGTTTTTCCGGCACCGTCGGGGCCCACGAGTCCGGTTATTTTTCCGCCGACTATAGAGAAGCTAATCCCTTTTAGGGCTTTTGTGCCGTCTTCAAAACGTTTTGTTAATCCCGTAGCCTCGATAATCGGCATATTTTGTTAATCTTTGGAGACTTTTAACGTTACCGGCATCCCTTGCCTTAAGCTATCATCCGGATTTTTTACGATTACCCTAAAACGGTATACCAGATCGGCTCTAAGCTCTTCGGTTTGGATATTTTTTGGAGTAAATTCGGCATTTGGAGCTATATATCCGATACTTCCCGTATACGGCTCTTTTTTTGAGTCGGTAAAAATCAACATTTTTTGCCCCGGCTTTATTTTCCCCAGATTTATTTCGTCTACGTATGCCTTTATCCAAACCTCGTCGTTTTTTGCAATTTCCAGTATGCCCTCACCGGGGCTTGCTATGCTACCTTGCTCTTTAAATCTTGTGAGTACTGCCCCATCGGATGGCGACGTGATGACATAATCCCGCAGGTCTGTTTTTAGTTTTTCGGCTTGAGCCTGTAGCGCTTTTAGCTTCCCCTCTTGTGACGCTATATCCTCGGCTCTATAGCCGTTTTTTCTAAGCTCATAAACCGCCTCTGCTCTGTTTAGCTGGGCTTTTGCCTGATTATAGGAGGCTTTTGCGTTTTGATAGATCTCCTCTGAGGTTGCGTTTGATTCTATGAGCTTTTTTTGCCTCTCATAGTTATCGGTTAGCTTTGCTAGATTTGCCTTTGCCTCTTCAACCTGAGCCTTTGCCTCCTTGATCTCCTCAACCCTAAAACCGGATTTTAGTTTTGTCAGCTCTGCTTCCGCCGTTTTTATGTTTGCGTTTATCTCCTGAATGGAGTTTAGTAGGTTTGAGTTGTCCAGTTCGGCTAGTTTTTCACCTTTTTTGACACTCATCCCTTCGTCTTTTTCGATACTTTTTATCTGCCCTAAAAACCTAAATCCGAGCGTTACGGTTCTTGTCTCCACGTTTCCGTAGTACTTTATCCCTTTATCATCCGATGTGCCAAAAAAAGCGTATCCTCTCCACCCTAATATGCAGATTCCGACAGCCGCAACCAGAATAATTAATTTAGTTTTCATATTATTCCTGACCTAGTAGTCTTGTTTGTAGAAAATATCTATCGAGCTTTTCCGCCCCGCTTGCGATTCTACGTTTACGTTTTTGTTGACTTTGTACTCAAAAACAACACTGCTCTCTATATCGTTTTTGTAGATAACGGTCAAATCTTTCGTGATTTTTTTCCCTATCTCAACCTTTGTGGTCTGCATGGTCTTCCCGCTTTTATCGATGGTTTCCGTCGGGCTGATCTCTATCTTGTCGAGCCTTATCCCAAACTCCATAGCAAGGTCTCTGGATAGGGCGTTTGACAAAGCTCCGATTGCCTTTGAGGAGTATTTTGCGTCGCTTTGCGTTTTGGTGAAGCTACTATCGGGATCAACCCCGAATAGCAGATATGAGATGATCTCTTTTTCGCTCATTGCCGGTTTGGATGAGAAGCTGATATGCGGAGAGGAGGCATACTCTTTTACGTAGACGAATATCTCCGTATCTTTGTCGGTGTGCTTGAGGGTCAAATCGAGATAAGGGTTGTTGTCTTCACCCTCTAGTAACGTTATCTGGCTAGGGAGTAGTACGAATTTTTTGCCCTCAAAATCGTAGTACCCCTCTTTGGTTTTTATGAGGCCGATAAGAGACGGTTTTTTGCCGAAATCTTTGTAATATACGAGATCCATATCGAGCGGGGCGTATGCCTCTTTGGATTTATATTTGCCGTTTGCCGTCGTAATGTTTAGTCTTAGTGTCACATCATTCAAAAACCTCTTTTCGTCCAGTTCCAACCTTTTCGGTTTTAGGATTACGATGTCTTTGTCCTTTGTGATTTTGGAGCTTTTTAGCTCAAATCCGGCCTCAAAACTATCCAGATACGCATCCCCGGTTACATAGAGTTTTGAATCTTTCATAAAAGCATTGACTTTTGAGGTGAGGTAAAACTTCATTTTATTGCCGTCTTCGTAGTGAAACTTTGTAATGTCGGCAAATCCGTTTAGTTGACCGTTTTTGTACTCAAATTTTGCATCCAGCGTGTTATTTATTTTGAGAGACTCCATAGTAAATCCGTGTTCCTCAAAAACGGTAATTGAGGGTGAGGAGAGGTGGTAATTTTTTGATTTGTAGTCGGCGGAGAGCTTCTCAACGGTCAGTTTTTTGTTCTCATACACACCCTCGGTCACTACCCTTTCTATCTTCTCTCCGGCAAACTCTACGGCAGGGGAGGAGAGGGCAAACGTGATTTTCGGGTTGTCGGTTTTGCCGATCAGTTTTGCGTTGAAACCGGTTTGACCTTTTATATTTTGCGGTTTCTCTCCGGTTAGCGATGCGTACTCTTTTGCCCCTTTTGCCAAATCCAGCCCCCCGCTGATCTGTAGCGCTTCGTTTATCATTCCGTGAACGTTGATGTTTAGTGCCGATGTCAAAAGCTTTGCGTCTAGTTTTTTATTTTCCGTTTGCGCCGATACTAAAGCCTCTATCTCCCCTATTTTTATCTTTGTCTTAGGGATTATAAGGAGGTTTGGATTTTTTCTAAACGATATAGCGTCGGCTTCAAGTTTTTTACCGAATAAAAAAGAGTTTTTAGGTGTTATCTTTGCAGAGGTTTCATCTGTTTTGTAGTCATAATAACCGGTGACCGCACCGGTAAAAACAGAGTTTTTCAAAAATGATAGACGGCCGTCAACAAGCGGTCTTATGCCGGATAGCTCCCCTTTGAAATTGTAGATGCTAAAGCCGTTTGTATCGACGTATACCAAGCCGTCTCTTGCCTTTGCGGTCACGGACATCCTGTTTTCATCTCCCTCGTATGTTGCAAAAAAATCTTTTAGTGCCGTATCCTCCACCTCTATCTTTTTGCTCCAGAGTGTGTTTTTTACCGTTCCGTAATATTTTAGATTTTTACCGTCCTCTACCGTACTCAGAACATCTGCCGTCATATAATCTGTTTGGAGTTTTGCTTTTGTGTCTACCTTTAGCTCATATTTGTCTATGTTGTAAATAACGGTCGTGTCGGAGGAGTCAACGTCAAAGCGCTCCCCTAGCAGGGTTGCTTTTACCTTGTTTTTGGCGGTTACCTCCACCTTGTGGACATCCCCTTTAAATGCAATCTCGGAGTTTTCCGCATGTCCTATAACTAGACTTTTCTCAAACGGACCGAGGGGGATTTTTTTGAATCTAATCGCTTTGCCTTTGCCGTAATATATTGTCCTGTTCCCGTCATATACTACGTCAAACTGTGCATCCACATCGCCGTATGTAGATTCTACCACCCCTTTTGAGGCTACTTTTAGGGCGTAGTTTTTGAGTGACATATTCAGTTCCGATATGACATCTTTGGCTTTTGCATCTACACCGTATTTGTAGATTGCACCGGAGTTTTTTATGTGTGCCTTTGCGTATAGCGATTCGTCATCACCCCTGATTAGATACTCCGTCTCTTTTAGTCCGTTAAAATCAAAATCTACGTCGCCGACTATTTTGTTGATATAATCGGAGCCGTTTGAAGAGAGTGTCCCTCTGACTGAGTAGTTTTTGTCTAGGATATGCCCTCTGGCGGATGCGTTTAGGATGTTGGATGAGACTGTGCTATCGATGTCGGCGTAGAATTTTTCAAAATCATAAAACAGATAATCTGATTTTAATGATAGTTGCTTGACGATTATGTCCGAGTATTTAAAATCACGTAGGTCAACCGATATATTTTCGATTTTTACCGCATTTGGATAGGACGGTTTTTTGCTATCCCCTTGCATTAGCTCTTTTATCTCTTTTTCGAGCTTTGCGTAGTCGATTCTTAGGTTTTTTATATCAAGGAGGGCTATCCCAATATCACCGCCGATAATCTCTCCGACGTTCGGCCTTAGTCTGATTTCGTCGGCGCTCAAAATATCTTTGTAGGTTACTTTTTTTAGCTCCAAACCGCTTAGTAGGCCGCCGTTTGCTTCGGATACATTTAGGCCGTAACCTGGCAAAACTGTTTTTATCGCTATCTCCATCACTAATCCGCTTTGGATAACTGCAAAAATTATAGCAATGCCCCACAAAGAGCCTATGACGGCCAGATAAAAACTCTTGTAGCTGGCAGCAAATATCTCTCTCAAAACGCCTGTCCAAAGCTAATATGAAATACCGGAGAGCGCTTCTCTTCTTTTAGCGGTACGCCGATGTCAAACCTTATGGGGCCGATTCCGGTATCGTATCTGATTCCGCCCCCAACCGAATGTTTATATTCGCCGTTAAACATAACCGATTTTTCGTTTAGTAGCGTTGAGTCGGCAAACAGTACCCACCAGAGCGATTTTGTCGGTTTGTATCTACCCTCAACCGAATAATCTATGATAGAGTTACCCCCTACGTAGTTGCCGTTGTCGTCTTTTTTACCGAGTCTTCTGTATGAGTATCCCCTGTTTGAGAGGCTCCCCCCGGCAAAATATCTTTTAAAAACCGGAATATCGTTTTTTTTGTAATCGTCTATAGTTCCGATATTCCCTTTTAGGGCAAATATAAAGTTTTTAAAGTAGGAATTTTCGTCAAAACTAAAGATTTTCCTCCCCTCCAGATTGCTTTTTAGGTAGCTAATCGTAGAGCCGAATAGCTGATCCGAAAACTCTACGTTAAAGGCTACCATGTGCCCCTTTTTTGCATCTATCTGGGAATCTCTTTTTTCCAAAACATACTCGTATAGCGGGGCATTGATAAAAAACGTTTCGCTTTTTATATCCTTGCTCTCCTCCGAGGCATCGATTTTTCCGGATTCGGTCAAAAGCCCTATCCTGTGAGTTGTGGTTTTGTAAGGGATTTTTACTTTAAAAGTGTTTGATTTGAGTGTTTCGGTATATCCGTCGTATCTGGCCTTCTCCAGTTTGGCCAAATCCTCAAAATCAAATATATAGATGCCGGGAACGTCCAGCTTTGCTCCGATATTTTGTCTGATTTGGGATATTTCGGCTATCGCTTCAAACCGTTTGAGATTTCCGAAAAAGTTTTTATGCAGCCATCCGGCCTTTGCCCGAAATCCCTCGTCGGTATCGTATCCGACCCCTATTTTGTAGCTTTTTTGTTTCCCCATTGTCAGGTTGATATCCATCGGGACATCGTCGCCTTCACTACCGAGATCCGGTTTTATTACGACACTCTCAAAAACCCCTGCGGCGTATAGGTTTTTGTAGCTCTCTTCGACTTTTCTGATATCGTATCTTTGGCCTGATTTGAATTCGAGTTTTTTTAGGATGTGCTCTTTTTCGATATTTTCGAGCGGGTTTATCGATATTTGTGCAAAATTTGATTTTGTGAGATTTGAGACGTTAAAATCCAGTCTGGCTTCGTATTTTTCGATGTCTATATAGGCTTTTGCATCAAATTTTGTTTTTGGATATCCCTCTTCCAGAAGGTATCTTTTGATGTTCTCTTTGCTCTTTACAAAACCGTCGGCATCAAAATAATCACCCTCTTTGAAAGCGATCATATTTTTGATATAAAAAGGGGAGTTTGCGTTTAGGACAGATATTTTTATCCTCTCCCCTTCGTGTATGTCAAACACGGCCTTGTCGTTTTGCTCCAAGACGTTTACTGTCGATCCAAAAAACCCTTTTGACTCGTAAAAATCGGCTAGATTTTCACGTAGGCTCTCTACCGTATCCTTTGAAAATTCCGGTTTTTGTTTCCAAAATTTATAAATAGGGGGTTCTTCTACGCCTATTGCCTCTTTGAGCGTAAAACTACTAAAGGCATCATTGCCTTTAAATTCTAGTTTTTTGTATACAAAATCGTCGCCCAAAAGGGGTAAAAACAGTACAAAAATAATCCAAAACGCTGTTCTCATCGACGCTCATTCTAACCGCTTTTTGGTTCATTTTAGCCTAAAAAGGTTTAAGCGGTTTGACCTATAATATATCCCAATGGAAAAAATATACAAAACAAAAGTCTATAAAACCATCCTTTATTTCGGATTCGGCGCTATTTTTATAGTCGTATCGGCTCTACTGTTGGTGTATACGCAAAAAGTTGAAGTATACAAAACCGCAAAACTGGCCGACTCCATGAATGAGGCAGTTAGAGCTGAAAATAGGGCACAGATAGAGTCTTTGGCCTCACTATCTCTTGCAATCTCGCAAAACGGTGTTTTGGCAAAGGCGATAGAGGAGGGGGATAGAGAGGGGGCATTTGCCATCGTCGATAAGGTTTTATCGTCTTTTGAGGATTACTCGTCAAAAGAGAGGCTGAGGGTTCAGATTCACGATAAAGATATGAAAGTCTTTATGAGGAGTTGGGATAAAAACGTTTACGGCGTTTCGTTGGAGGGCTTTAGAAAAGGGGTCTTGTATGTCAAAAATACGAAAAAAGCGTATGCGTCCGTGGAGCTAGGGAAAAAACTGAACTTTAAGGCCATAGCCCCGATCTTTTTCGAGGGGAGATATATCGGCTCTTTGGAGGTGATAAAAAACTTTGACGATGCCGTGGATACCTTCAAAAGACACAATGCGGCTTTGTTGGTTTTGATGGATGAGAGTCATCTCAAAACAGCCGAATGGATGGTTGATTATCCGAGGCTAAACGGGTATGTGTTGTGTCATAAAAACTTTGATTCAAAACTCGTGGAAAAACTAAAAGGATACGATATAAACACCCTTGTCGGAGAGAAGGGTGCTATGTTGGACGGGTATTTTTTGTCGTTTGAGCCGCTTAGGGATATAGACGGTAAAAGGATAGGTTTTTTCGTTTTGGCAATCTCGGAAAAAAACGCCGATATAGCGATCCGCTCCTCAGATGATTCGTTGTCGTTGTTGCTTCCTGCCCCAAAAGAGGCGATTTTGTCAGGTTACAAGAGCAGACTCTCATCGGCAGATGCCGAGTTTAGGGAGAGGTACGAAAAAAGCGAAGAGAAGGCGGCAAAAGCCAAAAAAATGTCCAGAGAGGAGCTAGAGAGGGCTTTTGTGTACGGGGCAAATAGTGAGATAAAAACCGGAGAGGTGAGATGAATATACTGCTACTTGAAGATGAATACACTCTGAGGATGAGTATAAAAGAGTATTTGGTTGAGTGCGGTTTTTTTGTGGATGACTACCGCAACGGCGAGGAGGCTTTGGATGCCGTATTTTCAAAGCGCTACGACATTTTGCTACTGGATATAAAAGTGCCCAAAAAAAACGGGATGGAGCTACTAAAAGAGATTAGGGGCTCCAAGATAGATACTCCGGTCATTTTTATCAGCTCGATAACCGATGTAGACGAGCTTGAGAGGGGGTATGAGGCCGGATGTTGCGATTATGTCAGAAAGCCGTTTGAGCTAAAGGAGCTGTATCTACGGATTATGCAGGCATTTAAGTCCAATATCCTAAAAAGTACGAGCAATACGATAGATTTGCCTCACGGGTTTTGTTTTGACGTAAAGAGGGGGGAGCTAAAAAAAGCAGGGGAGAGGGTAGTGCTTACAAAAAAAGAGGCTCTAATCATATCCCTGCTTGTTGAGAATATCGGAGATATCGTAACAATAGACGATTTTCAAAGCTATGTTTGGGGGGAGGATATAGACCCCACAAACATTAGAGTTCAGATTAATAACCTCAGAAAAAAGCTAGGCGACGAACTGGTTGCCAACGTCAGAGGTTTTGGGTATAAAATAGAGAAGCCCTAAATTTTTGTATTTAGGATTCTTGCGGCGTTGAGGACGGCTATTAGCGCCACACCTACATCTCCAAATACCGCCTCCCACATCGTAGCGACTCCAAACGCCCCCATAACCATAATAATCCCTTTGACGCCTAGAGCAAATGCTATATTCTGCCAGACTATGATGTGCGTTTTTCGGGCGATTTTGACAGCCGATGATACCTTTGATATCTCGTCGTTCATGATGACGACATCGGCCGCTTCTATAGCGGCATCGCTACCGACCCCGCCCATAGCGATACCGATGTCGGCTCTGGCTAGCGACGGGGCATCATTGATGCCGTCCCCGACAAATATCGTTTTGCCTCCGTTTGCCGTTTTGGAGATGATTTGCTCCAATATTTCAACTTTTTGATGAGGTAGTAGTGAGGCGTATACATTGGTTATCCCAAGTTTTTGGGCTACAAGATTTGCACTCTCGCTATTATCTCCGGTTAGCATCGTTATATCGGTTATTCCGGCCTCTTTTAGGGTTTTTATCGTATTTACCGCATCTTCTCTTATCGTATCTTCAAGTGTTATCCATCCCGCATATACGGAGTCTATCGCTATATATACCGTTGTCGTATCGGATTTTTTTTGCGGATGGGTTATGCCCTGTTCGGTTAGTAGTTTTTCGTTTCCGGCCAAAACTACCTTACCCTCTATGACTGTTTTTACCCCGTATCCGGATAGCTCCTCGTGTGATGATATTTTTTTCTCGTCTATCGTTTTACCGAATGAGTTTTTAATCCCTTGTGCTATCGGATGATTTGAGTAGTATTCGGCGTATGAGGCTAGCTCCAAAACCGTTTGTTCGTCAAATCCGTTTTCGGTATGGATACCGGTTACCCCAAAGACCCCTTTTGTGAGCGTCCCCGTTTTGTCGAAAACAACGGTTTGGGCTTTGTTTAGCGCCTCTAAAAAATTTCCCCCTTTGACCAAAATACCGTTTTTAGAGGCACCCCCTATGCCGCCGAAAAATGCGAGAGGTATCGATACTACAAGGGCGCAAGGGCACGATACGACCAAAAATACCAAAGCCCTCCCAAACCATTCCGACAAACTCTCAAGCCCGAAAAACAGAGGTGGGATAAAAGCCAAAGCGATAGCCGAAAACACGACAAAAGGTGTATAGTATTTGGCGAATCTAGTGATAAAATTCTCCGTTTTTGCTTTTTTAGAGCTTGCGTTTTGGACTAGATTTAGGATTTTTGAGACCGTCGATTCGCTAAACGGCTTTGTGGTTTTTACCGTCAAAAGTCCGGTTTTGTTTATGGAGCCGGATAGTACCTCGTCCCCCTCTTTTATCTCTTTTGGGAGCGATTCGCCGGTTAGCGCCGATACGTCTAGTGTTGATTTTCCGGTTTGGACTATGCCGTCAAGCGGTACTTTCTCACCCGCTTTTATGACAATTAGTTCACCTACGGCTACATCTTCCGGTTTTACCGTTTCTGTTTTTTCGCCCCTAATCACATTGGCGTAGTCTGGACGTATATCCATCAAGGCCTCAATCGAGCGTCTACTTTTTGCGACGGCTAAATCCTGAAAAAACTCTCCGACCCTGAAAAATAGCATAACGGCAACCCCTTCCGGATACTCTCCGATAGCAAAAGCTCCGATTGTTGCTATGGACATCAAAAAGTTCTCGTCAAATACTTTCCCTTTGACTAGATTTTTTATAGCCGAAAACAGTATCTCCCACCCGACAAGTAGATACGCCGCCAAAAACACAAAAAGGGTCTCGGTCTTTGCCTCATCCATAAAAAGAGCCGCCGTAAATAACGCCGCCCCCGCCGCAAACATCGCTATGTCTTTTTTCTCTATTTCGCCGTGATGGTGATGGTCGTGATCATGGTCATGGTGGTCATGGTCATGATGTTCGTCTTTGCATTTGATTGCTACCGTAGGCTCTATGGGCGCACATCTGGAGCAACATTTTGTATCGCCGCTCATACTCTGCTCCTTGTTTCAAAAATATGTTCCAACCCCTGATCAAAAATATTTTTTATATGCTCGTCATCAAGAGAGTAAAAAACGGTTTTCCCGACTTTATTGTTTTTTACTAGTCTGGCCTGTTTGAGGATACGGAGCTGGTGGGATATTGCCGATTGGTTCATCCCAAGCAGTTTTGCGATATCGCAAACGCACATTTCGCTCACAAATAAAGCCGATATGATTCTAACCCTCGTGGAGTCTCCAAAAACCTTGAAAAGCTCCGCCAAATCGTATAGTGTCTCCTCTGTAGGGATATTTGTCTTGACGGTTTCGATGAGATCATCATGGGTGATGAAGCAGTCGCAATTGTATTCTCCCACTCTCTAATCCTTTATATGAATATATGAACAGATATTCATATATTATTCCGTAAAAAGTTAGAGTTTGCTTAAAACAATAATTGCTCTCAAAAAATATATTTTTAATTATTGACCCATTTGATTAATTCTCAAATTTCCGGCAGAGCCGTAAATTAGGTCTTCAGCAGACGACTCTCGCAACTAGTTGCTCTTTTGAGACCTCTGTTTAATCAGAGGTCTCTTCTAGTTTAAGTAAAAACTCTTTTCTCCATACGCCGCCAGCGTAGCCCCCTATGGAGCCGCCGGAGGTGATTACTCTGTGGCACGGTATGATGATTGATATTGGATTTTTGCCGTTGGCATTTGCTACCGCTCTGACGGCTTTTGGGTGGGCCAACATATCGGCCTCGACAGCGTATGAGACGGTTTTGCCGTAAGGTATTTGCCTGAGGGTCTCCCATACACGGAGCTGAAAAGGTGTTCCGAGAGGTTTTAGGGGGATTGTAAACTCCTTTCGGGTGCCGTCGAAATATTCGGATAGCTCTATCGCTAGAGTCTTTAGTATATGATTGTCGGTTGCTTGGTATCTGTCGTCGTCGCAAAAATCAAGAGAGAGGAGGGCGGAGTCATCGGCGCAAGCCAACATATCCCCGATCGGTGTTTTAAGTGACAAAAAATCCATATTTTCCCCCGTATGTTTTGTTTTTGAAATTTTTTAGTTTATCTCCATCGTATAGACCCCATACTCCACGCCAAATATATTCGGGGCGGCTTTTTTGTACTTAAAACCCATCCGTAGATACATTGCAAGGGCGGTCTGCATAATCTGGCTCGTGTGTAGGGCGACGGTTTGTGCTCCGTCTCTTTTTGCCCGTTTGATACACTCCTCGGTGAGCGCTTTGCCGATTCCCAGCCCTCTAGCTTTTGGCGTGACAACCAGCATACGGACGACTGCCCATTCAGGCTCAAAAAACTCCGCCTTTGGTTTGTGCGGCGCTACATATCCGACCGCCCCGACTATCTCATCGTCAATCTTTGCGACTATAATCTCAGAACTATCGGCAAGAGATGGCATAGCGGCTATACGAGAGATGAAAACGTCCCAGTCGTCGTAAATATCTTTGTACTGCTCAAATGCCGATACGGCAAGCTTTGCCAGTTCATCACTATCTTGCGGCGAAAAATCTAAAACTTTAAAACCCATACTCTCTCTCAACCTTACACACCCTAACCCTAAAAAATTTATAAAAATCCCTTGCCTTGCCCATTGCGCTTTTGTGTAGGGTGTTTGCTTTCCATGTTTCTATCGCCTCTAGGCTCTTCCAGTATGATATCGATATCCCTATCTCGTTTCTAGCCGATTCAAAGCCCAAAAAGCCTGCTTGTTTTGTCGCCTCTTCGAGTACTTTGTGTGCTATCTCGCCGTAGCCGTTGTCCGTCTCTGTCCGGATTGAGGTAAATATCACGGCGTAGTATGGTGGAGTTGTTGTTGTGACAGGGGTTTGCATCTGCGGCTCCAAAATAAAAAATACGGAGATTCTATCAAAACCGTCCGTAGTTTTATGGTGTTTTTCAGATGTGCATTGCGTGGTGTTTGCCGTAGACTTTTTTCCAGTATTTTTCCAACTCTTTGTTGACGTGGCTGATTATGAGTTGTTTTTTCTCTTTTATAGTAGTGTTTTTGTTGATACCGTGTTCGTAAGGGATACATAGGTATGCGACTACGTCATCTATCAGCCATGTATTTGGGACGACAGAGCTGGAGACTACCAGTCTTGGGTTGTCCAGTACCTCTTTTTGCACCTCTTCGTATGACAAAAGAAGTTTTTGGTATCTTTGAAACAACATATTTTTGAGAGTGTTTTTAACGCCGCTATTGGTCATCTTTTGCACCTCCGTATCGGCTCATTATGTTTAAAAAAAACTTTACCAAACATAATTAACCTTAAAAATCATTAAATAGGACAAATTATATCAGAAAATAATGCGTTTTGCGAGCGTTTTTGTTATTTTTTTATATTATTTTGTGAAGTTTTAAAAATATTTTACTTATGGGTTGCAATAGGATGAAAAAAGCTACAAAAAAAGAGATTGTAGAGATAAAAAAAAGATTTTTGGAGCGTTACGGCTCGGCAAAGACCGAACTGGAGTTCAAAAGCGATTACGAACTGCTCGTTGCGATTATACTCTCGGCGCAGTGTACGGACAAGCGGGTAAATATCATCACAAAAGGGCTTTTTGCCGCTTTGCCGACCGTAGAGGCGATGGCCGATTCCAGTGTAGAGGAGATAGCCTCGCTCATCAAATCTTGTAGTTATTTCAACAATAAAGCCAAAAATTTGTTAGCCATGGCGCAAAACGTAGTTGCAAATTTCGGCGGCTCTATACCGCACGATGAAGCCTCACTCAAAAGCCTTGCCGGAGTAGGGCAAAAGACGGCACATGTGTTTATGATAGAGTTTTTGCAAAGCAACCATATGGCAGTCGATACCCATGTATTTCGCACGGCGCATAGACTGGGGCTATCAAGCGCAAAAACAGCGGTAAAAACCGAAGAAGATTTATCAAAAGCCTATGTAAGCGAACTGGCGACGCTCCATCAGGCTATGGTACTTTTCGGGCGGTATATCTGCAAAGCCAAAAATCCTTTGTGTGAGACGGAGTGTTTTTTGGTCGAGTTTTGCAAAAGCCGTTCAAATTTTAAGCCTGCGTAACACCACTTGCGGCTAAGATTTCGACGAGTTTTTCTTCGCTGATATTTTCAATCTCGGTTTTTGAATATATTTTCATTAGATATATATTGTTTTTCTCGTCTATGTAATAATAAATCACCCTAAACCCACCGCTTTTGCCGCTGTTTGTAGAGCTATTTTGGAGTCTTAGTTTGTGTAGTCCGCCGGATAGAGCTATTCCGGCTTTTGGATTTTCACTTAGCGTGTCGTTTAGTTTTTGCAGGTCGATTGATAGTTTGGCGTATTTTTTGGCAAGTTGCTTTGCATCTTTTTTGAAGCTCTCGAGGCTAATGATTTGAAAGTTCATCTATCAGCTCATTTAGCGTACCTGCCTTTTTACTACCGTCTATCACGGCTTTGAGCTCTTTCGCCGACTCTTCAAACTCCCCGTAAAACATCAAAGCCTTTTGCTCTTGTATGTAGGAGTTTATAGCCTCTGCGATTATCTCGCTACGGTTAAGCTCATAGCTAGCCCCAAGAGCGTCCAGCTCCTCCACTAGATAAGTCGGTAGTCTAAGCCCCACTTGTTGTTTTTGCCGAATTTCGACGAACCGTCGGAGATCGGAAGAGCA
>CALJKN010000142.1 GCA_937973585.1 uncultured Helicobacteraceae bacterium
TCATGGCGGCGGCAAAAAACGTGAGTATCATCTCTCTTTTGTTGTTGTATAGCCACAAACTATCTTTTGTCTTTGCGGATATGTGAAAGTATGTAGCGCAAGAGTTAGAAAAAACTCTCAGATAATATACTTTTGTCTCTTGCGGTTTGAGGCTAATCGTAAAATGAAAATCCAAAATCCCGTCAAACACACCCCTGTCAAATACGCCGCTACACCTAGGCTGTACCCCCTCCTCGTAGAGGGTGATGCTATCTAGCATCGAGTTGTCTATGTGTATCTCTCTGGTTAGTTCGCCCTCCGTCGTATTTTTCAGCTCAAACCGTACCCATACAGCCTCGTCGCTCATATACCCGAGAGACGCAAAATCAGAGCCGAAAGGCTTGTACGCTCCGTCTGTTTTCGGCTCTTTCGGGTGCTCACGGTGTACGTTTTTTTCTACAAATAGGGTAGAGTGCTCCAGTATCGACACGTCCGAATCCCTCTCCCCTATAGATACGGGAGCGGCATATAGGTTGGAGATTAGGAGGAGTAGGAGCCAAATAGACTTGATAGATTGGCTAAAACTCAAATCGCTACCGAATCCAAATACAAAGTCTCCGGCGCTATGTCAATTTCATTTGGCCATACTACCGTACCGTACTCTATTTTTGCTTGTTTGAACATGGCGGGATTTGCGATAGCGTCAAACGGTTTTTCATTCAAAAGCATAGAGCAGTCAAATTCCCTAAGCTCACCGTTTTCAAATGTCAAAAGCAACTTATAGTCGCCGTTTAGTTTCATGTCAATAACATCTAGTAGCATTGTTGCTCCTACCTTAGAGGTTCTATTTTGTAAGGCTGTTCACCGACAAGTTTTTTGTCAAATTGTATCAAAAATTAAAAACAGACCAAAAAATAATCAAAAATCGAAAAAATTTACACAAATTTACCAAAAATATAACGCTAAATATAACGCTAAATATAACGCAAGCCTGTTATCCTATAGGTTATAACTATTATTTGCATATTTATCAAAATATCGGGAAAACACTATGAAGCAAGCACAAAAAAACGGTTCGATCCTGTTCTCTACGGTAGTCTCCGCCATACTACTATCCGGTTGCGGCGGCTCTGATTCATCATCCACCGTCCAAACAACCAGACCGACATCTATAGGGTATCTGGTAGACTCTGCCGCATCAGGGGTATCGTATACGTGTGGAGCATACGGAGGTATCACAGGCTCTGACGGCTCTTTTCTCTACAATACCGGAGATACCTGCTCATTTCGTATCGGTACTACCGCTCTAGGCTCCTCTACGGTCTCATCCGATGGATATATGACCCCGGGAGACCTATCGGGGGCAGGGGGAGCCGACAGTACGGCATCCTCTACTCTGATGATAGCTAGACTACTCCAATCACTAGATGAGGACGGTGACCCCTCAAACGGTATATCCATATCCTCATCTACCCATAGCTCCATGCAGACATCACTAGATGCAAAAACTCTAAACGAGACACAGCTACAGACGATAGTCCAGAGTGCAGGTAAATCACTAAGAGCACTATCCACCGCACAGAGCCATCTGGAGTCTACCCTAAGAGCCATAGGGAGACTCTCCGGCGGCTCGACAAATAGCGGAGGCTCTAGCGGGGGAGGCGGAAGCGGCGGAGGCTCCTCATCATGCACAGCCTCCACTATCCCCTCCATATCATCATCCTCTATCACCTCTAGCTCTAGCGGAGGTACTCTATCCGCTACGGTAGATTGCGCCTCTACCCTCTACTATGTAGCCCTCCCCACAGAGATGACAGCCCCAAGCGCTACCCAGATAGTAGCCGGACAAAACGCCGACAGTAGTACGACATGGGTCACAAGCGGCAACGGAGCACACACAGCCCAAACATCCAAAAACACTACAATAAGCGACACCTCAAACATCAAACCCGCTACAGATATGAAACTATACATAGTAGCCGCAAACGCTCTGGATCTATCCAAACAATCATCCGTCACGTCTATTGGCTTCACCACTACGGGCACAAGAGCCGTAAAAGTCCTAAAAACAGGACAGACCGTTAGCTACGCCGCAAACGACGACGGAACATACCAAAAAGGGACAACTAGAAGCTACGTGAGAAACGGGGCAAACGGCATAGTCACCGACAATGTGACAGGGCTACAGTGGCAGGATAATGCGGCGGCGGCAAGTACGACAGCCACATGGGCAAATGCAAATAGCACTACATGCCAAGCTCTCAATACCGCAGTATTTGGAGGCTACACCGACTGGAGACTCCCTACCGAGACGGAGCTAAGTACGCTTCCGGACTATGGCAGGTCTAATCCTGCCATAGATGCTACCTTTGTGAACACCGCTTCGAGCAGCTACTGGTCGTCTACTAGCTATGACGCATCTATCCTTGCGTGGCATGTCAACTTTGACTACGGCTTCGTGGACAGCAGCGTTAAGGGTAATAGCTATTATGTCCGGTGCGTCCGAGGCAATTAGGTTATTTGGTATTTTGGGCGATTTGTTAGTCTGTTTTGATTTTATATTTTGGATGAATTAAAGGGGACAGGCAACAAAAGCCGTCCCCCTAGGCACACCATAGCACCTACGCACCCCCTCCACAAACCCACACTCCGTTTTTGTGTTATAATCCGCCAAAAAAACAACAAAAGGTTCTGAATATGCAAACATTGCTTTTGAAGGTCGAGGATAGCGCAATGGACAAGGTGATGTTTTTGCTTGAGCACTTAAAAGATGTTGTAAAAACCGAAAAATACACAAGTTTGGAAGACGAGCTTTTGATGGATTTGGAAGGACTAAAGGCAAATACATCAAAAACAACACCGATAAACGACATAAAAACGCATATAAATAACCTGAGAAATGAAGCTTAGCGCAACAGAACGATATAGCAAAAAAGAAGCGAAGTTTTTCGCAAAACATCAAGAGTTATTGGAGAGATACGAAAAGGTTCTCGCACAGCTAACAGAGGACTATACGGCGACATGGCTAAAAACGCATAAGCTCAAAGGTAAGCTATCCGAGTATCACGCAGTATCGCTGACATACGAGTATAGAATCGTGATATTTATCAAAATTATAGACGATGAGATAATACTGGTAAATATCGGAACGCATGACGAAGTTTATGGCTAGCTAATGCTTCTTGTGGATAGCAGCAAATAGGTGTACTCGGTATTGTATTTGCTGCTTTTGTCGCTTTGTTGTTAAAGAAAAAAAGATATGAAATTAACTAAACTAAACGAACTCCGCTCTACAAACTAGCAACTCCGATTTTGTCCTAAAGCCAACCATCCGGAATAAACCTCTTTAGTGCTGAGTTTTCGGCTAATATCTAAAATAAAGATAATAGGGCTTAAAATAAGGATAGAATTATTTTTACAAGGGTGTCGGTGGTTAATAAAAGGGAAGAAGTGGAGTCTTTGATTGCAAAGCTTTTGAATTTAATAGGGGAAGATAAGAGCAGAGAGGGGCTAATCAAAACTCCGCTTAGGGTCGCAAAAGCTTATGAGCATATATTCGGCGGGTACGACAAAAATCCATCGGAGGTTCTAAACGATGCGCTATTTGAGAGCAAAAGCTCAGAGATGGTTGTGGTTAGGGATATAGAGTTTTACTCGATGTGTGAACATCATATACTTCCGTTTTTCGGAAGGGTTCATGTTGCTTATATACCGGACGGAAAAGTGGTGGGGTTATCCAAAATCCCTAGACTCGTCGATATTTTTGCCAGACGGCTCCAAATTCAGGAGAAACTAACCGAAGAGATTGCCGACGCTATTATGACCACTATAAAACCCAGAGGTGTTGGGGTCGTTATAAACGCAAGACATATGTGTATGGAGATGAGGGGGGTTGAAAAGATGCACTCCTCTACGACCACATCGGCGCTTAGGGGGCTTTTTCTGAAGGATGCAAAAACAAGGGAAGAGTTTTATTCGATTATAAATACCCCTCAAGGAAATAGATTTTAATGCCGTTAAGCTCACTCCAAAAAAAACTCCAAAAAGTAAACCTCTCCCCTGCTTTTGCCGTAATTACCAGAGTAAATGCTACAAACTTTGAGGCAACGGGGCTTCATACCGGAGTCGGCGATATCGTCCGTATATCGTCCCAGAGCGAAAATCTGGAGAGCCTCGGGATGGTGACGGCTCTTGATGAGGCAAAATTTAGTATCTCGCCGTTTGGGTTTGTAGAGGGGTTTAAAATCGGAGATAGGGTATATGCCTCCGAGACAGGGCTTAAAATACAAGTCGGAGACGGGTTGCTCGGGCGTGTAGTAAATCCTTTGATGAAGCCGATAGACGGCAAGGGTGAGTTGGAGCTTGACGATACGATAGCGGTTATCCGTCCGCCTGTTGCCGCTATGAAAAGGGGGCTTATAGAAGAGGTTTTTCCGGTCGGGGTCAAGAGCATTGACGGATTGCTAACATGCGGAAGAGGCCAAAAACTAGGTATTTTTGCCGGTTCCGGTGTTGGAAAATCGACTTTGATGGGGATGATAGTAGAGGGTTGCAAGGCCGATGTAAAAGTCATTGCGCTAATCGGAGAGAGGGGCAGAGAGGTTCCCGAATTTGTCGAGAAAAATCTAGGGGGAGATCTCACAAATACGGTTCTCGTCGTAGCTACGTCGGACGATTCGGCTCTGATGAGAAAGTACGGGGCTTTTGCCGCTATGAGTGTTGCGGAGTATTTTAAAGAGCAGGGTAGAGATGTTTTGTTTATGATGGACTCCGTTACGAGGTTTGCGATGGCTCAGCGTGAGATTGGTCTAGCTCTCGGTGAGCCGCCGACGACAAAAGGGTATCCGCCGTCTACTCTATCGCTTTTGCCGCAACTGATGGAGAGAGCCGGAAAAGAGGAGGGGAAAGGTTCCATAACGGCATTTTTTACCGTCCTTGTCGAGGGAGACGATATGTCTGACCCTATAGCCGACCAGTCCCGTTCGATTTTGGATGGACACTTTGTCCTTGACAGAAGCCTAACGGACTTTGGGATCTATCCGCCGCTAAATATCCTAAACTCCGCCTCAAGGCTTATGAACGACATAGTCACAAAAGAGCACAAAGAGGCGGCTTTTAAGTTTCGTCGGATGTATGCTACGCTAAAAGAGAATGAGGTACTAATCAGAATCGGTGCTTATCAAAAAGGGAGCGACAGAGAGATTGACGAGGCGATAGACAAAAAAGGGCTTATTGAGAGCTTTTTGAAGCAGGATAAAAACGAAAAAGTAGAGTTTGACGACACCGTGGCCGAACTTGTATCCCTGAAGGGCTAATATGGATTTTTTCAAGGCTGTTTGGGATGCTTTGGAGGAGAGTTGTCCGGATAGCAAAATCAAAAAAGTATACGCCATTTGGGATGCTTTTTTGGCGGGAGAGTTTATTTGCTTTGCAAACGATTGCGAAATTTTGATTCAGAGCAAACCATCTTATGCGGCAATCTGTGATATCGTCCGTCCGGCTGAGGTTCCCAAAAGACGAAATCTGGACAGTATAGATGGAAAAAAGGTATTTATCCATGCTCTGACCCATATAGAGTATGCCGCTATAGATTTGGCACTTGACGCATGCTATAGTTTTCGGGGGCTTCCGACCGATTTTTATAAAGATTGGGTAGAGGTAGCAAAAGAGGAGTGCGACCATTTTTCGGCTCTACAAGGGATTCTCCGCTCTTTTGGAGGGGAATACGGAGACTATCCGGTTCATATATCGCTTTTTGATGCTTTAAGGAGGAGCGATACCCTTCTGAAGCGGATGGCGGCAATCCCCAGATATCTGGAGGCCGGAGGATTGGATGCAAACAAAAAACTAAGCGCAAAGGCCGATAAAATATCACCCGAGTTGGTTGAAGCGTTAAAAATAATCCTAAGAGATGAGATAAGCCACGTCCATAAAGGCGACAAGTGGTTCAAGTATGCCTGTAAAGAGGCTGGGTGTGAGCCGTCGGTCTATTTTGATATTATCGAAGAGACTCTACCCGGTGGCTTGAAACCAAAAAACGAGATGAATATAGAAGATAGGTTAAAAGCCGGCTTTGCTTGCCATGAGCTAAAAAGACTGGCTGGAAATGAGGTTAAATGTTAGAACTATATGAAAAAAATCTACTGGATTTGGGTGTTATGGCCGATAACATCAGAAAAGAGAAGTGGCAAAAAAAACTTTTTTTTAACTCCAATATCCATGTTAATCCGACAAATGTATGCAAGGACGTATGCAAGTTTTGCGCCTTTTCCGCCAGTCGCAAAAACCCGAATCCGTACTCAATGACGACGGAGCAGATAATATCAAAGATAGACGGGGTAAAAAACGAGATCACCGAAGTTCACATAGTCGGAGCGCATAATCCGGATATGGGGCTATCGTTCTATCTCCCCCTTTTTAGAGATATTAAAAAGCTTTTTCCCAACATACACGTCAAGGCTTTGACGGCGGCAGAGGTTCATTTTTTGTCGGAGCTTGAGGGGATTGGCTACAAAGAGACGTTGGAGAAAATGGCGGAGGCCGGAGTTGATTCTATGCCGGGGGGCGGTGCCGAGATTTTTGACGAAGAGACCAGAAAATACATAGCAAAAGGGAAGGTAACAAGTGATAATTGGCTCAAAATCCACGAGACGTGGCATGGGCTTGGAAAAAAATCAAATGCTACGATGCTATTTGGGCATGTGGAGAGCAGGGCACACAGGGTAGACCACATAGAGCGGATCAAAAAACTGCAAGAAAAAACAGGAGGGTTTAATGCGTTTATCCCCCTCGTCTACAATACGGCAAACAACTTCTTAAACGTACCTCACGGTGCAACCGGCCAAGAGATTCTAAAAACCGTGGCTATCAGC
This sequence comes from uncultured Helicobacteraceae bacterium, assembly GCA_937973585.1. Classification (GTDB taxonomy): domain Bacteria; phylum Campylobacterota; class Campylobacteria; order Campylobacterales; family UBA6016; genus UBA6016. The sequence continues at coordinate 6,852 of CALJKN010000142.1, forward strand.
AGGGTGATGTTAGATTGCGTGCCGCACATAAAAGCGTATTGGGTTGCCGCTAGTTTGAATCTGGCTTTGACGGCGGCCGAGTTTGGAGCCGATGATTTGGATGGGACTATACAGAACGAATCGATTATTTCAAAAGCGGGAGCCGATAGTAGCTCAGGGGTTAGCAAGGAGACTCTAATCGGACTAATCAAAAACGGAGGTTTTACCCCTGTCGAGAGAGACAGCTTGTATAATGAACTAAAAGAGTTTTGATGTGGATTTGATAAAGATTTTAATATGTTTTGGGTGCATCGTAGCCATAACCTATTTTTTGAGGCTTTTAAAATCTAAAAGAGACAATATCAGCTACACCAAAAACGGAATAGTCTATCTCGGCTTTTTGGGTGTCGGCGTTATAACCGTTATGGACGTTATCACCTCCGTATTTTACGCCCCTGCCGAGAGTTTTAGGTTTGTAGGCTATGACTCCATTCTCTTTATGCCGCTTACTGCGTTGATAGTCGCTGCTTTTGCTTTTTCGATGACCGAAATTGCCAGAATCATGGAGAAGTTTGGCTACAAGGGGGGTGGTGTCTACTCGTTTTCATATATGGTTTTTGGCAGAAACGTATCGCTTGTGGCCGCCGCATCAATCCTTGTCGACTATGTAAATACGGCTGCAATATCTGCAATATCGGCTATAGAAAACCTTGACGGGTTTTCCGGACTCTCCGATACGGCAAAACTGTTATTGGAGCTTGGAATCGTATGGGGTATTGCACTTTTAAATATTCTCGGGATTAGAGAAAACTCAAAGGTTACATTTTATCTATTCGGGTTTGTCTGTTATATTTTGGGAATTACGATTGTGCTCGGCTTTTACGATATGGACTCAATGCAGGCTAGAGTCGTCGTCTCCTCTATTACGATTACATCCGGCAAGCTCTTTTCGGGAGTTGATAGTTTTGTTACGATGCTTGTTGTCGGTATTGCATCTACAATCCTCGCATATTCGGGTATAGAGTCGGTGCTTCAAACCAGAAAACTAACCGAGAGTTGGAGGGTTATCAAAGGTGCCTATATATTTTTGATTGTTTTTATCGGCGTGGTTACCCCGACCCTCTCTTTGCTTGCCATAACAGCCGTACCGGATCCAAAAATCTCAGATACAAACCTTATACCTACATTTGCCGCCGCCGTCGGAGGGGAGTATCTCTCATTTTTGATTGCCGCCGCCGCTTTTGTGGCTTTGACGTTTGCGGTCAATACGGCGATGGTAGCCGGTACTGAGCTTGTCTCTACGATGGCGGAGAGATTCGGGATCAAAAAAATTGCAACAAAAAACAGACACGGAAACGAGTATAGGATAGTAATATTTTTAGCTCTGTTTTTTAGTTCCGTAATCGTAGCTACGGGCGGAAGTCAGGCAATGGTTGCCGATATGTATGCGATAGGGCTTGTCGCTACTTTTATTATCAACCTCTCCGGACTTATAGTCTTTAGGTTTACGCAGGGTTTTTCCCATATCAAAGAGTATAAGAGCAGTTTTTTCAAAAATGTAATCTTGCTAGTTATCTTTTCGGCGGTCTTTTTGTATCTGGTCTCACACAAACAAAACGGCGCTATTTTTTGGGCATTAGCATCTATGGGGATGCTATTTTTGGGGCTTGTGCTAAAAGATTTTATGCGAAAAGAGGAGGGGAGGTTTTCAAAATTCGATACCAGATTTAGTGTTGTCAGCGAAATCGACAAAGTAGAGGCAAAAGAGATACAGATTGTATTTTTGAGACCGTTTGAGAGACCCAGAAAAATAAAAAGTGACTCCATATTTATTACGTTTGCTCTGGGGCGGATGCCGACTCCGGATAAGATGGCAAAAAACCATTTTATACTGCCGCTTGAATCGTATCTGAGCATCGATACACAGATAAAAGAGCTTTTGAGGTCTTTGGAGGATTGGTATCCTGAGAAAAAGTTTTCAGTTCATTTCAACTGGCCTACCTCTTCATGGAGGAGTAGGTTGTATCTAGCTATTATGATAAACAGAATTTTGAAGCTTCCGGCAAAGCTCCCGCATCTGAAATTTGCGATAGAGCACAATCCGGATAAGTAGTAAAAAACATAAAAAAGGGAAAATCCTTTTTTATGTTTTGAGTTTTATATAAATTTTATGAGGGCATACCCTACAACGACAAGCCATACAAACAAAATCAAAGCCAAATAAATCGGTTTCATCCCGACACCTTTGATTTTGTTGAAGTTCGTCTCAATCCCCAGAGCCGCCATAGCCATAGCAAGCAAGAAAGTGTCAAGCTCATTTATAACCGAAATAATATTTTGTGGAACCAACTGTAACGAATTGAAACCTACAACCAAAAGAAAATAAACCGCAAACCACGGGATCATTATTTTTGTTTTTTCGCCGCCGTTTGATTTTCCTGTCACAAATAGTGCAATAACGAGCAAAAACGGAGCAAGCATCATAACTCTGGTCATCTTGACGATTACTCCGGTATCTCCAGCCTCCGGCGATATGGCGTTCGCTGCCACTACGACCTGTGCTACCTCGTGTACCGTAGCCCCTACGTATATCCCGTACTCTTTTGCATCAAAACCCAGTATGCCGGAGTTGTAGAGCATCGGATAGGCAAACATCGCAATAGTTCCGAAAAGTACCACCGTGGCGACGGCCATAGAGGTTTTGTATGCTTCGCTTTTTAGGGTTCCCTCGGTTGCAAGTACTGCCGCCGCACCGCATATAGAGGCTCCGGAGGCTATCAGCATAGATGAATCTCTATCTAGCCCCAATACTCTGGTTCCTATCTGCCAACCGAGTATAAATGTTCCGATAACGATAAAAGCATCAATTGCAATCGCCTCCAATCCAACCGAAAAAACCTGTTGATATGTGACTCTAAAGCCGTATAGGACGATAGCAAAACGGAGGATATTTTTGGAGGAAAATATAATTCCGGGTACCCACTGCGTAGGTAATTTTTGTCTTAAGGTATTGCCGTATATCATACCGAATATTATTGCTATAACCAGCGGACTCATCCCGAGCGCTTTTATAAAAGGGAGACCTGATATGTACATAGAGGCAAAGGCAAAAAGGGATACAAACCAAATGCCGCTCAGAGTATTACCTCTATTTTGGGCCGAAAATGCCACGATAGACTCCTTTAAAAATCTTTTACAGAATTATATCCCAAACAAAAAAATAAGTAAAATAAAATTATTTATTGTATAATCATCAAAAAAATTGACTATTAAAAGGTTGAGTGTATGAAATTTACGATGAGACAACTCGAGATTTTCAAAGAGGTTGCAACGACGGGGCACGTCACAAACAGCTCAGAGGCTCTGGGGATCTCTCAGTCGGCTATATCTATGGCGCTTCAGGAGCTTGAGGCAAATCTGAATACCAAATTTTTTGAGAGAAGAAACAAAAAACTAATCCTAAACGAAAACGGTAGGTTGCTTCTTGAAAAATCAACCGCACTCCTAAAAGAGTTTGAAGAGTTGGAGAGTATATTTTTGGAAGACGGCGTAAGCGGTAGGCTAAAAATCGGAGCCAGCCAAACAGTCGGCGACTACATCATGCCTGAACTCGTCTATAGCTTTATGGAGATGTATCCGGAATCCAGATGTGAGCTTCTTGTTGCCAATACGAAAAAAATAGCGGCTATGCTTGAGAGCGGAGAGATTGATATAGGTTTTATCGAGGGTTTTATCAATGATCCGAAATTTGAAACACACCCTTGGGATGACGACGAGCTGATTGTGGTGGTGTCCGACAAAGATGCGTACAAGAAAAAAGAGTACAAAATCGATGAACTTGCGGAATACAAATGGATACTAAGAGAAAAAGGCTCAGGCACCAGAGCGGTATTTGAGAGCGGACTCGGTGAGCATTTTGCGAAGTTAAATATATTTTTGACGCTAGGACACAATGAGGCGATCAAAAAACTTGTTATGAGTAGCGACTCGGTCACGTGCCTCTCAAGACTTGCGGTTCAAAAAGAGCTTGACGAGGGGAAACTTTTTGAGGTAAAAATCAAAGGGTTTACATTCAAAAGAAAGCTTCTAAGGCTTGCATTTAAAGATAAATACGAGAGTAAGCTACTAAAAAGCTTTTTGAAATTTAGCGAAGGCTTTAAAAAACAAAAATAAAATGGCCAGACCTTTTTTTGACGACCTAAGAGAGTTAGACAGGGCGGCTACGGACAGATATGAAATAGAGTCCAAAATCCTGATGGAAAATGCCGCCGCAGGTGTTAAAAATCTATTAGCCGAAAAAAACCTACTCGGCAAAAAAACCCTTATAGCGGTAGGATCCGGAGACAACGGGGCGGACGGATACGCCCTCTCTCGGATGATTCCAAACGCCTATTTGTATGAGGCTCTCCCCCCTAAATCCAAGCTTTGCGTACTCCAAAAACAGATAGCAAAAAATCTGCAAATCCCTTTTGCTTCACTCGATGATGATTTTGAGGTGATTATCGATGCGGTCTTTGGAAGCGGGCTAAGCGCTCCGATATCGGGAGATTTGGCGCTACTCATAGAGGCATTAAACCACAAAACAGCGACGAAAGTTGCAGTTGATGTGCCGAGCGGCGTTAGGTGTGGGATGCAAAAAAACGATACGGCTTTTTGTGCCGATTATACGGCTACGATGGGAGCCCTCAAAACATCGTTGTTTTCAGATTTTGCAAAAGATTTTGTCGGAGAGATAACCGTCTGTGATTTGGGATTATCCGCCAAAAAGTATACGGAGGGTTTTGCCTCTGCCGGATATCTGTTAGATAGAGATGATTTTTGTCTGCCGCACCGGAAAGCAAAAAGCTCAAATAAAGGCGATTACGGTCATTTGGCTATTATATCCGGTGAGTCGGCAGGAGCTTCCGTGATTGCGGCAAACGCCGCTTTGCGCCTTGGAGCCGGACTTGTTAGTATCGTCTCAAAAGAGCGGGTTGACGGTGGAATGTGTGTGATGAACAAATCCACTTTCCCTCAAAATGCAAATGCCGTATCGGTAGGGCAGGGGTTAGGTGACGAATACGGCCTAGAAGAGATAGAGAGTGCCGTCAGGGGCAGGGGTGTTGTGATGGATGCCGATTTGTTCAAAAAACGGTATATCGGGGAGCTGCTTGAAATTTGTCCGACAGCTATATTGACCCCGCACCCAAAAGAGTTTTCGTCTCTTTTATCTCAAACTCTCGGTATCTCGGTGTCGGTTTTAGATGTGCAGACTGATAGATTTGGGTATGCGGCTATGTTTTGTGAACGTTATCCGGAAATAACCCTTGTCCTAAAAGGGGCTAATACGATTATTAGAAAAGGTGGCGAGGTTTTTGTTATGAATTTTGGCACTCCGGCACTGGCCAAAGGGGGGAGTGGAGATATGCTATGCGGTGCTATCGGGGCGTATCTGGCGCAGGGCTTTGTCCCTTTGGAGGCGGCAAAAAACGGCTCCTTGGCTGTAGCTATCAGCGCCTCAAACTACAAAGGAAACGATTATTCGATGTGTGCCGATGATGTTATAAAAGGATTTGCTTGGTTGTAAAAAAAATAGTCATTCTCTTTAGTGGAGAAGGCTCCAATATGCAAAACATCGTCCAAAAGCTTCACAAAAAAATATTTTCCGGTTGCACGATTGAGGTGTCCGCTGTTATTACAAACAACAAAAACGCCCCCGGCATACAAAAGGCGGCAGATCTAGGGGTTCGGTGTGAGATATTGCCTCATACCGATTTTGAGAGCAGAGAGAGTTTTGATGCCGCTTTAGTGGATTTAATCAGGGGATTTTCGCCGGATTTGACCGTTCTGGCCGGATTTATGAGGATTTTGACCCCTGTTTTTACGGATAGTATCGCCGCTATCAATATTCACCCGTCGTTATTGCCGCTTTTTAAAGGCAAAGATGGGATAAAAGAGAGTTTTGAGAGCGGTATGAAGGTCGGCGGTGTGAGTGTCCACCGTGTTAGCGAGGGGATGGATGACGGTGAGATTATTGCCCAACGGTGTCTTCCGATCCTAAAAACAGATACTTTTGAGAGCTACAAAAAAAGGGTACATGCAGTCGAGCACGAGATCTACCCAGAGGCTGTTTTGGAGGCTCTTGGGTTATCCTAGACCGGTTGCGATGCCCTTTTTTCTATCTGGAGAATTCTAGCGGTCAAAGCGGTTTTCTCACCTTCTAGTTTGACTTTTTCACCCTCGTTGTCAGTTCTTCTGAGCTTTGCTTCAATCTCTTGAAGTTGTTTTTTTAGTTTTTCGATAAGCGCATCTTCACTATTGCTTGTTTGATTGGAGTCTGACGGATTTAGCTTTGTCTTGTCGGTTAGCGCTTTTAGATCGGTCATAGTCGATACTGTTTCACCATTATCTGCACTACCCTCTCCTGTACTCTCCGTGACTGTAAAATCTACGTGGGATAGCCAGTTTCCGCTACCGTCCTCCATAACGGCAAGACCTGTACTTCTCAGCTTTGCGAGTGTCTCGCCATCCTCTTTTAGGTCGAATTTTGAGGATACGTTTTCGACTATGAGCGCCCCAACTCTTACGTCGCTCAATGAGACTATGGAGCCGCCCCCGGCATTTTTGAGCCATACTTTTAGTTTTGAGAATATCTGATCGCTCTCGTCGATCACCCCGTCTTTGGTGTCGTCATAAAGGGACAAATCGGCAAATCCGTCTCCGCTTTGCGCCCCAAAAAGCTCACTTCCGTTGTCTATCTCACCGTTATTGTTTTTATCCAGAGCCAAAAATCCGCTACCCTCTTCGAGTAGCGCCATCCTCTCTTTTGTCCCGTCGCCGTTTAGGTCAAAATCAAACTTCTCTTTTTTGTTTACATCTGCCAGTTTGCCGTTTAGCCCCAAAACCAGCGGATCCATCTCGTACCATTTTCCACGCTTTTGCCCTTGTATCGTAAACTCCGTTACGTCAACGTGGGAGTAAAAAAGGTTTGAGCTTAGGTTTACGTTTAGGCTTTTGTCTGCCGTGTTTACGGTTGCATTTGCCGACATAGTGAGCGATTGTTTTTCGCCGTTTGTTATTTTCACTTTTTGGACATCGTTTGATACGCTACTCCAGACACTGCTCCAGTTTAGCTTTTCGGATTTGCCCGATAGTTTTAGGTTGTATGAGTCTATCTTCATAACACACCCTTTTTTCTAAAATT
>CALJKN010000143.1 GCA_937973585.1 uncultured Helicobacteraceae bacterium
CGGCTACGCCGCATACAAAAACGACCCGACAAAAGATTTTTGCTCCGATTTGTCGCCGTATCTGCATTTTGGACAGATAAGCTCACTCGAAGTTGCCCTTGCCGTTAAAGGGGTAGAGGCAAACGAAGAGAGCAAAGCTTCATTTTTGGAGGAGCTTATAGTCCGCAGGGAGCTTGCGGAAAACTTTTGCCTATACTGCGAGGACTACGACAACGAAAACTCAATGGAGCCGTGGGCAAAGGCAAATGCGGCGATAACGGACATGGAGCCTAGAGAGTATATTTATTCGCCGGATGAGTTTGAGGGGGGCAAAACACACGACCCACTCTGGAATGCCGCTCAGGATGAGCTAAAACTGAAGGGGAAAATTCACGGGTATATGAGAATGTACTGGGCGAAAAAGATACTTGAGTGGACTCCGAGTACCAAAGAGGCTTACAGGGTTGCGGTTCATCTAAACGACAAATATGCCCTTGACGGCAGAGACCCGAACGGCTATGCGGGGATAGCGTGGAGTATCGGTGGGGTGCATGACAGGGCGTGGCCGTCTAGGGCGGTATTCGGTAAAGTAAGGTATATGAATTATAACGGGTGTAAAGCAAAATTTAAAGTGATGGATTATGTAGCTTATGTGCAGAGGCTGAAAGGGGTTAGGACTACTCTGTTTTAGTCGTTAGCCGCTCTATCTCTTCGACGGTTTTTTTGAAATTAAACGGATAACCCAAAAAAGAGTCGATAGCGGGCTCAGTTCCCTTTAGTTCAAACATCATTTGCGGTTCTGAGGATAGCGAAATAATCGGAAGCGGTTTTTTACTTTTGCGTACATTTGAGGCAAGGGTTAGCTCTTTCTTCCAAGGGGGAGACATATCAATTATAAGTATATCAAATCCGTCTATTTCTACCGTATCCGACTCCGGAAGCTGAATTGAAACGATATTCTTGTATGCTCTACCGAGTAATTTTGAGACCAGTTCTCTATTTAAATCGTTTTTATCGATATAAAGTATCTTTGTCTCCACTATTTTAACCTTTTACAAAAACTAAAAACTTTTTTCAATTTTGGATTTAAAATAAATCCTATAATAACGCTTAATAGCTTAATTTAATAACAATTTTAAATTGAGGTATTATAATCCTAGGTAGATAGTTTTGAGTAAAAAGGCTAAAATAATGCGAAATTATGACTGGATAAACAAGGAAGTGATGGAGCTTTTTTACGGCAGAATAATCAAAATAATTCGCTCAAAACATAAATCGCTTCAGAATACGGCAGACGAACTAAACTCTTTTGCCAAAACAAAAAATATGCATACATATATAAAGCCGCAAAACGTAGATATGTGGATTAGAGGCTCTATTCCGACGGCCGAATATGCCAAGGTGCTAGAGCTTTATATGTATGAAAACCTATCCGCCTCGGAGCTTTTAGAGATTTTGAATATTAAAAATTTAAAAATATCGGAAAGCACAACGGTGACCCAATGAGCCAGATATTTTCATCTGAGTATTTTACCGATATTGTTTTGGCGCTTGGCGGAATACTGATTGTAAATCTGATTGTAAGGGTTATTCAGTATTTGATTTCAAGTAAAGTCAAAGAAAAAAATTTACGTTACGGGCTTAGGAGTGCAACATCTTTTTTCGGTTATTTTCTAATTTTTATCCTCCTTATTGGTATTTTTAGCAATCAATTAAGTAAACTAGCGGTTGTTTTCGGTGTTGCAGGGGCAGGGATTGCGTTTGCCTTGCAGGAGGTTATAGTAAGTATAGCCGGTTGGATTGCACTTTCTTTCGGACAGTTTTATGCCGTCGGAGATAGGGTGCAACTAGGTGGTATCAAGGGTGACGTGATAGATATAGGGATACTCAGAACCACGGTTATGGAGATAGGGGAGTGGGTACAGGCCGACCAATATAGCGGAAGAATTGTAAAAATATCAAACGGGTATGTTTTTAAGGAGCCTGTTTTTAACTATTCCGGTGATTTTCCGTTTGTTTGGGATGAGATTAAAATACCTGTCAAATATGGGAGTGATAGAGTTTTGGCAAAAACGGTTATTCTTGATAGTGCCATTGGAATCGTCGGTGATTATACAAAATCGGCAAAAGAGAAATGGGGCGAGATGACAAAGAAATATGCCGTAGAAAACGCCAATGTAGAGCCAACCGTTTTTATGACATTCAATGACAACTGGATTGAATTTTCGCTTAGGTATGTAGTTGAGCATTCAAAACGTAGAACGGTAAAAGACGAACTCTCTACAAAAATACTTGATAGCATAGATGATACAAAAGGGGTCGTGGGTATAGCCTCAACAACCGTTCATATTGTCGAGATCCCTAGACTCAATATGAGCCTTAAGGGTTAAATACCTCTGAAGCAATAGCATTTTTAGAGGTATTTTTCGCTTTATACATCAGCGAATCAGCACAATCTAAGGCTGCCGAAAAAGAGTGCGGCGGCTTAATGAATGTAGCCGCACCTATACTAGATGTCACACCATACCCCTGATTTGAAAATATCTCTTCCAGTTCGGCTCTTATCTTTTCGGCAGTTACCAATGCCCCTTTGATGTTTGTATCATACAGCATAACAACAAATTCATCCCCACCTATTCTGGCTGTAAAGTCTGTTGTGCGGATGATATTTTTTAGGGTTGCTCCTGTTTTTGCAATCACTTCATCTCCGGCCTCATGCCCAAATGTATCATTCACGCTTTTGAAGTTATCCAGATCGATAAAAAGTATCGAAAGCGGAAGCTTTGATCTTTTCATTTTTTGTATCTCTTCATCGCCTCTGGCAAAAGCGGCTCTTTTGTTCCCTATATGGGTTAGTGGGTCTGTCAGTGTTAGCCTCTCAAGCTCGTTTGTGAGTTTTTTTATCTTATCGACAGTGATTACGGCAACTATAAAAACAGACATTCTTGCTACGGCATTTATGGATGTGTATAATATATTTGTATTTGTCTTTAAGATTATGTCTGATAAATACGAGATAAAGACTGCAAATACAACGAAGAACAGCCCATATCGTATTTGTATATACCATGTTGCCAGTACGCAAGGTATTAGATACAAGACAAAAAGGTTGATATTGCTTCCAAAAAAATAATCAATGTACGCTATTACGCTGATTTCAAAAATGGCTACTACTGCTGTGAAAAATTTGTTTTTATAAAAACTTCTTCTATTATTTAGTAAGTGTTGTAAAATCATTATTATTAATATCCGTTATTGGGCTAAGGTCTTGCAATAAAAGGGTCTTTTGTGTTTTTCTGGTTTCAAATAAAGGCTCAAGTTTACCGCCGTACCGGTCGCCTCCAAAGCTATACTCAAAACCGAACCTATAGACAGTTTCTGCAAATGCCTCCTCTGTCTTCCTCTCGGCGGATATAAAACTTTTCAAACCGTTTTTGAAGTTTTTTGTATACCTAAGTTTCGTTATCCGCTTTTTGACATTTTTGATGTATAAATCAAGTTGGCTACGTTTTGACATCCGGTATGATAAGGACAAAAAACTGGGAATTTTTATATTGCTTTGCTTTAGTCTTTCATATAGTAAATTGTAATCGCTTTGTTCATATCCAAGCCCCGCCTCTGCTTTTATATTTTTTTGCACTTTAAATACGGCGCTTATATCGGCAACCATTTTTTGTCCGCTTGTATATTTTCCGTATGTTGTATCCCAGTCGTACAGTATGTCGTTATCTAGCAAAATATCCGATATGTTGCCTAATTTTTTGCCGTTCAAGTCATAGTAGAGTGCCGTTGTCTTAATCTCTTTTAGTATGGATTTTGCGGTATTTATGTATCTATATTCAATACCTATTGAATTTTGGCGCACTTTTTCCTGCTGCTCTATGCCATAGTCGTAAATGTATATAGATGAGAGTTTTTTTAGCAGTCCCGCAGATATTTTAAGCTTTCCGTACTTTGGTTTAAAGCTATTGGATATTACGAATTTTTCAAGTTCTGATCCTTTTGTGATCCCTATGTACATCCCTATTTTGGAACCGGCATACAAAACACGATACGACATATCCAAAATCAAATCATCTTTGTCTTCCTCTATTTTGTATTGCGCCCCTACGTCTACTCTGTAACCTTGTCTCTTTAGGAATTCGTATGCAGTATACACGGCGTTAGTATCCGGCTCTATGCTTATTTGCTGAGATTTCTCGACACTTTTTTTTATCAAAAAAATACCGTCTTCGTCTGCCTGTATACGTGAGTCAGGTTGCAATATCGTATCCCCTGCGGCGTACGCAAGCGCTGAAAATAAAAGTAAAATTGTAAAACTGATTCTGATGTACACTTACTTTGCCAAAAATATCTTTACGTTTTCTTGTTTGGTTCTTGTTTGTAACCAGCCCTCTATTGCATTAAGCTCTTTTTTTGAGATTTTGCCGTTTCCGTCAATGTTTAATACAAAAGTCTTTTTGGTTTCGTTTGTTTCGTTGTCTTGGATATATGTTTCAGACAAAACCACCTGCTCTATATCCGGAAAAATTATTTTTAGTTCGTTTGGCAAATCTTTGAAATATTCTTTATTTTTTGCTATGTCACTTTTTATGTTGTTTAGCTCTATTGCTATAGATTCGGTATTTGTCTTGGACTCCTTGTAGAGGTCAGAGATGATATCCGCCTTTAGGTTTGTGAGGTTTATCTCCTCTTTTTCACCGTTTTGGTAGATTCTGAGTTTTGCATTACTAAGGCCTGCCGCTTGTAGTTTGGAGTTTATTTTGTTTAGTTCTTTTTGCGGTATGTGCTCACCTATCAAAAACACCTTGAGTGTTTTTGTCTTTGGATTTATTTTTAGCTGTGATACGGATGTATTTTGAAAATTAAATTCGGTTGCCACAAAAGTATTTGCTTTTGATTTAAAAATCTCTTCATCTACCAATTCGTATGCCAGATATGAGCTGGGTAGTATGGTGGCAATCACTATGGCAATGATATATCTCTGGGCTTTTTTTGCCAACGCTGCATCTACATACTTTTTTTCTGTTATATTGAAAACACGGATAATCAAAAATGAAGAGAGGGCTATAAAAACAAAATTGATTATATAGAGATAAAAAGCTCCAAAAAAATAATTCATATTTGTGGTAGCAAGGCCAAATCCGGCTGTGCAAAGCGGCGGCATCAGGGCGGTAGCGATAGCAACACCTGGGATCACGTTTGTTTTTTCTTTTCTGGTTGTGGCGACTATCCCAGCCAAGCCCCCGAAAAATCCTATCAATACATCCCATACCGTCGGAGTCGTTCTGGCTAGTAGCTCAGATTGGGCGGAGCTAAGCGGGGAGATCAAAAAATATAAAGTTGACGTGGTTAAGGCGATCACGGTTGCTATTGCAAGATTTTTAAACCCTTTTCTAAGAAGCGAAAAGTCGTTTATTCCGGCTCCATACCCTATCCCCATGATAGGCCCCATAAGCGGAGAGATTAGCATGGCACCTATAATGACGGCTGTAGAGTTTACGTTTAGGCCTATGGAGGCTATGAAAATAGCAAACATAAGCACCCAGAGGTTTGCGCCCCTCATCTCAACATCGCCCCTGATCCGCTCGTCTATGACGGAGTCGTCGGCTTTGTTTTCAAAAAGACTCAGCCGTTCTTTTAAAAGTTTTGTTATACTGGGAGCTTCTTTTTGTGCATTGTTGTTTTGTTCCATACCTTCGACCCTGAAAATAATATAAACGTGTAATTTAGAATAATGAAACTTTCCTAAGTGCGACGTTAAAATTTTCTAATTAAGGATTTTAAATGCCGACAGAAAAACCGATAGAGATAATCTCAAAGCCTCTAAATAGATTTTTGCATCTTGAGGCGGCTAGCGGGATAACACTCATTGTATTTACTATTCTAGCACTTGTGTGGGCGAACTCACCATGGAGCGGTTCATACTATCATCTGCTCCATACCGAATTCAAAATCAGCATAGGCGGTTTTTCTTTTTCCCACTCCTTGCAACACATCGTCAATGACGCTTTTATGTGCGTGTTCTTTTTTATCATCGGCCTTGAGCTAAAACGGGAGTTTGCAGATGGGGAGCTAAAAAACCCAAAATCGGCAGCACTTCCTATTTTGGCGGCCATAGGTGGGATGATTGTACCGGCACTCCTTTTTTTGACCATCAATGATTCGCCTCAATCAAAAGGTGGCTGGGGTGTCGTGATGGCTACCGATATAGCGTTTGCGGTCGGAGTTATGGCTCTTTTGGGAAGTCGCATATCAAATGAGCTAAAAATATTTTTGCTAACTCTTGCCGTGGTGGATGATATCGGCGCTATTTTGGTGATAGCTATTTTTTATTCGGCAGAGATAGGGTTTGCAAGTCTGGGGTACTCGCTACTTGTGGTCGGGATAATGATTTTTCTATATAGATTGGGGGTTAGAAATCTCTTTGCTTTTTCCGTGCTTTTTGTAATATCTTGGTTTTTTATGTTGGACTCTGGCATACACTCAACTATTTTGGGGGTTATAGTCGGGCTTTTGGCTCCGGCGACGCCGGATTATTCAAGGGATAGTTTTGCGCAGAGGCTGAAAACACTAAAAGAGAGATTTTTTGATGCATTGGAAAACGATGATCATCATGAAAAAACAGTCGCCCTCAAGCGTATGTCGACACTTAGTTTTCAATCTATGTCGATGTTAGAGAGATTGGAGATATTTTTTCACCCTTGGAATATTTTTTACGTATTGCCACTTTTTGCCCTCTTTAATGCCGGTTTTGAGCCTAGTGCGAATATAGCGGAGTCCGGTTTGTCCATTGCTATAGCCGTCTCGCTTGTTGTCGGCAAGCTGATAGGGGTTACCCTTTTTTCTTATTTGGGTTTGTGGCTCGGTATTGCAAACTTTCCAAAAGATGTCGGTTTTGCCGACATATTGGGTGTCGGATTTTTGGCCGGAATAGGGTTTACGATGTCTATTTTTATATCTACGTTGGCATTTGCCGATGAGATACTAATAGCAGAGGCAAAATCCGGTATCTTTATCGCATCGCTTTTTTCCGGAGTTGCCGGATATTTGATTTTAAGATATTGGAGGAAGCCACTTGACGGGTAGTTTGATAGGGATAGTATCTCTTCTACTGTTTTCGGCGGTTTTTGTGATAATCGCCATGGAGGAGAAATTCGGGATCAATAAGAGTAAGCCCGCTTTGTTTCTAGGAACTTTTTTGTATTTACTACTGGGTGTGTATCACTTGGCAGATATCGGTTCCGTGCCGGAGGCTCTCAGAGAATCTGCCCATGCTGTTATTTTTGAGATTGCGGAGATTTTTTTCTTTTTATTTGTAGCCATGACATATATAGAGGCACTTAATGAGAGAGGGGTTTTTGAGGCTCTAAAAAACAAGGTAGTTTCGAGTGGAATGAGATACAAAAAGCTTTTGTGGGTGAGTGGGCTTATGACGTTTTTTATAAGTGCCGTAGCCGATAATCTCACGACGGCTCTTATATTTGCTACCGTTATTATGACCGTTGAGAAAAAAGAGAAAAAATTTTTGGTTCCGGCAGCTGTTAATATTGTCGTGGCATCAAATGCCGGGGGTGCGTGGTCGCCGTTTGGAGATATTACTACGCTAATGATATGGAATGCCGGAAAAGCCCCTTTTGCAGATTTTTTCTACCTTTTCCCCGCCTCTTTTGCCGGATGGGCTCTTACTTGTTTTCTGTTGTCTTTGTTTGTCGAAGACAAAGCACCGACCGTAGGCGATGAAGAAGAGGTTTTGGCTAACGCCAAAGAGGGAGCCGGTATAGTTGTGTTTTTGGGTATTTTTACGATCGCTTGCGCCGTATTGTCGCATCAACTACTACACCTTCCGGCGATCATAGGGATGATGTTTGGTTTGTCACTACTGATGTTATACGGCTTTAGTCTAAAAAGGAAAAAAAGCGAAGATATAGCGATTTTTAAAAGTATTTCCAAAATTGAAAACGATACCTTGCTATTCTTTTTTGGCTTGATGGCCTCTGTCGGGGCACTCGGATATATCGGTTATTTGGCCGCTGCCGCTAAAGTATATGAGTTTTTGCCTCCGTTTTGGGTTAACGTGTCGGCTGGGCTTTTGTCGGCGGTTATAGATAACGTACCTCTGACGTATGCGATTTTGAAAGCAAGTCCGGCTATGGAGGTTAGGGAGTGGCTGTTTTTAGCTCTGACAGTTGGAACGGGAGGCTCGCTCATAGCATTCGGCTCCGCCGCAGGGGTGGCTGTTATGGGGAAGATGAGAGGGGTATATACATTTAGCTCGCATATGCGGTATTTTTTTGCGGTGTTTGCCGGATATGTTTTGTCTGTCGGTGTTTGGTACGTGCAGGCTCTCGTATTTGGGATATACTAGAGCATATCAAACCATAATAGCTTATTGACGGTGTGGGTCAAAAGGGAGTCGTAGAACTTTACGAACGACTCTGCCGTCTCTCTTGATAGTCCTGCTTTGTTGATGATAAAAGAGAAAATCATCGTGTTGTCTTCGGTTACCTTGATTATCTTTTTCTGGTATGTTTTTGTGAAGGCTCCGACCTCTCCAAACGTCTGGTCTTTGCCTAGCTCAACTTCTCCATCACTAATGGGGAGCGTTACTGTGCCGGCTATGACATAGTGTATTCTATGCGCCTCAACACCGCTCATATCTATCTCGTCCCCTGCTTTGTAGCGGTTTAGCTTTACGTCGGATACTATCTTTAAGACATACTCCATCTCTATATTGTCAAACAATCTAACGTGTTTTATCGAGTGAAACAGCTTCTCCTCTTGAGATGCCTGAATCGCTTTTTTGCTTTTGGAGCCGGCTACTAAAAGCTCTTGTATTTCGTCCGGGGTGTATACCGTAAACATTTGCTACTCCAAAATCGTCAAAATATCTTTGAGATACGTATGCCAGTTTTTATCAAAAGTCTTTTTGACGTCTATATTTTTGATATAGTAGTTGATAAACGTTCTGGCATCGTAGCTTCCCTTGATTCCGGCCTCTTTAAAGAACCTTCTGATATCCGGACTTCTCTCTGCTTTGTACCATATCAGCTTGTCGAGATAATAAAACTTTGCGTTTGTGGAGTTTTTTAGCTCACCCAGATAGTAGTTTTTATACTCCTCAAATAAATCCAAAAATATTTCGGCAAAAAACTGCTCTATATACTCCAACTCCTGATAGACTTTCGGTATCTCGTCTCTAGCCTCTGCAAAAAAGTGTGTCGCCTCGGCGTATCTGAGTTTCAGATTTGCATACTCTTTTCTCTTTGCGTCACTTCCGTCCATCTCCAACTCTACCTTTTTCATAGAGCCTTCCAGATACCGCATCTTCATCTCGTAGCTGTATTTGATAGATTTTAGCTCCTCTATCCGAAGCTCCAAATCTTTGTAGTATTTTATTGTTCTTAGAAAATCTCTCTCAAATATTAGTTTTGGCATAGCAACTTTTGAGGTAGATGCGGAATAAAACGAATATAGGCTCATGGCATCTTTGTAGAGCTTGTAGACGAGTCCGGTCAGGAGGTTGTTGTCTATGGCTCTTAGATTTCTAACCGATGTCTCTATGAATCTTTTGAGCTTAAAATAATCGACAAGCGGGGTCTCCAGACTATTTGTTTCGACAAAATCCTGCTCAAACTCAACAACGTCTTTTATGTCTTTAAAGTAATTATCCAAAAATCCGGTAACGAGTGTTTCCGCTTCCGCCTGTGTTATACTAAAATCGCTCATTGTCCGCTTCTTTTATCGTAGAACTCTTTTTTAAATTCTTTAAAATTATTTTTTATTATAGCGTTTCTTGCAGATTTTACGAGGTTTAAATAATAACTTAGGTTATGAATCGTAGCCAAACGGAAAAAAGTAAGCTCTTTTGCCCTATACAAGTGGCACATATAAGCCCTTGTGTATCTACGACATACCGGACAATCACACTCAGGGTCGATAGGATTTTGATCCAAAATATATTTTGCGGCCTTTATATTTACTTTTCCAAAACTCGTAAACAGGGTGCCGTTTCTGGCGTTTCTCGTCGGCATTACACAATCGAACATATCGACCCCCCGCTCTATGTTTTCGACCAGATCCTCAGGCGTTCCGACACCCATCAGATAACGTGGCTTATCATACGGCAAAAACGGGGTCGTCCACTCTACGGTATCGTACATAGCTTGATTCTCTTCACCGACCGACAGCCCCCCGATAGCAAATCCGTCAAATCCGGCTCCATCTGCCTCCAAAGAGACAAGCCCCTCGGCAGAGAGCCGTCTAAACGCTTTATCGATACCGCCCTGTACAATGGCAAAAAGATTATTGGTCTTAGCTTTACCCTCTGCTCTCCCTTGCATCTGATACACAAGGCTCCGTCTCGCCCACTCGGTCGTCCTCTCAACCGATTTTTTTATCCGCTCCTGCTCGGCCGGAAGGGCTATGAGGTCATCCAGCACCATCATAATGTCACTGTTTAGCTCATATTGAATATCCAACACCTTTTCTGGGGTGAAGTAGTGGCTAGAGCCGTCGATATGGCTTTTGAACTTTATTCCGTCATCCGAGGCTTTTGAGATATCCGAGAGGCTAAACGCCTGAAAACCGCCGCTATCGGTTAGAAAATTACCCTGATATGTCGTAAAACCGTGAAGTCCACCCATCTCATCTATGACTTTGCTACCGGGTCTTAGGTATGTGTGATATGTGTTTGCTAGGATTATTTTTGCCCCCAGCTCCTCAATATCTGCCGTATCCAGCGCCTTTACGCTTGCCACCGTCCCGACAGGCATAAATACAGGGGTCTGTATCTGGCCTCTTGTGGTTGTGATTGTGCAGGCTCTAGCCGCTCCGTCCGTTGCCTCTACCTTGAATTCAAACATATATATCGCTTTATTATTCCGTTTTTTGGGGCGTATTATGCCTAAAAACTGGTGAGTGATATTGGTTTTTGAAGACGGCATTCATTTTTATAGTATAAATTTTATTTTCACTTGATGTTTGATTTTGTGCGTTTGCATATAACCTCTTTTTAGGCTATCGGAGCTTTGTCTATTTGCGAAAGCGGCACATTGACATCAAATATTTTACCTCTGATGTTTTGTATTCCGAAACTCTCCAGCCTTGCCGTATGCTTAGCTAGGTATCTTTGCGCATTGGCTTCGTCGGCAAATAGATATATCCCGCCCGCCTCTTTCATCTCGGCATTTTCCGTCCATATCTTCCATATTAGCCCATCTTCTGAGGCTATATCCTCGGCAAGCCCTTTGAACGCTTCGCTCATCTCCTCACCAAACGGTGCCTCCATCGGGAAATCTACTTGCAATATTTTCATTGTTTATCCTTGTATCTTGTTAGTTTTGCCGTTTTTGCGTCTGCGGCTTTTATCAAATCCTGAGGCGACAATAATAACTGAAGCCCCCTTTGCCCAGCACTCACATAGACTTTTGAGATGCAGCCGATACTCTCGTCCACTAATGTCGCAAACCGTTTTTTCATCCCAAGCGGCGAACATCCGCCTCTTATGTATCCGGTTGTTGCCAATAGCTCTTTGACGGGGAGCATATCGCATCTTTTGCGCCCCGCCGCCGTAGCCAAAGCCTTTAGATCCAGTTCGCCGTCCGACGGGATGCAGGCGACTATTGGCATACCCCGCTCATCCGTTGCAACCAGAGTTTTGAATATCTCGGCCGGATTTACCCCTATCGTATCCGCCACATGCACGGCAGACAAATCATCCTCGTCTACTTCGTAGCTTACGAGTTCGTATTTTATTTTGAGAGTGTCTAGGTATCTAGCGGCATTTGTTTTTTTGGACATGGTAGCGCCTAGTCTAATATTTTTTCCATAGTATAGTTTGTCAATATGACATTATTTCTCATGACCTTGTTTTCTCGCACCGTTACAAACCCCTTGGCTTCAAAAAACGGTCTTGCAACTTTAGAGGCTTCCACCCATAGTCTTTTGAGTGATTTTTGTTTAGCGATATGCTCGATGTGTGCGTACAAGGCACCCATAATTCCAATTTTTTGATATTGTGGATGGGTATATGCGCAATCTATATGCCCGTCATCCTCAAGCTCGATAAAGCCAAGCACTTTTTCATCCGCTACAGCCAAAAAAGGCTTTTTGATATTCAATCTATTTACCCATGCTTCATAGTTTGGCGGAGTCGGAGCCCATGCTTCTTGTTCGGCTTTTGTATATGTATCTTCGTCTATTGCATGCACAGATGCGTGGTACAAATCAGCTATCTCGTTTGCTCTATCTTGTGCGTAAGGCTCTATCTTGATATTCATTTAGCGGCTAGCTGTTTTGCTTCATTGATGCGGTAGAGTATTGAATATCCCCGATAGACAATTTTTCTGATATTCTTGCCGTATTCATCGGCTTTGCGTCCAGCCTCAGGAAATCTCGGCAGAACATCCGACATATACTCTTGCAGTCTACCCATATACACAAGCGTCAAATCTTCCGAGCGGCTCTGCTCGTATATGTAGTCGGCTATCTTCCCAAGACGGTATGCCGCCTTTTTGGAAAAAACTATCTTTTTAGCTTGCGGCATATTTTGCGGTTGCCTGTTTGAATGCCTCATCGAACTCAACAATATCATCATTGTCTAGCTCATCTAGTGATGCTTTGACTTCGCTTTTTATCTTTTGGAGTTTCAAAAACTCCACAAACTGCCGCACCAAAGAGCCGTCATCGCCTTTGTATTCGTCTTGTATGAAGCCTTCAAGCTCAGGATTGTCTATTCGTATCGACAACATTTTGCATTTCCTGTTTTTGATTTATTTTAGCATATTTAATAAACCAAGTATCTCTTTGATAAGACCTAATATTGCTGTAAGCTCTCAATTTTTTGACTTGATGTTTTACTCATCGTGTTTTTATTCCGATTTTACGATAGTTTCTCTGTTTTTTGTCGCTGTTGCGGTGGGGTTTTGTGTTAAAAGGCGAAACGTAGAAGAGGAGGGGTTACCCTCCCGTGATGACGTCTAGCGGGTTGATTGGGGCATCCTCTTTGGTTATCTCAAATGTTAGTTCTCTCTCTACCCGTCCGACTACGGCACCTTGCTCTATCCTCTTGCCGGCTGAGACGGTCGGGGCTATTTTGTTTAGGTGGGCGTAGATTGAGTGGAGATTGCCGTCGTGTTGGACGATGACGACGTTTCCGAGTGCCGCAACCTCTTTTGCAAACACTACTTTCCCGTCCATGATATTTTTTACGAGGGCATCCGGATTGTTTGAGCGGAGTGTTACCGAGTCGTTGTGGATTTTTATTTTGTATATCGGGTCGGTATATGGGCCAAACTGTTTTACGACCCTAAAGCTGTCAAGCGGCCCCGGAACTTTTCTCCCCGTATATCTTCCCCCTTTTGTGGATTGGTACGAGGAGCCCATCATCTTGATATCGTCGCTTAGCTCTTTGTCGTCTATATTGATCTCATTTAGCTGTTTTTGGGCTTTAGGTTGTTGCGGTTTCGGTTTTGGCTTTGCCGCCTCGGCAAGTTTTTGCCGCTTTAAGATGTTTAGCCTCTCCAGCGTCTCTCTGGCTTGTTGTTGCTCTTTTGCAATCCGCTCTAGTCTGGCTTTGTAGCTCTCTATCTGTTTTTGCGTCCTTGCTATCGTGCTGATCCGCTCCTCTTTTGCCTTTGCCAGTCTGATTTTTTTGTTTTCCAGTTCCGCCATAGAGTTTTTGATCTGCCTGATTTTTTGCTCTAGCTCGGCTATCATTTTTTGTCTGGCGACGTATTCGCTTCTGAGTTTTTCGACGTATGCGGCTAGAGTTTTGCTGATGGATTTTGAGAGGTGAGCCTTTACTATGTCATCCTCTTCGCTAGGGTCAACCTCTGAAAGGACTTTTGAGGCGGCCATATCTCTGGCTAGGATCTTTACCAGTTTTTGCTCCAGATCATCCCTCTCGTTTTCAAGCTTTTTTTTCTGCGCTTCGATGACGGCTACTTCGGCGTTTTTTTGCTTGTGCTCTTCACCAAGTCTGATAACGTCTTGTTCCAATGCGACTATTTGGGCATCAAGGCTTTTGATTTTTTCCTGTTCGGCCAGAATCTCCCTTGCCGCTTCTCCGATGGAGCTTGTCAGTTTTGTGTACTCTTTGCTTTTTGCATCGATATTAGACTGTGTTTTCCTTATATCCTTATCGATGGCTCCGGTCACGGAAGCGGCATATATGAGCGATGCAGAGACGGCGCAAAGGGCAAAAGCGGTTTTTTTCAATGCTCCAACCTTCTAAAAGCTACGGTAGAGACCGAAAACAGCGATACCCCAAAAGCTAGCCCTGATAGATACATAGCGATCTTCTCCGGCTCAAACGATACACCGCCAACAAGACCAAAGGAGGCCAAAAATCCGGCAACCTCGGGAGCTACGGAAGCGTAATATGCTATTGCGATGGTGATTAATACTGCAATTATGGAGTCTATAAAAGCCATCCTAAATAGTACGGCGCTCCTCATCCACATCGGTGCACCGAATATCGCCATAATCTGCATTCTGGAGCTGTGTTCGTATCTCCAAACCTCCATGAATTTTGCAAACAGCAATACGTTAAAGACGAGTACGATAATCGAGTAGACCATAACGCCGTTTTTGAACGCTTCGAGTGTATTTGAGACTGTTTTTTGGTTTTTGGCAAAACTCTCAACCCTCAGCATCCCGTGTAGCCCTTTTAGTGCGGCATTTACCTTTGTTAGTTCATCCGGAGACGGGTATCTATATAGCCTGATTCTATAAAAGGATGGGATAGAGTTTTTGAGCTGTTCATAAATCTCCGGCGACAAATCTTCGCTATACTGGAGAAAAAACGGCGCTGCATCTATCTGCTCCACCGATGATATGAGATATGAGCTTCTCTTGAACGTATCGTCTGTTATTTTGTCGCTTGAGACTGCTATTATCGAGTACTCTTTTGCCAGTTTTGCCTCGTACGACTCCGTTAGTTTCCCTATCGTATCGTAGAGCCAAAACCCGCAAAGCATAGAGACGAGGGCAAAAATCAGCGATATATGTCTTCTAAGATATTTCATTGACGGTTCCGTTTTCGATGTGTAATGTTTTGCACGGCAGATCAAATCTGGACGGCATGTGGTGTGTGGCCAGTATTACTGTGATTTGACAACTGTTTGCGGTTTTGAGCAGATCCATCACGACCTCGGCGGAGTAATCATCCAGATTTCCGGTCGGCTCATCGGCTATGATGATTTGCGGACTATGCACGAGCGCCCTTGCCACTGCCGCCCTTTGCTGTTCTCCTCCCGATAGTTCGGTCGGAAAATCCTCTGCTTTATGGGTGAGCTTGACGTGGTTTAGTAGCTTTGAGGTTTGTTTTTCGCATATATCGCCGCCGTATCCGGCTATGATGAGGGGCAGCATTACGTTTTTTTTGATTGTCCACTCTTCTATTAGCTTGTAGTCTTGAAAGACAAGTCCTAGCTTTTTACGCAAAGAGCCGATTTTGCCGCTCCCCGCTTTTGCCATATTGATACCGCAAACCTCCAGCCCCCCTTTTAGCGGCCTGATTCCGCCGTATAGGGATTTTATAAGGGTCGTTTTACCGCTTCCGCTATGTCCGGTCAAAAAGACAAAATCCCCTCTATTTAGCGTGAAGTTTGCATCTTTGATTACCGGCTCCTCTTTTTTGTAGCCCAAAAAGAGGGAGTTTGCGATGACTACTTGCTCATTTTTTTCCATATAAAAACTCTTTGATTATTGTGAACGCTTTTGCGTTTGTCTTTGTAAATATCGGTTTGGACGGGTAAAATGCAATATCCCCTCCGTTTGATATTATATACTTTCTTTGCGGTTTGTGCTTGTCTCCAAATGTGACTTTGAGGGCAAAATCACCGTTTTCACCTAAAAATCTATCCTCAAAATTAATCAGTATGTCGTTCTCCAGATACGGTTTTTGCGGGAGTGCATCTAGGCTCAAAGCCTTATCGTTTGTGCTCTCAAAGCAAAAATCACATTCGTATTCCATCTCTTCGATTGCCGTTTGCGGATATATCCTCATCTCGAATATATCTTTGCCTTGTCTGAGCCATCTATCTTCGTATTTGCTTCTGATTAGAGCCTCTTCGTTTATCAGCGTCTCTATTTTTGCTTTTTTGAGAGAGGTGGCACAGGAAAACGCATAGTCGAAATAATCTTTGTCGTCGCTTCTTAGCTCTATATATCCACCCTCTTTTAGGGCAGACGAACAACTCTCTAAAAATGTTTTTGAGATTACCCTCCTGTGCGGGCTACCCGGCCACGGAACCGGAAAGTGGACAAAAACCTCGGACAGGGAGCCGCTAGGCATCGAGTCTATGAGGATTCTGGCATCAAAATCGACGACGTAGATGTTTTGGATATTTTGCAGTTCGCACTGTCTGAGCACTTGTTCTATAGATGGTTTGTATATCTCTACGCCGATAAACTTTTTATCCGGCTCCTCTTTTGCCCTATGCAGGAGGTGTCTGCCGCTACCAAAGCCGACCTCTACCGATATGTCCGTATCAAAAAAATCTTTGTTGAGCGCAAAAAAAGAGGGTTCGAGGAGTTTTTTTGACTTTTCAACCTGTTTTTTAGGGGTAAGGTTTGATTTTACGATTCCGTCCGTATAGTTGGAGCAAAAAGCGGCAACTGCCAGTTTGACATCCTCCAGACTTGACGGTCTGGTGAGTTTATCAGGCTTTATGAGGTAACCGTCTTTTTTTTGCTTAACACAAAGCGAAAAATCGTTCCCTCCGACCGATACGACGGCCAGAGAGTATCTAGGGGAGTAGAAAAACCCTTTTAATTCAAAGTTTCCGGTTTTTGCCGGAACTATAGGGTTTTTGAGGGAGTTTACAAAAGCGTGAGGCAATGTTAAAGTCCTTTCGGGACGAATAGCTCCACCTCGTCGCTAGGAAGGCTCACAAGCCCGTCTTTATCGACCGCTTCAATGAAATAGTTGTATTTTGTTCCCAAGTCTACATCTTTATCTTCAAAATTTAGACCCTTGATGTCTCTATAAGTCATATTTTGTTTGCTTACCATACCGCCCCATTTTTTTGTTACGTTGTACGATACCGTCTCTTTGTCTGTTGTAGTCCATGCAAGTACAACACGATTTTCCCTGATTGTCGCAAGGCTAAATATCGGGGTAGGGGGTTTAGGTCTGGTCATACCGGTGGCCGCTCTCTCAAAGTTGCTCTCAAGTCCGTCTTTGTCTAATGTGGCGACTTTGTAGTATCTGATTGCGCCGTCCTCGTTTATTTTGTCTACGTATTGTCTCTCTATGCCGCTATAGACCAGATCAAATTTTGATTCCGGTGTTTTTGAGCTGTATAGATTGTATTTGGAGACCCCTTTTTGTTTTGCCGCCTCCCACGTTACCTCGATCATTTTAGGCTTATCTTTTGTGGCGTATATCTGCGTTACGGCCATCGGGAGATTTTTTGTCTTGGAGCTTACCGGATCGCTTGGAACTGCATATAGTCCGTCAAATGTTTTGGCGATAACCCTATAGTAATACTCTTTTCCGCTCTCGACTTTCGGGTCTATGTGTTCCGCCATTAGCCTAGGGGATACCTTTGCTATCTCTTCCCAGTTTTTGTCGGCATAACCGCTTTTTTGTACCGTATACTCTACGACATCCGGACTAGGGTGAGGTCTCCAGATGATTTTTGTCCTGTTTGGCAGGTTGTCTATGGCCGCCACAAAACTCACCTTTTCGAGTAGGGGTTTTGTTTTGACATTTACAACAGTAGAGGCATCTGACTCAACCCCTTCCGGTGTCAAAGAGGAAAACCTATATGAGTACAGGGTATCCGGTTTTAGCTCTTTATCGGCGTAGTGCGATGCGTATCTGTCTTTTATCGTTGCGACAAGCTCGGAGCCCTCTTTGCCGTTTCTGTATATTTTGTACCCCTCTATAGCCGGATCGTTGATATAATCCCACTCAAAGCCGATAGAGGTTCTGTCGCTCATTGTTTTTATGTTTGCAGGTTTAGGTAGGCTAGGGTCAACTTTTGGTCTGTCTAGTAGGGCGTTTGAAGTGGCGCACCCGCTAAAGGCCGCTATCAAAGCAAGAGACGATAAACTCAGGGTCAAATATCTCAAAACTTCTCTCCTCGTCAAAATGTTTATTAAAAAGCTCTAAAAAATCTTCAGGCGGTTTTGCAAAAAAATTTACTTTTTCACCGCTTTTAGGGTGGTAAAAATACAATACCGCCGCATGTAGCATCACTCTTGTATCCCCGATATTACCGTTTTTGTGATTAAAGCCGTATAAACCGTCCCCCATAATATGCCGTCCGATATGGGCTAGATGGGCTCTTATCTGGTGTGTTCTACCGGTAAATAGTTTGGCTGCTATCAGCTCGTATTTTCCGTTTTTTGAGAGTATTATTTTTTTAAATGCGCTTTTTGCCGCTTTCCCCTCTTTTTGAACCGACATTTTTACCCTGTTTTTCGGGTGTCTGGCTATCGGAGCCTCCACGACGGTGTCCTCTCTAAGCGGTGGTTCTATTAGCGACAAATAGTATCTTCCGGCCGCTTTTGATTCAAACTGTTTTTTTAGGTTCTCGGCCGCCTTGTCGGTTTTTGCGACGACCATTAGACCGGAGGTCTCTTTGTCTAGTCTATGCACGATCCCCTCACGCCCTTCTCCGGTTGAGCTTGCCAAATCATAGCCTGAGTGTTTCAGAAAATCGCAAAGGGTGCTCTCCCGTACCCCGCTCCCCTCATGAACGGTCATTCCGGACGGTTTGTCCAAAATGATTACCGACTCGTCCTCGTGGATAATCTTTGGTATTAGGGTGCACGGTTTGCTCTCTTTTTCAAAAAGTCCGGTAAAGTCTTTTATCTCTACCTCATCCCCGATTTTTAAAGACAAGGACGGTTTTTGTGCGGGTTTTCCGGATACCGTGCAAAGGCCGCCATCTATGACGGTTTTTGCCTCTTTTCTGGAGAGCGACAGCCGTGCAGACAAAAAAGCGTCCAGCCGCTCCTCTTTGTCTGCCGTTATGTGTGTATTTTGTAGGGTTTGCATCGTCTAATATTAGGACAGTTTGGCTAAAATCCGCCGTATGATACAAATAGATAGACGGATAATCACCCACTTTGATTTTTTTATACCCCTCGTTATTTTTCCTATAGCCATGAGTTCGCTTTATCTCATCAGCGAGGTAAACGAGTCGTTGGCAAAAAAAGAGGTGATATATATTGCGGCAGGATTTGCCGTTATGTTGTTGCTAGCTTTTGTACCGATTAGAAAGCTTGCATGGACTATCCCTGTTATCTACTGGGTTGATATTTTACTCCTGATATCCGTCAAATTTTTCGGTGTTTCGATTTTGGGTGCCCAGAGGTGGATAGAGATACCGTTTACCTCTATGACGATTCAGCCCTCCGAAATAATAAAACCCGCTCTTTTGCTGATGCTTGCTTATCAAATCCAAAAAACACCCCCTCCGGATGATGGATACGACTGGCGTGTATTTGCCAAAATGTCTTTTTATATATTGCTCCCGTTTTTTCTAATTGCAATAGAGCCGGATCTGGGTAGTGCTAGCGTTGTTTTGATGCTTGGATTCGGTGTTTTGTTTGTGATAGGGGTAAGGTGGAAAATATGGGTGATTTTGTTTGCCGCTTTTTTGGCTATGTCTACTTTGCTGTACGAGTTTGGTCTGAGGGATTACCAAAAGCAGAGGATTGACGATTTTTTGGCCGAAAAGCCCAGCTATCATGTTCAGCAGTCGATAATCGCCATAGGCTCCGGCGGACTAACCGGAAAAGACAAAGATGACGCAACTCAGGTGCAGCTAAAGTTTTTGCCGATTGCTACTACCGACTTTATATTTGCTTACCATGTCGAGAGGTTCGGATTTTTAGGGGCGCTTGTTTTGATTTTTACCTATATGGCGCTTACCGTTCATCTGCTAGGGCTGCGTAATAAATTCAAAAATGACCACTTTGGGATAGTGTTTTCGTCGGGGCTTGCGATACTGATATTTATATATTCGGCTATCAATATAGCTATGACGATAGGTTTTGCTCCGGTGGTCGGTATTCCGTTGCCGATGTACAGCTACGGCGGGACGAGTTTTATGAATTTTATGATTCTTTTTGGAATTTTAGAAAATTTACTTGCTTTTCGTTTTGATTTTTTGTATAATTCCGTCTCTTTTTCAAAGCGGAAACGCTAGAAAGCTCTTAAAAACACGGGTTCTTAGCTCAGTTGGTTAGAGCAACCGGCTCATAACCGGTTGGTCGTAGGTTCGAGTCCTACAGAACCCACCACCCGTTT
>CALJKN010000144.1 GCA_937973585.1 uncultured Helicobacteraceae bacterium
AAATATCTTTTAAACCACCAAAACCACATTTGATTCTAATTTAGTATATAATCACAATATACAAAATTCAAGGCGTAATTTGAAATTTGACTGCTTGGAAGTTGAAAAAATCACTGGCTTTGACTGGGATAACGGCAATATTGAAAAAAATCTCAAAAAGCACGGTTTGCCTCACGCTATCATAGAAGAGATTTTTTTTAATGAGCCGCTTTTGGTAGTGGAGGATTTCGGACACTCAAAAGATGAGTGTAGATGCTTAGCACTGGGTCGGACTTTTGACGATAAATATCTATTTGTAGCCTTTACCGTCAGAGCCGATAAAATAATGGTCATCTCAGCACGACCGATGAGCAAAAAAGAGAGGAGTATCTATGAAGACCAAAACGTATAAAGATATGCCGAAATTTAAAAGCGAAGAGGAAGAGAGGGTCTTTTGGGAATCTAACGACTCTACGGATTACGTAGACTGGAGCAAGGCAAAAACGGCCAAATTTGTTAATTTGAAGCCCACTTTGAAAACCATATCCATCAGACTACCGGAGAGTATGATAGAGGAGCTAAAGATAAAAGCCAACGCAATGGACATACCGTATCAGTCATTGGCAAAGATGCTCATCGCTAACGGGCTACATACAAAGGCCGTATAGAAGTATCGGCCATATTTACCGACGGAGGTGTAGCCAAAGGCGGCAAAAATCGGGGTAGATTGCCTTAAAATCAATACCCCTGAATAATCAAATCCATAGCTTCAAAAATTTCAGCCCTATAGTCGCCAATATTTTGAATAGGCTTTACCAACTCTTCAGCAGGATATGAAGCTAGTTCATCAAATAGTGCGATATATTTTTTGCCCTTTATTGTTATACCAAGATGTAGCGTTTTTACGGGGAATTTTATCATTGAAGACGGTGTTAACGGAACTACGATTCTTGTGGCTAGTTTTTTCAGCGTGTCGGATTGTATATCTAGCAAATATGGAAACTCTTTATTTGTGTCTCTATCTTTATTGGCGTAGACATCAAACTGCATACTAGAATCTTCTCACGCTATCGCCAAAGACACCTCGCCTAGCAACTCGTTCGTTTTGCTCATTTATCGCCTCAGCGTTTTCGCTTTCCCAAAGAGCCGCCTTTTGTTTTGCCAAAATCTCTTTTTCGATATTTTCAAGCTCTATTACTCTGTTTCTATGGATTATAGTCAGCTCAAGCATCTCTTGTTCTTTTGGTTTTATATTGAGGTCTATCTTACCGTCGCTTTGAAGCATCTGTGCAATCGCATCGGACTTTAGATGCGTAAAAGTACTAAAAGACATCATTTTATATATCCTCTTATCGATACAGTTATCGATGATATTATCGACAAAAAACTTAAAACACGCCACGCCGCCGCATAACCCTAAAACCGCTATAATCACGCAAAAATTACGGCTAGGAAAACAGGTGAGCGAACGCATTTTCTTATCGGCTCCGCACATGGGCGGCAATGAACTTAAATACATACAAGAAGCTTTTGATGCAAACTATATAGCTCCGATAGGGGAGCAGATCACAAAATTTGAAGAGGCGATATGCCGTTACACGGGGGCGAAACACGCCGTAGCCCTCTCTAGCGGAACGGCGGCTATCCATCTGGCGCTTCGCACACTCGGTGTCAAAGACGGGGATGAGGTGTTTACCTCGTCATTTACGTTTATCGGCGGGGTTGCCCCTATCATGTACGAGAGATGTACCCCGTTTTTTATTGATTCGGATGAGGATAGCTGGAATCTCGACCCGCTACTACTCATAGAGGCGCTAGAATCACGCAAAAAAAGCGGCAAAATACCAAAGGCGCTCATAGTAGCCCACTTATACGGACAAGCGGCAAAGATAGAGGAGATAAGCGCTATATGCGACAAATACGGTGTTGCACTAATCGAAGATGCGGCTGAATCGCTAGGGGCGACAATCGACATTTCGCCTTCTGCAAAGCAGGCGGCGAGTCAATCTCGGGAGTTACCCACTCCCGAACCCTCCGCAGGCGGCAAACATACGGGGACATTCGGCAAAGCCGGAATTTATTCATTCAACGGCAACAAAATCATCACAAGTAGCGGCGGCGGGATGCTGGTCACGGACGATGAGAGGATAGCCAAAGAGGCTAGATTTTTGTCCACACAGGCAAAAGAGCCGTATCTGCACTATGAACACGAGACATTCGGCTACAACTACCGGATGAGCAATATCGTAGCCGCCATAGGGCGTGGACAGATGGAGGTTTTAGGGCAAAGGGTTGAGAGACGTAGAGAGATTTTTGCTATGTACAAAGAGTTTTTTGCCGATATCCCTGAGATAAAATTTATGCCGGAGCTTGCCGGAACGAGGGGAAACAGATGGCTCAGCGCCTTTTATATGGACAAAAAACTAAAAACAACGCCGGATGAGCTAATCAAAGCCCTAGAAGCCCAAAACATCGAATCCAGACCGCTATGGAAACCTATGCACACCCAACCGGTGTTCAAAGATGCATCGCACCTCACAAACGGGTTTTCCGAGATGCTTTTTGAGAGAGGGCTATGCCTACCGTCAGGCTCATCAATGGATGATGAGGATGTAGCGCTAACGGCAAAAATCGTAAAAGACGTAATCAAAAAATGAGTGCCCTCACCCCCACGCAGACCAAAAGGGCGATATTTTTTATCGTTTTCGATATAGCGTTGTCCCTTTTTAGCTTTTACGCCTCGTATCTGCTCCGTTTTAATTTTGAGATACCGCAACCGTTTATAGAAAATTTCTGTCCGCTTTTTGCCCTTTTGGCGACGCTAAAAATCGGCTCTTTTTTTATATTTCACGGCTATAGAACCCCTTGGAGATTTTTCGGTATCCAAAACCTCCTAAACCTGATTCGGGCACACATATTGGCGTATACCGCTTTCGGGGCTATATTTTTGGTTTTTTCGGATGCCCTAAATCCGTTTCCGCGCTCCGTTATTTTTATCGATTTTGTATTTTCGGTCTTTTTGTTGGGGGCTCTTAGAATCTCAAAAAGGGTCTATCTGGAGGCAAAAGCGGAGAGAAAAAACCTATGCGTCATAATCGGCACAACAAACGAAGGGGTCGCCGTAGCCTCGTACCTCAAAAGCCAAAACGGGGAGTACTACCCTGTAGCCTTTTTGGATGACGACAAACACAAAATCGGCAGTATGATACACGGCTTTCCGGTCATAGACATCAAAGAGCTAAAAAACTACGCCGTAAAACGTGAGATCACAAGCGCCCTAATCTCAAAACACTACCGCCCAGACGAGCTAAAGAGCCTTATAGAATCGCTCAAGGCGGCGGGGATAGAGGAGATAAAAAAAATCGGCCTCATTGAAAACCACACCGACATCAAAGATATTTCGATAGAGGATTTGCTAGCCCGTGAGCCAAAAGATCTGGATACCGAGACGGTTGCTAGGTTTATATCAGGCAAAACGGTACTAATCACCGGAGCGGGCGGGAGTATCGGGAGTGAGATCACCAGACAATGCGCCCGTTTCGGAGCCAAAAAACTGATTTTGGTAGAAAACGGAGAGTACAATCTCTACAAAATAAGCGATGAGTTGTCCGGTTTTGAGAGCGCCAACAAACTAGTAAGCGTAACCGACAAAGAGAGGCTGGCAAAGGTATTTGATGAGTTTAGACCCCAAATCGTCATCCACGCCGCCGCATACAAACACGTCCCGCTAGCCGAGGAGAATATCGACGAGACCGTCAATAACAATATTTTCGGAACCAAAAACGCTCTGGAGGCGGCTATAGAGTTTGGAGCCGAAAAATTTGTCCTCATCTCCACAGACAAAGCGGTTCGCCCGACAAACGTGATGGGAACCACAAAAAGGATATGTGAGCTGATAGCCCAAAACGTAAAACAAAAATACCCAAACTCAAAAACCGAAATAGCGGCTGTCAGATTCGGAAACGTCATAGGAAGCTCCGGCTCCGTAATCCCAAAATTCAAAGAGCAGATAGCGGCAGGGGGGCCTATCACGGTGACCCACCCCGATATAGAGCGGTACTTTATGCTAATCTCAGAGGCGTGCGCTCTGGTGCTTCAGGCAGCGGCAATAGCCGAAGGGGGAGAGATATTTATCCTAGATATGGGCGAGAGGGTAAAAATCATAGACGTAGCAAAAAAAATGCTAGAGCTAACCCACAAAGAGCACGATATAAAAATCGTATTTACAGGGCTTAGACCGGGGGAGAAGCTAATAGAGGAGCTACTAACCGACGAGAGCGCCGCAAGTACCGAATATCCGTCAATCACGGTTGCAAAAGAGAGTATATGCGATTATTTGGCCTTAGAAAAAAAGCTTGAGAGTTTACGGACCGATACCGATAAACTACCGATTCTAAAAGAGCTTGTACCGGAATTTAACCACCAAACGCATGGAAACTAAAGGGAGGGCAAAATGTACGCAACAGAGTTTAAGACTGTTATCAACGAGCCATATATAGGCGTATCCGAGTTTGAAAAATTCAAAGGTCGTGAGGTTCGTGTAATAATCATCGACATAGACGACAATCAAGCCAATCCCTTAGAGACCGATTTTATAGCCCAAATCGTCAAAAATCCGAAACATATTGAAAAAAACGGAAGTTTTTTATCGAGAGATGAGGCTAATGAAAGATAAGGTTTTTATCGACTCAAATATATTTTTATATGCTTTTTGCGACAAAGACAAAGAGAAACAGACCAAAGCGTCAAAAATCATCTTGGACGGCGGAGCCATAAGCGTACAAGTCATAAACGAAGTAAGCGCCAATATGCTCAAAAAACTAAATTTCTCAAATGACGGAATAAAAGAATTTATAATAAGTTGCCTCAACAGATACAAGATAATAAACGTAGAACCGTCAACCCTTTTAAAGGCCGTTGAAATACGTAAGCAATACAATATTTCATATTATGACTCATCAATAATAGCCGCCGCCATAGAGGCTAACGCAAGGATTTTGTATAGCGAGGATATGCAGGATTCGCTAACAATATCAGAATTAACAATTGTAAATCCATTTAAAAAATAAAAATCAAAGAACTCTAAATGAAAAAAAATATTAAAGAGCTGATACAACAAAGGGTCGTCGTCATAGACGGTGCCATGGGGACGGAGATACAAAAAAAGAGTATTCCGCCAGAGGCATGGGGCGAATATGAGGGTTGCAATGAACTTCTCAATACAAAAGCACCGGATGAAATCAGAAGCATCCACAGAGCCTACTACAAAGCGGGAGCCGACATCTCAAAGGCAAATACATTCGGGTGTCTGCCGTGGGTACTTGACGAGTACGGCCTTGGCGATATGTGCTACGAGCTAACCGTAGAGGGGATACGACGGGTCAAAGAGGCGGCGGCGGAGCTGGGGCTAGAAGATGAGACGTTTGTAGCGTGCTCTTTGGGGCCTGGGACAAAACTGCCTAGCCTGGGGCACATAGAGTTTGATGAGATGAGAGCCGGATATGAGCTATCGATAGGTGCGGCAATAGATGCAAAAGCCGACATCATACTCTTTGAGACCTGCCAGGATCCGCTCCAGATAAAAGCCGCCCTAATAGGTGCAGAGGATGCTTTTTGCGCTAAAGGGGTTAGGCTTCCGGTGATGGTATCGGCGACTATCGAGACAAACGGAAGTATGCTCATAGGGACGGACGCAAAGACGTTGGCCGCAATACTCGCCCCTTTTGATATTCTCACTTTGGGCTTTAACTGCGGAACAGGGCCAAAAGAGGTTGCAAAGCACGTCAAAACACTAAGCGAACTATGGGGTAAGCCGATTAGCGTCCACTCAAACGCCGGACTCCCGCAAAACAGGGGCGGATTCACATTTTATCCGATGGGGCCGGACGAGTTTACAACCCTTCAAAAAGAGTTTTGCGATATAGACGGCGTAGCTGTTTTGGGCGGTTGTTGCGGGACGACGCCGCAACATATTTTGGCTTTGGCGCAAGAGGTAAAAACGTTAACGCCGAAAAAACCGTCCGGAGTAGCGCAAAACTCTCTGGCCTCACTCTTTGAGAGTATCCCGCTAACACAGGAGCCGGCTCCGCTATATATCGGGGAGCGTTCAAACGCTACAGGCTCCAAAGCGTTTCGTGAGCTGCTCCTCTCCGAGGATTTTGACGGGGCGATGAGCGTAGCCTACGAGCAGGTGCGCTCAGGGGCGCACGTGATAGACGTGAGTGTAGCTTTTGCCGGACGGGACGAGCGAAAAGATATGAAAGAGATAGTCTCCCGCTACGCCTCCAAACTGACACTGCCGCTCATGCCGGACTCCACCCAGATAGCCGCCCTTGAGGTTGCACTAAAACTAATAGGGGGTAGAGCGATCGTAAACTCCGTAAATATGGAGGACGGCGAGGAGAAATTTGATGCCGTGTGTGCCCTTGCAAAACGTTTTGGGGCGGCGCTTGTCTGCCTAACTATCGACGAACAGGGGATGGCAAAAACCAAAGAGCGGAAGCTGGAGATCGCCGAGAGGATTTATACGAGAGCTACCCAAAAATTCGGCTTTCACCCGTCCGATCTCGTCTTTGATATGCTCACCTTTACGGTAGGGAGCGGGGATAGTGAATACTTTACGGCGGCTATCGAGACTATCGAGGCTATCAGGGAGTTTCACGCCTCTCATCCGGAGGCCGGATTCACCCTAGGGGTCTCTAATATCTCGTTTGGCCTATCTAAGCACTCCAGAGAGGTTCTAAACTCGGTATTTTTATACCATGCGGTAAAAGCCGGATTATCGACCGCTATAGTAAACGTCAAAAACACCCTTGCCTACCACGCCATCTCGGATGAGGAAATCAAGCTTTGCGAGGATTTGCTCTTCAATAAACGGGGTAACGGACACAATCCGCTAGGGGCATTCATCGACTACTTTGCGGCACAAAGCGGCGAAGGGGCAAAAACAAAAGACGATTTGGAGGGGATGGACACCCACACAAAAATCAAAAAACTCCTAATCGCCGGTGACAAGGAGCGGCTAATCGCCCTACTCCCTGACGCAAAAGAGGAGATAGCCGCCGAGAGCATCGTAAACGAACTGCTCATAGGGGCTATGAAAGAGGTCGGGGAGCTATTTGGGGACGGGAGGATGCAACTCCCTTTTGTCCTGCAATCGGCGGAGACGATGAAAGCGGCAGTGGACTATCTAGCCCCGTATCTACCAAAAACCGAGAAGTCGAGCCAAACGACTCTGATACTGGGAACCGTAAAAGGGGATGTCCACGATGTCGGCAAAAATCTGGTAGACATCATCCTCTCAAATAACGGCTTTAAAGTCGTAAACATCGGAATCAAAGCCGACATTGAGCTGTTTATCGAAAAACTTGAGGAGTACTATGCGAGTGTAGCCACGGAGGGTTCGGGAGTGGGCAACTCCCGTGACGGCCTTTCCGAGCGCTTTGCGCAAGGAAAAGTGGCCATTGGAATGAGCGGACTACTAGTCAAATCCACTCAGGTGATGAAAGAGAATTTGGAGGAGCTAAAACAAAGAGGGTACAAAGTGCCGGTACTCCTCGGCGGGGCGGCTCTAAACATCGAGTTTGTCCACGAGTACTGCCGTCCGATATACGACGGTGCGATCATCTACTCCCGTGATGCGTTCGATGCGATAACGACGCTTACACAAATCGAAAAAGGTGAAGAGATAACGATAGAGACCCCATCCGCCGCAAGGGCAGAGGCAAAAGAGGCCGCAAAAGGGGGAGAGGTCGGAGAGCTGATAAAACCGCAAACAGAGGAGCCGCCGATACCGCCGTTTTGGGGGCGGTACGTCTGGGAGTTTACGGAGGCCGAAAAACTACTGGCATTTGAGTGGCTAAACCGCCGTATGCTGTTCAAAGAGCGGTGGGGCTACAAATCAAAAGGGATAGAGAAAGCCGAATACGAAAAACAACTAAAAGAGGTTGTAGAGCCGGCATACGAGAGGCTAAAAAAAGAGTTTATGGATTCTCTTTTTGACCCTGTGGCTATATACGGCTACTATCCGGCAAGGGGTGAAGGTGAAGAGCTACTAATATTTGCCGAAAATGAAGGGTGGAGTGCAGACGGGGACGCAAGCCGTGAAGATATCCATGCCGCAAGATGTCGGGCAAACAAAGTACTCTCGTTTCCGAGGGCGACAAAAACCCCACGCCGCTCTATACCCGATTATTTTAGGGGCGACAGGCACGATACTTTGGCTATGAGCGTGGTATCGGTAGGCTCCAAAATCGCCGTATACGAAAAAGAGCTGTTTGATGCCGGCAAATACCACGAATACTATCTGGTTCACGGTCTAGCCGTAGAGCTGGCGGAGGCGATGGCAGAGATGGTGCACAAGAGGGTGAGGACGGAGCTTGGGATACTAAGGGGTGAGAGCGGCGAAATGGGTGATGTCAAAATGACCGGATACCACGGATGCAGATATTCGTTTGGTTATCCGTCATGCCCTGATCTGGAGATGAACCGGACTCTTTTTGAGCTTCTAAGGCCGGAGGAGTACGGCGTGAGTCTATCCGAGACCTGCCAAATAGCGCCTGAAGCCTCCACGTCGGCGATCATCGTCCACCATAGCGACGCTCAATACTTTACGGTCTAACAGCTCACAAAATGGTTTTTACGGCGGACGACAAACACAAAGTCCTAAAAACCGTTTTCGGGCACTCCTCTTTTAGAAGTTTTCAAGAAGATGCCGTAGATGCCATATTGGCAAAAAAAGATTTGATGGTCGTCCTCCCCACAGGCGGCGGCAAGTCGCTTTGTTATCAGCTTCCGACACTTTTGATGGACGGAATAACAGTCGTCATCTCCCCTCTTTTGGCCTTGATGCACGACCAGATAACGGCGCTTAGAGCCTTTGGGATAGAGGCCGATATGGTCTCATCCATGCAATCTGCCGAAGAGATAAGCAGCAGTATGGCAAAAGCCAAAGCCTCAAAACTGAAGTTTTTGTATGCGGCTCCGGAGAGGTTTAAGAGCGAAGCTTTTGTGTCGTTTTTGCAAAGCCTAAAAATAAACTTTTTTGTCATAGACGAAGCCCACTGCGTCAGCGAATGGGGGCATGAGTTTAGAGAGGATTATCGAAAGCTTTATATCCTAAAAGAGCGTTTTGGCGCTACGCCGATAGCCGCTTTCACCGCCACAGCCACAACCGCCGTACAAAGAGACATAGGCGAACAGCTAAGACTAAAAAACGGCGTATCCATCAGAGCCGACATCCAAAGAGAGAATCTATTTATCGCCTCAGCCTACCGGATAGGAAACGGAAGGGGGCAACTACTGGAGTTTGTCTCAAAATTCAAAAATGAAAGCGGCATCGTCTACACCTTTACCCGCAAGGAGGCGGAGAGTCTGGCTGAATTTTTCTCCTCCAAAAATATCGCCGCCAAAGCCTACCACGCCGGACTGGACACGGAGCAAAAAAACGAAACGTATAGAGCTTTTGTAAATGACGAGATCCAAATCGTCGTCGCCACGGTAGCCTTTGGGATGGGGATAGACAAGAGCAATATCCGGTTTGTAGCTCACTCCTCATTGCCAAAAACGATAGAAAACTACTATCAGGAGATAGGGAGAGCCGGAAGAGACGGCTTGCCCTCAAAAACGCTTTTGCTTTTTTCATCCTCCGACATCGTGGAGAGGCGGAGCATGATAGAGTCCATGCCCGAATCTCCGTACAAAAAACACGCCGTAGAAAAACTGGAAGCGATGGGCAGATTCGCCGCATCCGAGGCTTGCAGACACGCTATGGTGTCGGAGTATTTCGGCGACAGCGGCAAAAACTGCATTGCATTGTGCGATAACTGTCTGGAACCCACAAAAGAGAGTATAGACATCACCGTAGAGTCCCTGAAGCTACTATCGGCAATACACAAAAGCGGTCAACGCTTTGGCCTGCAATACGTCGTAGATATACTGCTAGGCTCAAAAGATCAAAAAATAGAACAAAACGGACACCAAACCCTCTCCGTCTACGGTATAGGCAAAGAAAAAAGCCGCAAACAGTGGCTCTCTATCGCCGATAGACTGCTAGAGCTAAAAGCGATAAGGCAAGGTGAATACAGGGTCGTATCGCTAGACGAATACGCACTACAAATCATCAAAGAAAAACAGGCGGTAACGATACGAAAAGATAGGCTGACGGAGGCCGCAAAAGAGCGGACGAACCGCAAAAAAGAGATATACAAGCCGATTTACGACAACGACGTATTTGAGGCGCTAAGGGTGCTCCGCTCCAAACTGGCAAAAGAGGCCAACGTACCGCCGTATGTCGTATTTAGCGACAAAACCCTCAAAGAGATGGCCGATAGATTGCCTGCCACAAAAGAGGAGATGCTAGAGGTTAGCGGAGTCGGAGAGGTAAAATTTGAACGTTACGGCTTGGAGTTTTTGGAACTCCTATACAAATCTAAACTGTAGTTTTACACAATAACGATACAATTTTTTAAAACAGGAGAGACAAAATGGACTACTACCTATGGATAAAATCTTTTCACATCATGTCGGTGATGTCGTGGATGGCGATGCTTTTTTATCTGCCGAGGTTGTTTGTGTATCATGCGGAGCACAAAAACAATGAAGGGTTTGTGAGTGTAGCAAAGATTCAGGAGCACAAGCTGTTTTATTACATCGG
>CALJKN010000145.1 GCA_937973585.1 uncultured Helicobacteraceae bacterium
ATTTCTGCCTGAAGCTCTTGTTTTTTGGCCTCCAGCTCTTTTATCTGCAAAGATTCTTTGGCAAATTCTCTTAACTTTTCCTCCAAATTTCTATAAAACACAAATTCTAAATCGCTAATTACTATTTCATCATGCGATAAAATCATATGTGATAGGGCGTGATGCAGCTCTTCTTTTTGCGCCGAGGCAGATGCTAAATCTATCTCGCTTTGGGAAAGTTCGGCTTCAAATCTAGCAAGCTCCATATTTGATATACGGCCGCTTTCAAATTTCTTTTTTGCCCCCTTGTATGATGCCTCGGCTATATATTTTTTCTGAGAATAGATACTTTCAAGCTCGCCCGACAATAAAAGAGATATATAAAGTCTTTTGACTTCACTCTTAAGAACTGTTTTTTGAAGCTGCTCGGTGATATGTAGACCTTTTTCTCGGCTGAGATAAATTTTTTTCTCACTAGCCCTAAGCCATGGCATCTTTGTGGAAAATCCAAGCATAGCGGAGCTTTCCTGCTCTTTTTTGGATTCATCGGTTGTTATTCTTTTGTTGCCAAGCTCCAAGCTAAGCGGCTCAAAGGCCAAAGCAGCTTCTTTATCATACTTTACGGCAAGCCTCTCGCCTTCTAGTTCAACCACGAACAAGTCATGCTTATAAGCCTCGTCGCAAAAACTCTCTAGCGTATACGCAAAAGAGTGGGAACTAAAAGCAAGCAAAGTCATCAAAACGAGTTTTCTCATTTTTTAGTTTGCCCTCTTTTCAAGTACTTTTGCGTTCCCAGCGTCTATATATAGTTTATAGCTTTTACCAGACTCGTCTTTTGCATATACCTCATATACAAGCTCTTGATGCAAGTCGATTAACGAAACGGCGGTTGCGGACATTTTGTCCTGAGTGATTATTTTTTTTATCTCATCTTTTGAGAGTTTTGCCAAAGAGGCGAAGTATCGCTCCCCTTCAAGTCTTATCGTAGGGTGGTTTTTTTGGTTTCCAAGGGTGTATTTTTGATGTTTACCGTACGGTATATCAATTGAAGAATCAACGTCGGCAAAAGCCGCAACACAGAGTAGAGTGGCGCAAAGAACAAATTTTCTCATAGAAAACTCCTCGTTTTTTTAGAGGAATTTTATGTATATGCTATGAGAAAATCTTGAGAAAACTAAGAGGTTTTTCTAGTCGAAAAGCTCACCCCAAAAAGACTCTTTTTTGTGGTATTTTGGTTTGTGGTCGTCGTACTTTCGGCCGTATAGGTCGTTTTGGTATTGCTGCTGCGGTCTTTGTTGCTGTGCGGCAGCCCCTTCGGCTCTCTCTATAATTTTGTCGAGTTCGCCTCTATCAAGCCAGACGCCTCTGCATTTTGGGCAATAATCTATCTCTATCCCGCTTCTTTCGCTAATAACAAGTCTTTCGTCTTTACAAACAGGACAATACATAAAAGGCTCCTTATTTTGAAATTAGTTTTTCTTTTTTAGTTTAGAGAATATACTTACCGCAACAAGCGCCAAAATACCGGCAGCTACACCTATCGCCGCATCCAAAAGCATCACCGCCAAAGTGCCGACAAAAGGTATCGCCTCCAAGACATGGGCAACATCGGCTACAAAAGAGAGTCCGTGTGCCAATATGCTACCGCCGACAAGAAACATAGCGGCTGTCCCTACAACGGATAAAACCTTCATTAAATAAGGGGCTCCGCTCAAAAGTGCGTTTCCTACGGCTTTTTTGATACCGCCCTCGGAATTTGTAACCAGATACAGTCCGGCATCATCCATCTTGACAATCATCGCCACTATACCGTAAACGCCGATCGTCATAATAAGAGCTATAGCGCTCACAACGGCTATTTGCGAGCTAATTGCTGCACCTTGAACGGTTCCGAGGGCTATGACTATGATTTCGGCAGAGAGTATAAAGTCGGTCTGTATGGCGCCCTTGATTTTATCTTTCTCAAACTCGACCATATCGATGCTCTCATCGCCAATAGCCTTCGCAAGCTCGGCGTGATGAGCCTCTTCATCTTTTTTGTGAAATAAAGCGTGCGCTATTTTTTCGACACCCTCAAAGCATAAATAGATACCGCCTATCATTAAAAGCGGTGTTATTAAAAAAGGGAGAAATGCGCTCAAAAGTAGAGCCGCAGGCACCAATATCAATTTATTTTTGAATGAGCCCTTAGCGACGGCCCAAACAACCGGAAGCTCCCTATCGGCTCTAACTCCGGCCACTTGTTGGGCATTTAACGCAAGATCATCGCCCAAAACGCCGCTTGTTTTTTTGGCGGCGACTTTGCTCATGGCTGCCACGTCGTCCAGAACAGCCGCTATATCATCAAAAAGTACAAAAAAGTTACCTACGGCCATACTTTATTCCAGCGTTACGAGAACTTGCCCGCTCTCTACAGTACTTCCTTGCTTAACATGTATCGCCTTGACTATCCCGTCGGCAGGAGCTTGCACCTCCATCACCATTTTCATAGCTTCAAGTATCATCAGGTCTTCACCGTCTTTGACCTCGTCACCGACTTGAACCAATACTTTGATAACTTCCGATGGAAGCGGAGCGTGTATATGGATATTGCCGTCCGCATCCACACCGCCTTCCCCGGTACCGCTATCGGCTTTTGCTTTTTTCTCTAATTTAAACTGTATTTTTTTGCCATCCCATGATTTTTCAAGCATCTCCGACATAAGGGGAGACGAAGACACTTTCAGCTCAACGTCTGCCGCGCTAACCGAATACAAATCAAATCTCTCAAGCATATCGTGACATATTTTTTCGTCTGATGTCTTAGGGCTAGACTCTGACGCATGATGGTCTACTTTTCTTACGTTGACTTTTGCTTCGCCCTTTAAAAACGCTATACCCTTATCCGCACAAGTTCCGACGATAAATAAATTCTCTTCCGTAATAGGGAGATTGTGATGCCTTAGCTGCTCCTCAAAACAAGCGAGACTTTTATTAAAATCCCTATCTGCTACATCAAGCGGATTTTCAGTTGTAGGCTCAAGATTTAGCTGCTCTTTTGCTATCGCAACAAGTTCTGCATCGGGAGCAACGGGAGTCTTACCGAAATACCCTAAAAGCATTTTGCCGTAGCCGTCGGCTATTTTTTTCCAAGGACCGAATACCACATTATTAAACGCTTGTTGGAAATAAAACTGGCTAACAGGCGTAACGGACGTACCGAAGCCGCCCCTTGCAACCACCTCACCCATCGCCTCTAGCGCGGCAGGGAGCTTGTCGAGAGTCTTTGTATCTCTCATCATTTGCGTGTTTGCCGTTAGCGCACCGCCGGGCATAGGAGAAAAAGGTATCAAAGTACAAACTTCTTTTGCCTCAGGCGGTACAAAATAGTCTTTTAGGCACTCTTTAAGAACTTTTTGAGCCTCAAGAAGTCTTTTTGCCTCTAGTCCAAGGTCGTATTCACTGCCCTTTAGAGCGTGAAGCATTGTAAGTGTGTCCGGTTGGCTTGTTCCGCCGCTTACCGGATCCATCGCAAGGTCGATACCGTCTGCACCCGCGTCAAGTGCAGCCAAATAACAAGCAACGCTTACCCCTGCTGTCTCGTGAGTATGAAATCTAATATGCATATCGTCGCCCAAAAGAGCTCTGGCGGCTTTGATAGTCTCAAATATTTTGCGAGGTCTTGCTGTTCCCGATGCATCTTTAAAGCATACAGAGTCAAACGGAAGCCCGCTGTCAAGTATGTTTCTAAGAACGGTCATATAAAAATCGGCCTCATGAGCTCCGTAGCACTCAGGCGGCAGCTCCATTACGGTTACGCACACTTCATGGTTTAACCCGTATTTTTTTATACACTCCGCAGGATATACAAGGTTTTGAACATCGTTTAGAGCGTCGAAATTTCTAATAGTCGTCATACCGTGCTTTTTGAAAAGCTTTGCGTGAAGCTCTATGGTGTCTCTAGAGCCTGTATCGAGACCCACATGGCTGACACCCCTCGAAAGAGTCTGAAGTTTGATATCAGGACCGACGATAGAACGGAAAGTATCCATCATATCGAAGGCGTCTTCGTTGCAATAAAAATACAGTGACTGAAATCTAGCGCCGCCGCCGCACTCAAAGTGTCTTATGCCGGCATCTACGAACGCTTGTATCGCGGGCTTGATATCTTCAAGAAGTACCCTTCCGCCATACACCGACTGTAGTCCGTCGCGGAAAGATGTATCCATAACAGAGATTAGTTTTTTTGCCTTCTCCTCTCTTTTTTTATCAAGCTCCACCATAGTCGCTTTGTCGTATCTGGCCAGTAGACGGCGGCTCTCGCTTGCCAGCATAGTCTCTTTTAGGATTTTGTATCCGGCTATAGCCGATTTGATATGGCGCAAATCCACATCATCTATGCCTACAATCCTCTGATCTATCATATCCTCCTGAAACGAGAGCAAAACCTCTTTTGTGTGCATATCGTACCCGCATATCATAATCCGTAGATTCGCTGATTTATAAGCCGGATGTACCGTCTGCGTCTCATGTTGCCATCCGACGCCGACCTCCAGATATCTACCCATCTTCTCCTCAAACGTAAAGTACATATACCCCTCATCCTTCCAAACGCCACGACCCCAAAAATTCTCATTTCGCCTTACATGCTCCACAAGCGGTAGGGAAAAGATACTAATCTGCGCCTCGGCAATCATGGAGGTAAGGATGGAGATCGCCTCCTCCCTTGTTTGTATCGTATCCAGATACGGTCTGCACGTTTTTATTATTGAGTTTTCCTCTTTCGGCTCATATCCGATCCCCAACCTGTCAAACAGATACATCGGTCTATCGGCGGCGTATTCCTTCTCCTCCTCGACAATG
Organism: uncultured Helicobacteraceae bacterium; assembly: GCA_937973585.1. Taxonomy (GTDB): domain Bacteria; phylum Campylobacterota; class Campylobacteria; order Campylobacterales; family UBA6016; genus UBA6016. Next base: position 4,822 of record CALJKN010000145.1, read on the forward strand.
TATGCCTTTGATTTTTTGTACAACAAAGCGGCCTCGGCGTATAGCTCCCAATCCCACAAATATACAAACATCTTCTCTTCGTATCTGCAATCAGGGCTTAGCTCCTGACTGGATTCGTACGATAGTCTAGGTGTTTTTGAGGGGTTTGCCGAATCCGCCTCATACCAGTACTTTTTTACGTCAAACGGATTATTTGTCGTGACAACGGCAAGTTTTAGTTTTCCGATGTTTGCTTCCGCTTTGACGGCAGAGTCTCCGACGGTACAAAAACAGACCTGCATAGACCTGTCTTGCGTCCAAAACCCCTGTTTGTAGGTATCGTTGTAGTTATTAAAAACCTCTCTGACAAGCGGAGTCGATAACCTCTCCAAAATCTCGGTGCCGCTAACTGTTTTTGCATACTCCCTAAAAAAATAAACCCCTTTTTCGGATCTTTTTTTAGCATATTCCAAAACTCAAAAAACAGCGCCCCGCCCTCTTTTTGCACAAACGGATCAAGCGCCTCATAATCTTCGCCGTTTGCCGGTTTATACAAAATCACAAGCTCTCGTTTGCCAAAAGGCCATAGCTTTGATTTTTTCTGTTTTTTGATCCAAAAATAAACCTGATCTCTGTTTTCACCAAAAACCAAAGGTCCCTCACCCTCGTAATCAGCCCTAATATCAACAGACCAACCGTCTCTGCTAAACTCACCTATCTCATCCGCACCGTATTTTAAAAGGGAGAGGACAATATCAAAATCCCTCTCGATATCGTCCATATTTTGCACATCGCCGAACAATGCGACATTTGTCGATTTATCGTCGGCCAAATTTCTGATAGACATAGGTATCTGTCGCTTTAAAAAATTATCGTCCGTAAAGCTCACGCAACTCCCCCGATTATAAGTTTTTATAAAATATAAACATCGATTCTAACCAAAGATATAAAAAACATCCGCAAAACCGAAACCTCCCGAATGATATAATGGGCAAAAATAAACACAGATAAGAGAAAAAGTGAAAAAAAGCAGATTTCTAACCCACTCACCGGTAAATTTCGTATTCAACAAATCATCCAAAGACTTTACCGTAGAGGAGATACCGCTTTATGAGTTTAGCGGTAGCGGTGAACATCTGGTACTCACAATCCGAAAAAAAGATCTGACGACATGGGAGATGCTAAACGTAGTCTCCTCATGTGTCGGCGTAAAGGTAAAGGACATAGGGTATGCGGGGCTAAAAGACAAGGACGGTATGACGATACAGAGCATATCGATACCTAGAAATTTTGAGAGTGCGCTTGAAAAGCTAGAACACCCAAATATAAAACTCCTAAACGTCACAAAACACAACAACAAAATCAAACTCGGGCACCTAAAAGGGAACAGGTTTTTTATGAGGCTCAAAAAGGTGATGCCGTCCGAATACGCAAGGCTCAAAAACGCTCTGAATAAAATCTCAAACGAGGGTATGCCAAACTATTTTGGGTATCAGAGATTCGGCAAATTCGGCGACAATCACGTAGCCGGCAAGGAGATCGTAGAGGGCAAACGCAAAGAGCGAAACCAAAATGTCAAAAAGTTTTTGATTAGCGCATATCAGAGCTATCTGTTTAACGAGTGGCTTGCTTTTCGTATAGACCTCTCAAGACTCGTAGAGGGATTCGACAAAAACGAGCTAAAAAAAGCGTTTTCGATGCATCTGGGCACAAAAAATATCACGCTTGATAGCGATATGGCCCAGGCCCTAAAAAAACAAAAGCAGTTTTTGAAAATAATAGACGGGGACGCTATGTGTCACTACCCTCACGGAAAGCTGTTTAACGCCGAAAATGCGGAAGAGGAGGCGGCTAGATTCGCACTAAAACAGGTATCCCCGACAGGGCTTTTGTGCGGCGAAAAAAACAGGCTCTCCTCCGGATATGCATACGAGATAGAAAAAGAGTTTTTGGACGACAACATCAAATCCATAGGGGACAGAAGATACGCATGGATATTTCCTGAAAACTGCGAAATAGAATATGAAGAGGAGGAGGCACACGCCAAAATCAGATTCGCCCTCCCAAAAGGGGCTTATGCTACTTCACTACTAGAAGAGATCGGCAACACAGACCTATCCACCAACGCTTCCGGTGATTTTTTTGATGAGTAGAATGGCATACAACACAAAATTAGTGCGTTGTTTTGTGATTCCTACCCGCATCAAGTCCGCTATAAAGCAGAGCCGCAACAAAGCCGATAGCTACGATAGCAAATAGTATTTCAGCCATTTTACATATCCTCCGTTTCTTCGATTTTAGAGATAATTTTACGATGAGTCAAGACGATGGCCACGCTTATCGCCGCAACGGACGCTATAGCTAGGTAGCTTTTGAAGTTATTATCAATATGCTCGGCTAGCCAACTTATCAACGCCATTGCCGCCACTATGAACACCGCCAAGCCAGACTTTTAGATAATTCAACTCTTCCTTGATTTTATCCAACTTGCTCACAAAATCGACCTTTTGTTTTTTGGCAAAATTATATCACAAAAACGGAGTTACGGATTTGCAGAGTGGGTGCGTAAGCGCTATGGTGTGTCTAGGGGGCGGCTTTTGTTGCCTGCCCTTTTTTATCTAATGGTTAAACACCATCTTTTTTGAACTCTTTGTCTACTTTTATTTCAAGGCTCATAAGCCTAGCGCCCCAAACAACTCGTCTTTTGTTTTATCGGAGTTTTTGATGCGGGCTTTGTAGATGTTTGCTTTTATTGTTTTTGATACTTGGTGGTTTTTTGCAAAATCGGCAACAAAACTATCAAAATCATCCTCTGCGTGATGATATTTTTTGAGTAACTTTTTAAATTCAGTCGCAAAACGCCTCGTAAATCTAAAAGTCATTTAATGGACGCTTTGAACTCTGCCATCGAAAGCGTTTTACCCTCCTTGACCTCTTGCAAGCCTTGGAATACACCCTCTGCAATCTCTCGCTCTTTTGAGTATCTATCGACATAGCGGCTCACAAGAGCTTCTACCGCTTCTTTTGCACTACTAGCGCCAAATGACTTTGTCAGTTGCACAGTTGCATTTTCATTTATATCTATCGTGATTTGCATCCCAAATCCTCTAATTATTTGCGCAAAATTATATCACAAAATATGGTTTGAGGAGAGGTGATCCGAGGAGCTGAAGATAAATGTACGGTCGCTTTATT
>CALJKN010000146.1 GCA_937973585.1 uncultured Helicobacteraceae bacterium
GCTCTTCCGATCTGCTTAGAGATTGGTTTTGCATATCAGTCTTTTAAGTGGAAAAACAATGCAAAAGATAATGCTGGTGTTTCTGTTGTAATTATAGGGCTAAGAAATATTTTAAATGAAAGAAAATTTATTTATCAAGAAAATATAAAACAAGAAGTTAAGAATATTAATGCTTATTTGGTACAAGGTTCAAATATTTTTATAAGTCCTACTCATAACAATATTTCAAAGTTATCAAAAATGATAAAAGGAAGCTCCCCGTCTGATAATGGCTTTCTGTTATGTTCTGAAAATGAAAAAAATGAAATTATCTTAAATTCTCCAGAAGCAGAAAAATATATAAAAAAATATATTGGCAATCAAGATTTTATGAGCGGTAATAGAAGATACTGTATTTGGGTTTCAGAAAAAGGAAAAGTGGAAGCTTATGCAATAGAAGCTTTAAAAGAAAGATTTGAAAAAGTTAGACAATTTAGATTAGCTAGTAGGAAAGCTACAACAAGAAAGAAAGCTGAAACTCCTCACTTATTTGATGAAGCAAAACATCGAAACTTAGATTCTATTATCATCCCTCAAACAGGTTCGGAAAAAAGAGAATACTTGCCGATTGGCTTTATGGATAAAGACACAGTTATATCAAATGGATTAAGAATTGTTTACACTCAAGAGGTTTATATATTTGGAATTTTATCTTCAAAAATGCACATTATTTGGGTGAAAGCGGTTGCAGGAAGAATGAAAACGGATATGCAATATTCAAACACTATTTGTTACAACACATTCCCATTTCCAAATATCTCACAAACTCAAAAAGACGAGCTAACAGAATTTGCGTTTGGCGTTTTGGACGAGCGAGAAAAACACAGCGAAAAAACACTAGCCCAACTCTACGACCCAAACAAAATGCCAGAGGGCTTACGCAAAGCACACCATGCGCTAGATATTGCCATAGAAAAATGCTACCGCCAAAAACCGTTTGAAAGCGACGAAGAACGCCTAGAATATCTTTTTAAGATGTATGAAGAGATGACTGGGAAGTTGGGGAAGAAAATATGACTTTTTATCCAACGCTCAAATCTTTAAAACAAAAACTTCAAATCCAGCCTGTAAATACTGGTAAGCGATTTACACATAATGGACAAGCTAATGGAATTGTATTTGATGATATGGAAAGATTGCATGCCTTGGCTGGAGTCGATGGATGCGTTCATCTCAAAAGTGGCGTTGAGTTTTCGATGCTTCAATATAGAGGACAAAATGAAGATTTTGGGGTATGTAAAACTACACTTGATAGATGCAAATCCAAAGAAGAGCAGTTTTTAAATATTTGTAGAACTATAGCTTTTGAGGAGCTTTTGGAAGTTCATCCATTTGTAAAGCTTGTCCGTTCTTTACAGCCTTTTGGAGAAAATCATCTATGTCTTAATTTTACAGGCATGGCGCAACATTATGGACTTCACACCAATTATTTAGACATTACAAATAACTTTGACGTAGCTTGTTTTTTTGCTACATGCAGGTATGAAAATGGGAAATACTACCCAATGGGTAATACTTCAAAACCAGGAGTAATTTATAGAATATACGAGATGATTATGCCGCCTTTTATTGAAAATGAAAACAATAAAGAGCTATTTCTTGAATATCTTGGATGGCAGCCACTACCGCGACCTGAGCAACAAAAAGCTAGTGTTTTAAAAGTTGCAAAAGATACAAATTTAGATACGGCTAGTGGAGTTCAAAAGTACTATTTTAAGCACTCTATTTCTCAATCTAAAAAAATTTGGAAACAATTTGATGAGGGAAAAGCTTTGTTTCCAGATGATAGCGCTGCAGATTTAGCCAACAAATGTTGTAAATTAAATTCTTTTACAAATAAGCAAATCAATAAGGCTCTTGAAAGATTTGAGCTTTGGAGCGGCGAGCAGCTTAATAGAGAGCAGGCTTTAGATGGTTTGAAAATTGAAATTGTTGAGCAAAGTAGTTTAAGTTGGGATGATTTAGTAGAAACGGGTTTCAATTTTTGGGAAAATAAATTTAATGAAACTATGAGTAAAGTGGGGTTTAGGATGGTTTATCCGCTATAGTTGTAGAAAATGCCTTAAAATAGAGTAAATGAACGATATTAGCATTGGAAATTTAGAATGAGAAATGAACTAAAAACAATAGACGCCCAAACCCTGCAAGATAAAATCCATACCATTCGCGGGCTTGCCGTAATGCTAGATAGAGACTTGGCGGAGCTTTATGGGGTGGAGACAAGAGCGTTAAAACAAGCGGTAAAAAGAAATATAGATAGATTTCCTGCTGATTTTATGTTTGAGTTGAATGATGAAGAGATTGATTTTTTGGTGTCACAATCTGTGATACCATCCAAAAAGTATTTTGGAGGGGCAAAACCATTTGTATTTACAGAGCAGGGGGTATCGTCTTTATCGGCAGTCTTGACAAGTAAAATTGCAATAGAAATTTATATCAATATTATGAGAGCTTTTGTGCGGATGCGAAAAATCATCAGCTCAAACAGTTTGTTATTTTCTAAAATGGAAGCGCTCGAAAAACGACAAATCTCTTATGAACTCAAAACGGATGCAAAAATAGAGCAAGTATTAAATGCCCTAGAAGATAAGACTCAAAAACCAAACGAGGGAATTTTTTACGACGGACAAATCTACGACGCTTACGCATTTATAAACGACTTGCTAAAAAGCGCAAAAAAAGAAGTTACGCTTATCGACAACTACATAGACGACACGGTATTTACGCTCTTTAGCAAATATCAAAATCTAACGTTTAAGCTCTACACTCAAACCATCTCAAAACAGCTAAGCCTAGACTATCAAAAATACAAAGCGCAATATCAAAATATAGAGCTAGAAGAGTTCAAAAAAGCTCATGATAGATTTTTGATAATCGACAATGCGGAGATTTACCATATCGGAGCAAGCCTAAAAGATTTAGGCAAAAAATGGTTTGCATTTTCTAAGTTTGAGATAGGGGCTTTGGAGATTTTGGAGAGGCTTAAATAATGGAAAAGAGCAACATCCTCATCTACCAAAATGAAAAAGGCAATATCAAAGTCGATGTGCGATTTCAAGATGGCTCCGTATGGCTATCGCAAGCACAAATATGTGAACTATTTGGCAAAGCAAAATCAACGATTAGCGAGCATATTAGTGCTATTTTTGAAGATGGTGAGCTTGATAGAGATTCAGTTGTTCGGAATTACCGAACAACTGCGAGTGACGGCAAAAACTATAGTGTAGACTACTACAATCTCGATATGATTATCGCCATAGGGTTCAAGGCGAGGTCATCAACAGGAACAAAGTTTAGAGTCTGGGCAAATGAAAAGCTAAAAGAGTACATCACAAAGGGCTTTGTGCTCAACGATGAGAGATTTAAAAACGGTACCTCAATGAGCTATTTTGATAAAGAGTCGAAAAACATAACAAAAAAAGATGTAAGCGTCGCAAAGAATTATCTAAACGAGGAAGAGATAAAACTACTCGGTCTTTTGGTGGAGCAGTATTTGGCATTTGCAGAGACTATGGCGATGCAACAAACACCAATGTATATGAAAGACTGGATAGTAAGACTTGATGCCGTCATATCCTTAAACGGCAGGGAGCTTTTGACTCATGCTGGAAAAATAAGCCAGACAAACGCAAAAGCAAAAAGTGAACTAGAGTATGACAAGTACAAAGAAGTACAAAAAGAACAACAAAAAATCCAAAGTATAAAAGAGCTTGAAGAGGATATAAAGAGGCTAAAATGACCAATCTTGTAGAAGTAGAATACCACCGAACCGGCGACAGCAAAAAAACAAATAAATACGGTATGAGGGAGATGCAAGAAAAAGCATTTGCCGCAAGAGCCGAGCAATATCTACTACTCAAGGCTCCACCAGCCTCTGGTAAATCTAGGGCTTTGATGTTCATAGCACTTGACAAGCTAGAAAATCAAGGCATTAACAAAGTAATCGTAGCTGTGCCGGAGCGGTCTATCGGTGGGTCATTCGGCAAAACAGACCTAAGGGCAGATGGATTTTTCGCTTCATGGGAACCTAATTCTCATTACAACCTATGCACTGGCGGAGGCGAAGCAAGTAAAGTCAAAACATTCAAAAAATTCCTATCGTGCGATGAGAAAATACTGATATGCACACATGCCACACTGAGATTTGCATTCAAAGAGCTAGACGACTCAAGGTTTGATAATATTTTGCTTGCTATTGACGAATTTCACCATGTATCAGCCGATGGCGACAATCAGCTCGGTGAAGTCATCAGAACGGTGATGCAAAACTCAAATGCACACATCATGGCAATGACTGGCTCATATTTTAGGGGCGACAGCGTGCCTGTTTTGCTTCCAGAAGATGAGGCTAGATTTGCGAAAGTAACTTACAACTACTATGACCAGTTAAATGGATATGAGTATCTAAAATCTCTAGGAATCGGCTACCACTTTTATCAAGGCAGATATACAAGTGCAATAAATGAAATACTGGACACCGACAAAAAAACAATACTGCATATTCCAAATGTAAACTCTGGCGAATCGACAAAAGATAAGCACAAAGAGGTAGATACTATTCTTGACATTATCGGAGAAGTTGTAGAGGTTACCACGGATGGTGTTATTCTTGTAAAAAGACATACTGATGGCAAAATTATCAAAGTGGCAGACTTGGTAGATGACGACCAAAAACGAAGAGATAAAATAGTCGCCTATCTACGAAATATCAAAAACGAAGAAGATATGGATCTCATCATCGCCCTAGGTATGGCAAAAGAGGGGTTTGACTGGACTTTTTGCGAGCATGCCTTGACCGTTGGATACAGAAGCTCACTTACAGAAATCATCCAAATCATAGGGCGAGCGACGAGAGATAGCAAAAATAAAACCCATGCACAATTTACAAACCTAATCGCACAGCCGGATGCCGAGGATATGGAGGTAAAACTATCGGTAAATAATATGCTCAAAGCAATAACCGCTTCACTGCTGATGGAGCAAGTTTTGGCTCCAAACTTCAAATTCAAACCAAAATTTGATGACGACAATGAGCCACCGCAAAAAGGTGAGCTAAAAATCAGGGGGTTCAAAAAGCCGTCTAGCAAAAGAGTTGAGGATATACTCGAATCAGACCTGAACGACCTCAAGGCGACAATCTTGCAAGATGAACAAATGATAAAAGCAATACCTGGCAATGTTGACCCAGAGGTTATAAACAAGGTGCTTATTCCCAAAATCATCAAAGTTAAATACCCTGATTTGAATGACAATGAAATCGAAGAGATTCGTCAGCATGTAGTCGTTGATAGTGTTATAAAAAATGGTCAGATTATCGAGCAAGGCGATAAAAAATTTATCAAAATGGCACATAAATTTGTAAATATTGATGACTTGCACATTGACCTCATTGACCAAGTGAATCCATTTCAAAGAGCCTTTGAGATTTTGTCAAAATCAGTTACAACTCAAGTGCTAAAACTGATACAAGAAAGCATTGAGTCTACGAGGATAGAGATGACTCCAGAGGAAGCGGTGATTCTGTATAGGAAAATCCCAGTCTTCAAAAGTGAACACAACAGAATGCCGGATATAAATGCAAACGACTTTCAGGAAAAAAGAATGGCGGAGGCTTTGATATATTTGAATAAACTCAAACGAGAAAGAGCTAATGGCTGAGTTTTTGCTAGAAGACATACTGGCAAATGACCCGTTGGGACTTTTGAGCGAAGTAAAAGCAAAAAATAGAGTAGCTACCGAAGATGAAAGACTCATAGCCTCATTCAATGAGATAAATGACTTTATTGATAGACATAGCAAGGAGCCATCAAAATCAACAGATATGAATGAAAGGACACTTTTTTCAAGACTTCAAGGCCTGAGAGAACATCCAGATAAGATAAGTGCTCTAAAGCCACACGACCGCCACAATCTACTGCAAGAAGTTGAAATCAACTCTATAGACGATATCCTCAATGATGATGCCTTTGGCTTGCTTGGCAATGATGCGGATAGTATTTTTGAGCTAAAACATGTCCCGAAATATAAAGATATCGCTCAGGCCGACTATATAGCATTGCGAAAACCATGTAAAGAATTTGATAAATATGAAGTACTATTTAAAGAGTGTCAACAAGATTTACGGGATGGAAAAAGAAGGCTTGTTAAATTTAACGAAAGATTTATGGAGGAAGGAAACTTTTTTATTCTCAAAGGCGTAATGGTTTACTTGGAGAAAATAATTTCTGTCGGCAAGGATAAGCATAACAAAATGGATGGCAGAACATACTGTGTATTCGAAAATGGAACAGAATCAGATATGCTTATGAGATCTCTTGGAAAAGGGCTTTATGAGGATGGTTACTTTGTAAGCCAGCACGAAGACAAACTCCTTGATAAGTTTATCAATATAACAAACGAGGATAAACTTGGCGGTTTTATATATATCTTAAAATCAAAAAGCACAGATGAAAAAATAAAATCAATTCAACACCTATACAAAATAGGCTATTCAACAACGGATGTCAAAGAGCGGATAAAAAATGCCGAAAATGAACCGACGTATCTAATGGCTCAAGTTTCAGTTGTGGGTGTCTATGAATGCTACAATATGAACACGCAAAAATTTGAACAACTAATCCATAAATTTTTCGGTAAAGCCTGTCTTAATATAGATATTTTTGGTAGCGACAGCCAAAGATATAGTCCAAGAGAATGGTTTGTGGCACCGCTTGAAGTTATCGAGCAAGCTGTCGAACTATTGGTATCCGGTGATATCATCAGCTATAGGTATGATGAGACTTATGGGAAAATAGTTTTGAGGTAACGTCTTGTTGGTGTATTATTATTTGTCAAAAAGGTGTAATTTTTGCAAAAAGCTATAGCTGTTGCCGCTTTGGCGTCGGGGCAGGGGAAGACTATTTTTACGGCTGCCCTTTTGGCTCATTTCGGCAAGTCTCCGATCCGCCCTTTTAAAATCGGCCCTGACTACATCGACCCTCAGTTTCACCGGAGGCTTTGCGGTGTCTCATCGGTAAATCTCGACCGTTTTTTGATGAATGACGAGCAGTTGCGGTGGATGTTTGGGCGGTATGGACGGGATAGATTTTGTATCGTAGAGGGGGTGATGGGATTTTATGACGGGATAGAGCGGGGGAGTTCTACGTACGATGTTGCCGCCTCTATCGGTATCCCTACGGTTTTGGTATTGGACGGTGGCGGGAGCTATTCGACCCTTGTGGCCGTGATGGAGGGGGTACTCGGACATAGGGGCGACAATACGATAAAAGCGGTTGTTTTTAACCGTTTATCCTCAAAGAGCCATTTTGCCCTGTTAAAAGATTTATTTGAGGCCAATTTTCCGGATATCGCCGTTTTGGGATGGATAAAAAAAGACCTCCCATCTGTCTCCTCCAGACATTTGGGGCTTGATTTGGAGGAGTTATCGGCCTCTTTTTTAGAGACTCTTTGCGCCGAGGTGCTTGAAAATATCGATTTGGAGAGCTTGGAAAAAATAGCCGACTGTAATCCGAAAATAGCCGACGGCTATCCGTTTGAGCCTGCCAAAAGCCAAAAAGAGAAGAGTTTGGCTGTCGTGTATGATGAAAATTTTTCGTTTTTATACGAGGACAATATCCAGTTTTTGAGAGAGATTTTTGGCTCTTTGGAGTTTATATCGGCTACAAAAGACGAGGAGATTTTGCCGTCATTTGATGTTCTTTTTATCCCCGGCGGCTATGTAGAGACGGCAGAGGCGTACGCCAGAATAAGGGGTAGCCGTAAATTTGCAAATTCGCTTAAAAATTTTAAGGGAAAAGTATACGCCGAATGTGCCGGACTCATATATCTTGGCAAAAGTATTTTAAATAACGGCGAGATTTTGCCGATGTCGGGGATTCTTGATTTGGAATTTGAGATGAAAAAGTCTAGAATTAGACTCGGATATTACGAGGCGTGTGATAAAATCTCCGGCGAGAGATACCGTGGGCACGCTTTTCACTATAGCGACGTAACATCTACGGAGTCGGCGGTATGGGAGCTTGCAAAGCCGGACGGGAAAAACCCAAAAGGCGGCGGTTGGCAAAAAGATAATTTTTTTGGGACATATCTACACTCGATGCTTAGAGTTAGCCCAAAACTAGTAGAAAAATATTTATAGGATTTTTTGTTTGTCTGAATTTAAAATACAAGAGCCTTTGGTAGCCGAAGGCAGCGACATAGAGGCAAAATCGCTTCAGGCGATAGAGACGGAGGCGGCAGGGTATCCGAAATTTTTGGAACTGGATGACGGGCAAAGGGAGGTCGTAAAAAGGCAAATTCACGCTACGACCTGCTTTTCGGAGGTTTTGAACAATATTTATTTTAGTCAAAATGCCGTCCCAAAGATAAAAGAGCTATTGGCGGACGGTGCAGCCATAGTCGTCGATACGAATATGATAAAGTCGGGACTTAGTGATTTTTATACCTCTAAACACTCAAATCAGGTAATCTGCTACGTTAATGAGCCGGATATATATGAAGAGGCAAAAAAGCTCGGTTCGACACGTAGTTATGCCGCCGTCAAAAAAGCTATCGAAGAGGATTTAGATAGGCCTTTGATTTTGGCATGCGGGAATGCCCCGACGTTTTTGTATTCGGCGATAAAAACGCTTATAGAGTCCGGCAGAAGGGTCGATAACGTTGCAATTTTGGCCTTTCCGGTAGGTTTTATAAATGTCGTAGAGAGCAAAGAGTATACAAGGTCTTTTATGGATTATTACGGTGTGGAGGGGATTATTATGCAAGGTAGATATGGAGCCTCTACGTTGGTCGTTAGCGCACTTCATGCTATTTATAGGTTAATCGGCAAATGAGCGGGACAAAGATAAATGCGATGGGGAGCGAAGTCGTAGATGGGTATGCGTGCAAACCAAAAATAAAAGACCCCGACAAACCGATGATGTTTTACAGGTATCACGTACTCGTATGCGACGGCGACAGGTGCGACTGCAACGCAAAAAAAGCCCTTAGCGACAAGCTGAGAGATTTGGCCAAAGAGCTAAAGATGGACAAAGGGGCAGACAGGGTCAAAATCACAAAGACAAAATGCTTTGGGGCTTGCAGATACAAAGGGGTAGGGCTGGTGTACGAAAACGGCGGCACTACAAACAACGGGGTGTGGCTCAAAAAAATAAACAAATGGGATGATGAGAAGTGGAGAGGCTTTTTTGGGGCTTTGAAAAACAAAGATTCCGTCAGATGCCTATATCCTGATGATATTATCGCTATGGAGGAGATAGATGGGTAAGGTATATCTGGTCGGGGCGGGATTCGGAACCCCTGAGTATATGACCCTAAAGTCTGTGGAGCTTCTAAAAAATGCCGATTGTGTCTTGTATGATGCCCTTATAATGCCGGAGTGTCTGGATTTTTGCGGGGAGAGTTGTGAAAAAATATATGTCGGCAAGCGAAAAAACAACCACCACCTAAACCAAGACGAGATCAACGAAGCGCTGTTTGAGGCCTCTCAAAAATACGAAAACGTCGTCAGACTAAAGGGCGGTAGCCCCACGGTGTTCGGCAGGGGGTACGAAGAGGCATCGTATCTAAAAGAGCGTGGGGTGGAGTCGGAGTTTATCCCCGGTGTCAGCTCCTCTATAGGTGTTGCGGAGATATTCGGAATTCCGCTTGTGGACAGAGATTCAAACGACTCGTTTCGGGTTATCACCGGACACACTACGGCGCACCTAAAAGAGATTTTGACCCCCTATAACGACAGGGAGAATCTACTCATTTTGATGGGGGCGCACAAGGCAAAAAAAATCGTTTCGATGCTACTGGAGAAAAAAGGGTATCCGTCTGACCTACCTATAGCGTTTTTGTGCAAAGGGGGTTTTGACGGGGGCGAAAAGATTGTTATGAGCCTTCAAGAGGCGCACGATATGGGCGAAGAGTTTTTCGTCGCATTAAAAGAGAAGACCCCGCTCATAATCTTTGTAGGGAAAACAGCCGGATTTTGAGAGAGGGCGAGAAGAGGCTAAGAAGCGGCTACACCACCGGAGTGCATGCGGCGGCGGCTCTATACTCCGCCGTTAGCGAATATCTGAACCTTTCGTATAATAATCAAATCTCTATCTCGCTGCCAAACGGTCAAAAAGCGGCAGTAGAGGCCTTTGGCGGAGTGAGCGTCAAAGGAGACAACGACGATATAGATGCTACAAAAGGGTGTCTCATCAGGGTATCCGTCCAAAACTCCGCCGATATGCTTTGTATCTCAAAAATCCCACACTCCCCGTATATCCTCCGGTTCGGTACTTTTTGTTGTTACCTATATGCGGGTGAGGGGGTCGGCGTGGTCACAAAAAAAGGGCTAAAACCCCCAATTGGATATCCTGCCGTAAATCCGGTTCCGCTCTCAATGATTCAAAGGGTGCTTGACGATTTTGCCGCTTTTGCCGCCTCTGATTTGTACGTTTCGGTATCGGTGGAAAACGGAGAGGAGATAGCCGTACAAACGGCAAACGGCAAAGTCGGAGTCATAGGCGGAATCTCGATATTAGGGAGCACCGGAATAGTAAAACCTATCTCCAACGAGGCGATGCTCTCCTCTATAGAGGCCGAAATCTCGGTTATCTCAAATACAAGCCGTGAAATAGTCTTTACTATAGGCAATACCGCTTACAATCTGGGGGTGGGGCAATACGGCGAAGATATTTGCGTGGAGATAGGGAATTTCGTGTACGATACCCTCCAAATGCTATCCGGCAAGGCTTTTAGAAGACTCACCTTTATAACCGGACAGGGGAAATGTGCAAAAATAGCACAAGGGTTCAAAAACACCCACAACAGATACGGCGATACCGACTTTGCGGTTGTAGCCGAGTGGCTAAAAGAGTACGGGATAGACGGCGATATATCGGATTGCGGGACGATAAAAGGGGTTGTGGAGTCGCTAGGTAAAGCCTCGGCTGATAGGTTTTTTGAGCTATTAAAGCAAAAGGCAAAAGATCAGATTATCAACTTTTTGCCGGATGACTCAAAAGACATTGATGTTTGTGTTCGACTCTCGGAATAAGTAGGGTTCAAAAAAAGCCGCTAGCGGCGTGAGCCCTCACGCTGAAGACCTAATCTTGAGCTTTGCCCAAGATTTGAGAACTATAAATGGAGCATAAATTGGTAACAATCATCGGGGGCGGCATGGGGCCGTCGAAATTATCAAGGGTAAAAGCCGATTTGTCAACATTTGATGCGGTAGTTTGCGACAAAAGCTACGAGATTGATATTGCCCATCCAAATATAGTAGCCGCCTCTTTTTTGGAGGCTAAAAAATACATTTTCGGGGCGGAGAAATCGGCAAATATAGCCTATATCGTGAGCGGTAGTCCGTTTTTTTATTCCGGAGCCACATCGGTTATAGGGCAATTAAAAGAGACGGGGGCTGATTTTTCGGTAATTACCGGAGAGTCTAGCAAAGAGTATGCTGTCCGTTCGCTGTGTATAGCCGAAAACGAGGTTACCTCTTTGTCGTGGCACGGCAGGGAAGATGTGGATATCGATAGGTTTTTGCGCTCCAGATATACGTTTTTGCTTTGCGACGAAAAAACCCCTCAAAGGCTTTTTGAGGCTATATCGTATTTGCCTAGCGGCTCCATAAAAATAATATGTCTCTCAAGGCTAGGATACGACGATGAGCGTATTTTTGAGGTTTTGCCGATCGACTTACTGGATTATTCTTGGCGTGAGCTATCTCCGTTTGTTTTTTTGGTGGAGAAGCTATATGCGGATAGGGCGGCGCAGACAGCGGATGATGAGTTGGAATATGAGAGAGGTATGTACACAAAACCTGACAAGCGCAGTCTGATACTCCGCTCTTTGGAGCTTAAAGCCGGAATCTCTATGTGGGATATCGGGGCGGGGAGCGGCTCCGTCTCAATTGACGCTTTCAAAGGGTGGAGGGTAAAAACCGTCTTGTTTGAGAAAAACGAAACCAGATGTGAAATCATAGAGCGGAATCTAACTGCCCACAATGTATTGTTTACAAAGCTTTGTTGCGGTGAAGCTCTTGATTTTTTAGACTCGCAAACCGGTATTCCTGACAGGATTTTTGTCGGCGGCGGCGGCGCAGAGATAGCCAAAAACCTCCACGCACTAACAGACAAACTGGGTAGCGGAGGGATTTTGGTTGCGGTATACGTGAGCTTAGAGCATCTGGGTGCGGCTATAAATTCGCTAAGTAGTGCCAACATATCCTACGAGGTAAAATCAATATCCCTAAGCGGATACAAAGAGCCGCTAAAAATCGGCGAACCGGAGAGAGAGATGTTTTTGATAAAGGTGAAAAAGTGATTTATTTTGTAGGAGCCGGTTCAGGTGATCCGGAGTTGATTACGGTAAAAGGGAAGAGGCTTTTGGAGTCGGCCGATACGGTTCTTTATACCGGTTCTTTGGTTCCAAAAGAGGTTTTGGGGTGGTGCAAAGAGGGTGCCCTCATCGTCTCATCTGAGGATATGGACTATGAAGAGATTTTTGCTTTTTTATCAAAATATAGCTCTACCAATCTTGTGAGGCTCCATACCGGAGACCCCTCTATCTATTCGACGATTGCAAAACAGATAGAATATCTAAAAAAAGAGGGGATAGAGTATTCGGTGGTTCCCGGTGTTACGGCGGCTTTCGGAGCGGCGGCCAGTATGGGGATAGAGTATACGATTCCGGGTGTTTCGCAGACTCTCATACTCACCAGAGTGGAGGGGGCTACCCCAAATCCTGAAAAACTGGAAAATATACTCTCTTGCAAAAACTCATCGCTTGTGTTTTACCTCTCCATCAGACTCCTAAAAAAATTAAAAGAGACGGCTATAAGGATAGGATACAGTCCGGACACCCCGTGCTACGTCATCGAAAAAGCAACATGGCCGGACGAGGCGATATACAAAGGGACAATAGACGATATAGGGGAAAAAGTATCACACATCAAAGGTGTTGCACTGATTATGCTAGGTGAGTTTTTGAACCAAAAAGAGACCGTAGAGTCGGGACTTTATTCAAAAAAATAGCCATATCCGGATCGGTTAATTGGCTATAATCAAAATAAAAAAAGAGATGCTAAATGCCTACCATATCAATGTTTTATGGAATTATCATTAGGATGTACTGTGCGCCAAGTGAACACAATCCGCCGCATTTTCATGCGTACTATCAAGAGTACAAGGCGATAATTGATATAAACAGATGTGAGTTAACCGACGGCGGCTTGCCAAATAAGCAGTTGAAATTAGTTTTGGCGTGGGCAGAGCTACGCAAGGATGAGCTTTTGGCTGATTGGACACTTGCGCAAAACGGTGAACTGCCGTACAATATAGACCCTATAAGATAGGAGGCCGACCTATGTATCTATCTATAATATCTGCAAAACCATTAGATGATTACAGGCTATCTCTTGTTTTTGAGAATAGCGAAGAAAAAATATTTGATGTCAAGCCGTATTTAGAAATCGGCAAGTTTAGAGAGTTAAAAGATGTCAACTTATTTAATACCGTAAAAGTAAAGTTTGATTCCATAGAATGGGATAATATGCTTGATTTTGACCCAGAACTGCTTTATCAAAAAGGCATAGCGGCAAAGTAAAACGGGCTATTGAAGCACTAGCTCACTTTGCCCCTTAAAATAGCTACTCCCCTATTGGCTAAGGCTTAGATAGGTTATTACTAAAATAAGCTCCAAAGTGTAAAATATCTTTATGCTAAAACTAAACATAATCAAGCCACGAGATGCGCTAAGCAAGCAACTATCAAAAAAGAGTATCGTAAAGCAGAGTTTAGAACGCTTCGAGGTTCTGCTACAAAAACTAAAAACAGTTAATCTCTCGGAGAGCGAAGAGCATCAAAAAAACGAGATAAAAGAGTTTTTGTCCGGCTCATTTGGATACAAGATAAACACAAAAGGGCGCATAGACTACGCCGTATATGACGGCTCGGACATCAAAGTCATCATTGAGGCGAAGAGACTAGACAACAAAACAGAGATGATAACGCCAAACGAAGCGAACCGCAAGGCGATGCAAGAGGCGATACTCTACTTTATGGGTGAGCGCAAAAGTGGAAATGACAAACTTTGCCGCATAGTCATAGCAAATCCGTTTGAGTGGTTTATTTTTGACGCTGTACAGTTTGAGAGGCTATTTTGGCAAAACAGGGAGTTCAAAAAGCGATTTTTGGATTTTGATAGCGGCAAACTACTCCGCAAAGATACACCGTATTTTTATGATGAGATAGCAAAGCCGTTTTTGGATGGGATGAAAAAAGACCTCATCAATGACGAGACGATAGAGTGCGTATACCTAGATTTAAAAAATGAGCTAAAAGACAAAGAGCTAAATGCAATATACAAGCTCTTAAGCGCCGACTACCTGCTAAAAGCGTTCAATCCAAACGATGCAAATAGCCTCAACCGTGCGTTTTACAATGAGTTTTTGTATATCTTGGGGCTTGAAGAGGCAAAAGAGGGCGGCAAAAAGCTCATCCAAAGAGCCGCTATGCCACAAAACGGCTCACTATACGAAAACATCAAACACAAGCTCGGGCATCAAGAAAAATCCGAAGAGTTTGAAGTCATAGTCAGCATCATCATCGTCTGGATAAATAGAATACTGTTTTTGAAGCTGTTAGAGTCGCAAATATACAAGTTCAACGGCAACAATCCCGCTTTTAAGTTTTTGAATATAGAGAAGATTTCGGACTTTGACGATCTTGAGTCGCTCTTTTTTGATGTGCTTGCAAAGCCCGTAAAGAGCAGAGAGACAAAAGAGTTTGACTATGTGCCGTATCTCAATAGCTCATTATTTGAGCGTCACGAGCTAGAAAACAAATATCTATATATCTCAAACCTACGAGACAACCTAACAGTCAAATACTATCCGCAAACCGTACTAAGAGACGACAAGCAAGCCAAAAAGAGCGGTGATATAGAGATGCTCCCATATCTATTTGAGTTCTTGGATGCCTACAATTTTGCAAGTGAAGACACGGAAGAGGTGAGAGAGGATAGTAAAGCGCTCATTAGTGCTTCAGTACTGGGGCTTATCTTTGAAAAGCTCAACGGTTACAGGGATGGAAGCTTCTATACCCCTAGCTTCATCACCATGTATATGGCAAAAGAGTCCATCACAAAATCCATACTCTCAAAATTCAAAGAGACGTACGGCGTGGAGGCGACGGACATAGATGGGCTAAATGCCCAGCTCATACGCCGCAATATATCGATAGACGAGACCAAAAAAGTAGTAAATAGCCTCACTATATGCGATCCGGCGGTAGGTAGCGGGCACTTCCTCGTCTCGTGTCTCAATGAGCTGATATATATCAAGCATAGACTGGGGCTTTTCGGTTTTAGAGAGCTTGGTGTAGATATAGAAAACGACGAGCTATATATCAGGCTCGGAGGTGAATTTCACGAGTATGCAAAGCCTCGTGATTTGTCGTGTGACAATCACCGACTCCAAAAGACGCTTTTTGAAGAAAAACGGCTAATCATCGAAAACCAGCTATTTGGCGTGGATATCAATTCAAACTCCGTGAATATCACAAGGCTGAGGCTGTGGATAGAGCTGCTAAAACACACATATTACCGTGAGGACGGCACGCTAGAGACTCTGCCAAATATCGACATCAATATCAAGTGCGGCAACTCCCTAATCAGTAGATTTGGGCTGAGTGACTCTCTTAAAATCAAAAACATCAAACACGAGATAGAGCACTACAAACAAGCGGTGAGCGACTACAAGGAAAATCTAGGAAGCAAAAAAGATGTCCTAAAGTCGATAGAAAATCTCAAAGATAAATTCAAGCTCTCGCTAAAAGCCGAATGGAAAGTGGCGCAGGCTAGAAACGCAAAGCTCAAAGAGTATGTGAGTGAGTATGGATTTGACGGGCTTGGCGACGACCTAGCTCTCATATCGCTCAAAAACAACTACAAACAATCAGGGACGCTCTTTGGCGATGTGGATGAAAAAAAGCGGCTAAAACTCAAAAAAGAGCTGACAGAGCTACAAGATGAGTGCGATGTGGTAGAGAGCGGCAAGATATACGACAACGCTTTTGAGTGGAGATTTGAGTTTCCTGAAGTACTAGATGACAAGGGTGACTTCAAAGGTTTTGATGTTGTCATCGGCAATCCGCCGTATATCGACTCTGAGGCAATGACTAAAAATATGCCAAAAGAGCGTGATTTTTATTCAACAAACTATGAGACAGCCAAAGGTAACTGGGATTTGTTTATTCTTTTTCTTGAGCTGGCTACTAGGATATGCAGCAAGCAAGCTTTTCAGACAATGATAGTTCCAAATAAAGTTTTATCTATGGATTATGCTAAAACCTACAGATATTTAATAAATAGCAAAAAAAGTTTATATGAAATAGCAGATGTCGCATATTTTGATGTATTTGAAGAAGCCGATGTGTATCCTATTATTCTGAGTATTCATGAGGCAAAATCTATAAAAATATCTAAGAATATTATAGAGTCAGATAGTGGCTTTGTGGACAATACACAACAATTAAACTGGTCTCTGTATCTTCAGGATGGTTTTGAAATTTATAGCAAAACTGTTGAAAAATTTGACAGATTATGTAATTTGCAAAATATTTCTATAGCATCATCTGCTACCGTTTCAGAGGCATACGAACTTGCTGAGACTATTGGCGATGATGCACATGGGGAGTTAAAGGTTATCAACACTGGCACCATTGACCCATATGTAACATTATGGGGTATTACGGCTATGCAGTATTTAAAGAAAAAATACAATACACCAACAGTTTCAGTGTCTAAAATAAAAAACAAGCAATGGACAAGATTGCCAAAAGTTATCATTGCTGGCATGGGGCTTAGAGTTGAGGCGTTTTTTGATGAATACGGTGTTTATTTACCAGCCAAATCTACTGTTGTGGTTTATGCGGAAAACAGCAAAATATCAATGAAGTACTTACTTTCATTGTTTAATTCAAAATTTATTGAAATTAGCAAAATTAGATGCAGGGACAATTGAGCTTAATAAAGAAAATTGCAACCTTAAAGTTTTTTTAGAAGATATAATTATGAGATTTCAAACTATTATAGATTGGTTTTCACTAGGTG
>CALJKN010000147.1 GCA_937973585.1 uncultured Helicobacteraceae bacterium
GCCGGAAACGGCGGGAGTGCTGCCGATGCCCAACATATAGCGGGTGAGTTTGTCAGCAGATTTTATTTTGATAGGCCGGGACTGGCCTCCATAGCCCTGACTACGGATACCTCTATCCTAACCGCCATAGGAAACGACTACGGATACGAGAGGGTCTTTGCCAGACAGGTTGAGGCAAATGGGGCGAACGGTGACGTATTTATAGGAATATCCACATCCGGAAACTCCAAAAACATAGTCGAAGCTATAAAATCGGCAAAAGAGAGAGGGATATTCACCGTAGGGTTTACCGGTGCTAAGGGCGGCATTATGAAAGAGATGTGTGATATATGTATCTGCGTCCCTTCAAATGAAACACCGAGAATCCAAGAATCCCATATAGTTATAGGACATATTATTTGTGCTATAGTCGAGAAAGAGATGTTCGAGGGGAAGTAAACTCCCCTTTTACTTTTTACAAATAGCCGCAATCCCCGATAAAACACCGTTGAGCCGCATTGTAGATATTATCTATTTTTATCCGCAAATTATCACCTTTTGCACAAAAAATAGCATTTTAAAAACACTTATTTATATTAAAATGGAAAACTAGTTGCTATTTTGAGAGATTCATTTAATCAGATGTCTCAATTAAAAATATTTAAAGGCGGTGTTAATGCGATTCTTTCGCCATAGAAAACTACGAGATAAAATACTAACCATCGCAACGGTAGCCAGTATCGCACTAATAACCATGATATATTTTAGCTTCACATACCTAGAGAAAATAGCCGATAGCCTCAAAGTGTTTCAGCAAAAAGAGCTAAAACTGGCAGAGATAACCGACTCGGTAAAACAAAACCTCGTAATTTTGCATAAAAACTCCGTCTCGCTAGCCGTAAGCGAAACCGAAAGTCCAAAACTTAGAGAGAATCTAAAGCAGAGCATAGCCAAAGCCGGTTCGGAGATTCAAAAGCTGACAGATTTTGCAAACGGCTACGGTGAACCGAAACTAAGAGATATGGCAGCCAAACTATCCATAAGATACAAAGGGCTACAACAAATTTCAAATCCGTTGCTGACCGCCGACATAAAAACGAATAAAGCTAATATTTTTGACACTCTGGAGGGGATCGACGCAGTCAGCGACCGGATGTTTAACGAGCTAAACGAACTAAGCGCCTTTGCAAAAGAGTCTATAAAAACAAAAAACAGCACTATAGACCAAGAGGTAGACGAGTACAAAAAAAAATATCTTTCTAATAGGGATTTTGGGGCTTGCATTTTCCACCGCCTTATCTTTTGCGTATGCCCAACAAATACTTATCTCTATCAAACATATCCACATAGGGATTAGAAACTTTTCGGAATTTCTAATCTACAGACAAAAATCCATAGCCCCAATCACAGTAAGCTCCGAAGATGAGTTTGCAGATATGGCGAAGATGATAAACGAAAATATTGAGACTATACAGGCAGGATTAAAAAAAGACTCCCATCTGATAGCAGAGGTATCCGAGGTAGCCACAAGGGTTAAAAACGGGTTTTATTCGTACAAGGTAGAAAACTCTGCCGATAATGAGATGCTTGAAGAACTCAAAAACAAATTTAACGAGATGATAGAGGCTACAAACGAGAACATCAATAAACTGATAGTGGCATTATCTCATTACGGAAACTCTGATTTTACATACCATGTCGATACATCCGGAGCATCCGGAAATATCGCCTCTTTGGTATCCGAGGTAAATGAGTTGGGTGTCGGGGTATCCGAGCTTATAGCCATAATCACCGCTTCCGGTGAAAAACTCCAAATGAGCACAAAAAGACTATCAAGCTCCGCCGAGACGCTATCCTCCTCTTCATCCGAACAGGCGGCCAGTCTGGAGCAAACCGCTTCGGCTATAGAGGAGATCACATCCACAATCAGGAATACTGCGGAACAGGCAGACGTAATGGCAAGGCTTGCCGTAGAGGCAAATGCCAGCGCAAAAGACGGAGATGAACTCGCAAAATCCACCAAAGAGGCTATGGAGGAGATAGCAAGAGCTACGGACGCTATCAATGAAGCCGTAACGATAGTGGACAAGATAGCTTTTCAAACAAATATTCTATCGCTAAACGCAACCGTAGAGGCGGCAAGAGCGGGAGATGCCGGAAAAGGATTTGCAGTCGTTGCGGGAGAGGTTAGAAACCTTGCCGCAAGGAGTCAGGAGGCGGCTAGAAAAATAACGGAACTCGTAGAGGTAGCTAGAAAAAAAGCAGAAGAAGGCAGGCATATAGCCACTACCATGAAAGAGGGATTTGAAGCGCTTAGCCAAAAAACCTCAAAAACAAGCGAAATAGTAGAGTTTGTAGCAATAGCCAATAAAGAGCAGATGGCAGGGATAGAACAGATTAACGACTCCCTTATCCATCTGGATAGAATGACACAGGAAAACTCCCGCATAGCCTCCGATACCAGTCTAATGAGCAGAGAGGTTAGGGAGCTATCCGAATACATGATGAGAGCGGCATCCAGAACAAAGTTCAAAGAGGAGGCAAGAGACTCCGTACAAAACGTAGATTTGGTATTTGATTTGGCTAGAATAAAACAAGATATCATAGCCTTCAAAGAGAGATGCTTTGAGAAGCTATCAAACAAAGAGGAGAATATAACGGTAGAGCACTCCAAAGGGTGTTCGGTTGGAATATGGATAGAGGAGAACAAAAAAGAGCCGTTCGCAAGAACACAGGCATTTGACTCGTTTGTTACTTTACACGAAGAGAATCACGGATTATTGGAAGAGTTTATAGCGGAGAGCCAAAAGGAAAACTCATCCTCGGAGAGGATAAGGGAGCTAGGGTTTATGATAGAGCTAAACATACAGAGTATGTTTGCGGCGATAGATGGTTTGAAGAGAGGGTAGGAATCCTTGGATTTCGATATAGAAAAAATCAAAGAACTCTTTATCGAAGAGGCCGAGGAGTTATTTGAAAAAATAGACTCCATCCTTCTTGCCGCAGAGAAGGCCGGGACCCTAGCCGACGACAAGATAAACTCTCTTTTTAGATACTACCACACTATCAAAGGCAATACCGGAACCATAGAGCTTTTTGGCAGTTCGGTATTTACGCACAAACTAGAGAGTTTTTTGGACAGGTTAAAAAAAGAGAAACCATCGGACTGGAGCCAAACCCTCACGCTCCTCATTGAAGCCTCGGACACAGTCAAAAAAACTATCGAAGCTGAACTTGCCGGACAAACAGACCAGAGCCTCATCGAGCCTATCTATAGAAAAATTCTTTTTGAGATTGAAAACTGGAGTCCCGAATTCTCAAAACAAAAACAGCCGGAAAATAACGCTCCGGCCGAAAATCAAAACCAAAAAGAGTCAAAAAGAGAGAGAACATCCATAAAGGTCGAACTCCCGAAAATAGATGCCCTAATGAACTCTATCGGCGAAATCGTAATCACCGTCTCGATGCTAAACAGGGTGCTGGAGAGCATAGAAGATGAGCGGAAAAAACAAGAAATCAGAGAGAGGATGGAGGTCTTAAGCAGACAACTAAAAGAGATGCAAGACTCCGCTATGTCCATCAGAATGGTTCAGATAAAACAGCTCTACGCAAAATTCCCAAAGCAGATAAGGGATGTATCAAAACAACTCGGCAAAAAAGTAGAACTCGTCCAAATCGGTGAAGATGTCGAGATAGACAAAGGGATAACCGATGGACTGGAGGGGGCATTTACGCATATAATCAGAAACTCTCTCGATCACGGGATAGAGTCTCCTGCCGAGAGAGTTGCGGCCGGTAAAAATGAAACCGCCGTAATTACGATGGAAGCAAAAGGGGAAAATGGCCAAATTGTCATTAAAATTACGGATGACGGGAAAGGTATAGACCCGATAAAAATAGCAAAAAAGGCTGTCGAAAAAGGGATTATCACAGAGGCTGTAGCCGCCACTATGACCGATAACGAAAAGATAGAGCTTATTTTTGCTCCGGGGTTTTCTACCGCAGAATCACTCACCGACATATCCGGCAGAGGGGTTGGGATGGATGTCGTAAGAGTCAACATAACAAAGCTTGGCGGAACAATCAAAATCTCATCCATAGTCGGCAAATCGACGACGATAATTATGATGCTCCCTCTTACTTTGGCGGTGCTTGAGGGACTAGAGGTCAAAATAGGGAAAAAAGAGTTTATACTTCCGGTTGCGGCAATATCGGAAACGCTACAGGCAACCCCTTCAATTATCAGAAAAATAGGAGACAAGGAGAGGGAGCTCGTCTCCATCAGAGATGAGCTAATCCCCGTAATCAGAGTGCATAGGCTCTTAAATATAGAGCCGAAAAAATATGCGCTAGAGGATGGGATACTTCTGGTTTCAAACTATGAGGACAAAAAAGCGGCGATATTTGTCGATGAGTACGGAGACCAAAATCAGGTAGCGGTAAAGTCTTTAGAGAAAAACTTTATCAAAATGGGGGCTTTCTCTTCGGCAACCGTAAAATCCGACGGCTCTATCGGGCTGATTTTGGATGTCGGTGGACTGGTTGAACTTCAAAAGCAGATGGAAAAAAAGGGGATTTTGTAGATGGAAAATCGGCTATACCTCACTTTCGGTATAAAAAACGAGACTTTCGGAATATCGATTGACTATGTGGCGGAAATTTTGACATACTCACAAATAACCGAACTACCAAACACGAAGCCTTGGATAAAAGGGGTTGTAAATCTAAGGGGAGAGGTAGCCCCGATAATAGATATGAGGCTAAAGTTTGACAACTCTAGAATAAACCTACCGTACAATGATGAAACAATCATAATAGCCGTTAAAACATCCGATTCAAGGATAGTCGGGATGATCGTAGATTTCGTGTCGGACGTAGAGAATATATCTGATAGCCAAATAGCCGATGCCCCCGAAATAGGGGTGAGCCTTGATGCAAAATACCTAAAAGGGCTATTTGAAAAAGATAACAAAAGCGTAATTTTGCTTGATGTCGATAATATTTTGGCAAAAGATGAGATGGCAAAAGCGATAACACTAGCCGACGACTTTAGCAAACCAAAAACGGAGCAACAAACTGCTGACTAATCAAGAACAAAAAGGGCTTTTGGAAAGGGTTGCCGACCTGCTATCCAAAAAAACAGGGATTCATCTAGCCGAGAGAAAATTGGCTCTTGTTGAAAATAGGCTAACGAGGTTATCCGGCAAAATAGGGTACAAAGGTGGCTTCGAGGAGCTTGTGTCGCTTATTGAGTCCGGCCATCACGAAGAGGAATTCATAAACGCCTTTACTACAAATCTAACATCTTTTTTTAGAGAGTCGGCTCAGTTTGACGATTTTTTGGGGCGTTTTTTAAAAGAGTACGGACACCAAAAACCATCCCTATCCATCCTGTGCGCCGGCTGTTCGAGCGGCGAAGAGCCGTATAGCGCCGGAATCTGCTATCTGCATGCAAAAAATGAGGGGATCTACAACGGAGTTGCAAAGATCACTGCGGTAGATATAGACTCCGAAAAGCTAACTGCGGCGAAAACAGGGGTATACCAAATGCCTCACAAAAATCCGTTTCCGTTATGGGTTAAAGAGGGGGGCTTTTTTGAGATAAAAGATGACAACGGGCACAAAAAAATTTTTATCAAAGAGAATTTAAAAAAAATCATATCCTTTGAAAAACACAATCTGGCAAGCCATTCCGAGCAGTTCAAAAATAGTTTTTACGATGCGGTTTTTTGCAGAAATACACTCATTTACTTTAACAAAGAAAAACAGCTGATGATCCTGAATAAATTGTTGTCTGCGCTAAAAATAGGGGGGACGCTATATCTGGGGCACTCCGAAAATCCACTTGAACTTACAGCAAAACTTCAAAAAAAAGGACATAATATATACGTAAAAAAAGGGACGGAGGGTGAAGCTTGAAAAACAAAGTTTTGGTAGCAGAGTCCTCATTAGAATTTAGGATGGCGATAAAAAACGTAATCCAAAAGACTAGTTCTTTTGAGCTTCACGGAACGCTGCTCAGAGAAGAGGATTTATATGCAAAACTAACCGACAAAGATGCCTCTTTGCTTATTTTGGATGCCGATTTCGGTGGCAAAAGGGGGCTGGAGATACTCAAAAAATCGGTCGAGATAAGAAAAGTCCCGATTATATTCGTATCAACAGACTACAAAGATTCATCTTTGGCTTACGAAAACGGTGCAGCACTATTTCTGCTAAAAACACATCCTGCCGAGCCGATAACAATGTTTGAAAAAAGGTTTGGAGGGGTTTTAAAACAGATTTTGCCACAGGTAAAAGAGAGCGGCTCAAAAACAACCGATTCACTCCGGTTTGAGATGGGGCATATAGAGCCAAAATATCATCCGGACGAACTGCTCAGATCAAAACCGGCCGAAACGGCAGGGAAAAAAATTATCGCAATCGGTGCATCCACCGGGGGGGTAGAGGCTCTCTCAAAAATACTCACAAAGCTACCCGTCGGGCTCCCCCCGATACTTGTAGTCCAGCATATCCCCCTTGCTTTTTCAAAAAATTTCGTCTCAAGGTTGGATATGCTCTCAAAAGTTAGCGTTGTGGAGGCAAAAGACGGTGAGCACCTAAAAGACTCGACTATCTATTTTGCCCCCGGAGATAGCCATCTAGCAGTCGAGAGGGCAAGAGGAGGCGGATATATTGCAAAAATAATTGACGGAGTCAAGATATCCAGACACAGACCGAGCGTCGATATGCTGTTTAGAAGCGTCAACAATGCGGCCGGAGGTGGAGCGATGGCCGTCATTATGACCGGAATGGGGGATGACGGTGCGATATGCATGAGAGAGCTTTTCGATAGCGGTGCATATACCGTTGCGCAAAGTGAATCTTCGAGCGTTGTTTTCGGTATGGCGGCAAGCGCCATAAAAGGCGGTGCTATCCGAAAAATAGTAGATTTGGATGACATTCCGACCGAGATAGTATCGTTTTCAAACGGATTCGAGTCAAAAAAATGAGTTTAGACAAAACTAAAAACATTATCCTCAAAAAAATCGATCACGAGTTTGTATTGCCACTGGCGGTTATCGACAGCTCTATTCAGATGGAGCGGTTGGACGGTCACGATTCTGAGTTTTTGGATGTAATCTCTTCGGCAAAAACC
Organism: uncultured Helicobacteraceae bacterium; assembly: GCA_937973585.1. Lineage (GTDB taxonomy): Bacteria > Campylobacterota > Campylobacteria > Campylobacterales > UBA6016 > UBA6016. The sequence continues at coordinate 7,118 of CALJKN010000147.1, forward strand.
GCCCTCCATATAGCCTACAAAAATATCAAATATTTATTGTCCCAAAAGTCTGATGAAAAAACCGTATTTGAACTTACCGATTTCATAAAACAAAAAGCCAAAAAACTAACGCCCGATGCAAGAGCTTACGGGGTTTTGTTTGAAGTATCGTGCGATGATACAAAATCAGAGATTCTTATAGATGAATCGGAACTTGATATTTTGGTAGAAAATATTTTTACGATCTGCGCCAAATACTCAGAACAAAACAATATTGTTAAAGCCTCAATCTGTCAAAATAACGACAATACTATCTCTTTAGCCGTAAAGACAAGAGGCAAAAAGGCAGAGGCAATGGCTGAATCTTTTTTAAAATTTAGACACAATATTGAAGAAAACGACGGAATAGGGCTTGGAATTTATGTCTGTCGCCTGATTTGCGAAAACAATAGTGCAACCTTAGATATCACGAAAGGGTCGGACGAAATAACGGTAGCAGTCTCTTTTTTGGGGTATAAAAAATGAAATTTTTATTACTTGAAGATGAATCGCTTTTACGAAAAAATATAGCGGCTTATTTGCGAAAAAAAGGGTTTGAAGTAGTCGAATTCGATGACGGCAAAACACTGCTAGAAAAAGCCGATATAGCAGATTTTGACGCTTTTATTTTAGATATCAACGTCCCCAACTTTAACGGCCTTGAGATACTGGAGTTTATCCGAAATAATGACTCCAAAACTCCGGTTGTACTAATCAGCTCGTACACGGACACAAAAGATGTTCTAAACGGCTTCAAGCTGGGGTGTGCCGACTACATAAAAAAACCTTTTGACTTAGAAGAGTTAGAGGTCAGACTACTAAGGGCGCTCGATGCGCAGGGTGGTTCAAGGCTAAAAATAAACAACAAATACTCGTACTGTTTTGCCTCAAGAGAGCTGTACGAAGGGGAAAATCTCATCAAACTCCCGAAAACACCGTCAAAACTTTTTTACATAATCGCAAAAAGAAGGGGTGGAATCGTAAAAAGCGAAGAGATTTTGGAGTATCTATATCCGGACGGCAATCATGCACCCGGTGCCGTAATCGGTAGAATCAGAGACCTAAGAGCCTTCATAGAGCCTGAACTTATTGAGAATGTACATGGTGTCGGGTATCGACTAAATATAATAAATAATTAACTATAGCATTTTAAAAGCATATCAAACTTTATTAACAATTTTGTATTAAAATAATAACTTCATAAAAAGCTTATCATCTTATAAGCAATATTAATACAAGTAAAGTGGGGTATAGCTTTGCCAAAAATAAACCTTATATCGCTCTCAATACTTTGTCTTTCGGCTTTTGCGTTTGCCAAAAGCGGACAAGAGTTGGCCAACGACCTAAAGTTAAATCCATCTTCAAAAGCCATTAAACAATGGGAGAGAATATTTTCTACCCCCGACAAAATGCAGCAAATCGGAATTGATAAACTTTCAGAATCCGACAAATCCGCACTAAAAAAATATCTTCTAGACCATGCGGCAGACTCCGATAAACCTGCTGTAGCCGGCAAATGACGCAAACAAAGGAAATCATAGAGATGAGAAACAATAAAATAGCAATTATCTGTGCCGGTATTTTGGCGGCATCTTCGCAGCTACTGGCAATCTCCAACGACGAGTTATTAAAAAGGCTCGAACAACTGGAATCAGAAGTCGGCGGACTCAAAAAAAGCATCAAAGGGGAGATGCAAAAAGAGATCGGAAGTATGGAGAGCAGAATGGACTCCATCGAGACAAGCGTCCTTTTGAATAAAATCAACTGGGGACTTGGTCTTAAAAATAGGGTTGATTTTTATGATGCCAAAAGAGTTGACGGCTCAAAATCCCATAGCGGCAACGTATGGACAACAAAACTCCACCTAAA
>CALJKN010000148.1 GCA_937973585.1 uncultured Helicobacteraceae bacterium
ACGGAAGCGGCGGACTTATGGGCGACAAAAAATATATGCTAAGCTTCACATACAACTGCCCGACAACCGAATTTGACAATCCAGAAGGGTTTTTTGACGGGCTAAGCCTAGATGAGGCAAACGTAGCGCTACATAAGACTTTCCAGTTTTGCGGGGTGGAGCAGCTCCCTAGCTACTCGGTACACGACATATACAAATCAGAGTTTAATCTCGAAGATGCGCTCCAAAATCTAAGAGAACACCTAAAACAAACCATCAAATAAGGATGATAGATGAGAAACGATTTTGAAAAGGCGATGAACTTTCGCCACGCATGCAAGCTATTTGACGAAACCAAAAAAATGTCGCAAGCAGACCTAGACTTCATACTAGAAGCGGGACGCCTAAGCCCTAGCTCAATAGGGATGGAGCAATGGAAATTTGTAGTCGTAAGAGACAAAGAACTAAAAGAAAAAATCAGAAAAGTATCATGGGATCAGCCGCAGATGACGACGTGCTCGGAGCTAGTCGTAGTGCTATACAAAAAACAGATACGCTCAGACACCCCATACGCAAAAGCTCAATTCGCAAAGGTATTTGGCGGTGGTGAGGTAGCAGACTGGTACAAGGGATTTATCGACCCGCAAAGCGACGAGGCTCTGGAGTGCTGGGCGAAAGAACAATGTCACATAGCGGCGGCCAATATGATGACGGCGGCGGCGTACATCGGCATAGACAGTTGCCCGATAGGGGGCTACGATAAGGCGGCTCTGGAGGACACGCTAGGCATCGACAAATCGCTATACGGCGTAGCGCTGATGGTACCGCTAGGATACAGAGGCAAAGAGCAACAACCACGCATCCGCTCCGATATTTCCGAGCTTGTGGAGTATGTGTAAAAACCAAAGAGGCTTTTGCCTCTAGGGATTAGCCTACAAACTCCATCGGATTTTTATATTTGTATTCAAATCCTAGTTTTTCAAGCTTGGAGCCGTCGATAATACGTTCAGATGATCCGAAATCTTCCGTAAATATCGGCGGCGCAAAGCCATACACTCTGCTCTGATGAGCGTATAACTCCTCTTTTGTCGGATGTATCGGGGCGCACACGTTAAAAATACCGTTCAGATTTTGCTCAATCGCAAACAAAAAAGCGCCGATGACATCCGTGCGATGAACGTGATTTACACGGCTTTTGCCATCTGTGACGATTTTGTCGGCGTAGTATTTGCCGGCGATACGACCCGCGCCCATCAATCCGACGCAACGAAAAATAACGTCACCCTTTGCGCCGATACTCTTCTCGGCCTCATAGTACAAAGGGTTTGACGACGACGAAATCTCGCTACTCTCATCATAAACGCCACTAGCTTTTGGATAAACAGAGGAGGAGCTTACGAAAAAGACTTTTTCTATATTCGAGATAGCAGGGTATCCGGCCAATATCGTGATAAATTGCAGATAATCACTGAATTTTGTCGGTGGATAGTTGATAAAAAGGTAGTCGCAAGATAGCAAAGCATCAAGGCCGTCATACACACCTTCGGTTAGCACGTATGATTCAAAACCCAAATCCGTATGGGCTTTTTGTGCGGATTCGTTTCTGGCTGATAATTTTATACGAAAACGGTCTTTTTGTGTTTTGGCAAGCTCCATACCGAGCCAACCGGCACCTAAAATGGAGAGGGTTTTTATTTGATGCCTAGTACAATTTTCATCTGTCTATCCACCGCATCCATCTCTTCGGCGCACAGCATCGCTAGCTTTTCACCGACTAGCCTTTGATTGTCGATAGTTCTGATTTGGTCACACAAAATGTCACTCGTCCATTCTAGGTTATCTCTCTTGCTTACCCTAAAACGCAATGGATAAACCTCGTCTATCAGATTTGTACTGAGCGGCAAAATCGAAGTTGTCGGATGCAAGATTTCGTTTAACATATCGGTTTGATATATTAGCACAGGACGAAGCTTGCCCACCTCATTACCTTTTTTTGGATTTAGATTTGCAAGGTAAATTTCGCCTTTTTTAGCCATTATCTAGCCCATCCGAGAGGCTCTCTTCAAAATCTACCGCTACCGTTTTTGACTCGTTTCTGACCTTCATGGATGCTTTTTGAATCTGCTGTTTGAGCTGTTCTTTTTCCAAATTTTCTTTGTAGCTTACTACTGCATTTCTGATTAGATTGCTTCGAGTAATACCTAGAGTCGCTACCAGTTCATTGAGCATTGCAAAAAAATTATCATCGGTTTTTAGCGTAATCGTATGCATTTTTATACTCCTTTTTGGTATTGTATTCGTATTACCTTTAGTACTACTTAATCTATGGCACCCTCTAGCTCTTTGTACTCTTGCTTTGCGGATGCGGCTATCTTTTTGGCGCTACTGAGCAGTTTGGCTTTTGCCTGATACTCCAAAAACTCTTTTGCCGTGTCTGTTCCGATGTACAGCCCTAGCATTTTGTGCGATTTTTTGTCCTCTACGACCAGCGTATCTGTCGGCGCTATCCTTAGCAAAGAGGGATTTCGCAGTATATCCCTAGCTCCCACGCTTTGTGTCACTTGTGACCTCCAAAAGTCAAATATATGTCAAACGTTATATGCTTTTTTGGCGAGACGGCAAGAGTCAAGTTTATAAAAGTTTATGCAAAAAACAATCTCTTTCTTTTTTGTATGCAACGGGAATTGTACTATGTGTATAAATCGATCAAAGCGCATTAAATTATTATTTGTCTACAGATTTCTTTCCCCATAATAATATCCTTCTGTCTATGCTTCTTCACAGCATCTTTTTCGACAAAGATTTTTTTCTCGTCCACGGATCCATCTCAGTGTAGTACATCAGCACCTAGTAGGTCGATGTGGTTGGTGCTCATTTACCCCCCTTCGATTAGGTATTTATACAGCGGCACAATATACACCTTTTTCCCATCCATCTCCACCACACTATCCTCATCTTTTGTGATCAAATATGCTGTGTCTTGGTGAAAATACTCCATAGCCTCAAGCAGCCCGTCTAGCTCTCTTTTTCTTGTTTTCTCGTCTTTTATTTCATAACTGACATTGACCAATACGGCTTTGTCATCAAGCTTCGCATAAAAATCAACCTCTTGGTTTTGTTTGAAATAGTACACCTCTTTTGTCTGTCGCCTAAGATGCAAAAATACGACATTTTCGTAGAGTTTGCCCATATCCTCAGTTATCGCATAGTCATAAATCTTTTTAAATCCATTGTCGATGGCATAGATTTTTTTGGGATTTCTCTGCTCCTCTTTGATGGAGTTGCGGTAAATCGGCACGGTAAATAGCGCATACGCATCTTCTAGGTATGCCATATAGTTAAAAATCGTGTCCTTACTCAGCTTGAATCCTTGAGATTTGAACTCATTGTAGAGCTTGGTAAAGCTAAGAAGCGTAGATATGTTGGTAAAACAGTATTTATTGAGATGTTTGAGTAGTGCCGTGTTTGCGATATTGTGCCTCTCCGCTATATCTTTAAAAACTATTAGCTCCAGATAGTCGCTCAAAATTTTCCTACTGATGAAGCTATCTTCATGGATAGTTTCGGCAAAACCACCATCGACCACATAACTTGCAAGTGCGTTTTTGATAAAGCTAAGCGACTTTGAGGAGTTGAGGTTTATTTGTATATCTCGCGCCTTTAAATACTCCGCAAAAGAAAACGGGAAAATCTCAAAACTGATAGTCCTACCTCGCAGACTCGTAGCTATCTCGCTTGATAGAAGTTTGGCGCTAGAACCGGTGACGAAGATACCGACATTGAGCGTGTCATAAATACGGCGGATATACAGCTCCCACCCCTCTACGACTTGCACTTCATCCAAAAACAGATAGATTTTTTCATCTCTTTTGGCAGGGTACAGCTCATAAAACCCTTCCAATATCAAATCCAAATGCTCTAGCCTCAGAGGGAAAAGTCTATCGTCTTCAAGGTTGAGATATATGATATTTTCTCTAGCCACGCTCGCTCGTAGCCTATTTATCAAATCAAACAAAATAGAGCTTTTGCCGCTTCGCCTCACACCGATGAGAGAGATGATTTTGGGGCTATCTAGCGGGATTTTGTACTCTCTAGGCATTATCCCTTTGATCTCTTTTTCGATGAAATCGGTGATAATTCTTTTGAAGAGCTCTTTCATATTTATCCTTTTATATAAGGATGATTATATAGGTATTTGGTATTGTTGTCAAGGTTGATAGGCTTTTGATTCGCCTATGCGAAGCTATAAAAGTGAAGATTGAATACTTGACCCCGTTTTTTGTTTTTTTAGACTTATCCCCCGCCGTTTTGATATAATAAACCAAACAAGGAGTCAAAGATGAATTTGGACGAGAGAATCACATTTGATATTCAAAAATGCGAAGGGGCGCCCATCATTCGTGGGATGCGGATCAGGGTGAGCGACATACTTGAGATGTTGGCGCAAAATGTCTCTATCGAGGAGATACTTGAGGATTTTCCAGACCTTGAGAGAGAAGATATTTTGGCGTGCCTGCATTTTGCGGCGAAGAGAACAACCGTCAAAAGAGTAGCGGCTTGACAATTTGGCTTGACGCACATCTGCCGCCAAAATTGGCGTTGTGGTTTGAGTATAGATTTGGGATAAAAGCCGTAGCGCTCAGAGACATAGGGCTTAGAGATGCGACGGATATGGATATATTCGAGAGAGCCAAAGCGGAAAATGCGGTCATAATGAGCAAAGACAGAGACTTTATGGAACTCTATTTTCGCTTCGGCGCTCCCCCCAAAATCATCATTCTAAACTGCGGCAACCTAACAAACAAATACCTGCAAGAGTTTTTGAGCGACAAAATAGAAAAAATCATCGCCATATTGGGCACTGACGACATCGTAGAGGTCGGCTAAAAAAGAGCGGGTCGGCACCATTTTTAGCTCTTAGCTTTGTGTCAAAATTATATGCTTTTATTATCTTATGCGAAGCTATAAAAGTGAAGATTAAATACCTGACCCCGTTTTTCTTACTCTAAACTTTTTTTATAATTTTCTATATTGCTATGATTGAGATATCTATCATGGAATAATTTTCCACAAAGCCCAAACGCAACAAATGTGATTCCAATAGCTGTTTGTATTGGATATGCTCCAAAAAGACCGATGTAATTCACATAAAAATATGCAATTATCAAGAAGTATGCAATTAAATGCGGAAATTTCCTATAATAAACAGTATGATGAAAATATTAAGGATACGTCAAATTGGCTTGATACAACAGATACAGCGTTATCGCA
>CALJKN010000149.1 GCA_937973585.1 uncultured Helicobacteraceae bacterium
ACTATCACGTCATACAGCATTCTTAGAGCCTAAAAAAGTTTTCATAGTTTTTTGAATCGACAATCGGTTCCCCCAAAATTGCAAAATCGTGCTCTACGTGTTCAGCCATAGAAGCCCCCACGAGAGAAGACAAAACGGAGGGGTTGGATCTGGCAAACTGCAAAGCCCTCTGCAAGTCGCTAGCAAGCGATAAGCCGCAAACATCTCTAAACGCCGGACTGAACGCCCTTTTAAACAGATTCATCTGCAAAAGCGAAGAGCTTGTTATGACGTTTAGTCCTAGTTTTATGGCGGCAGACATAGCCGTATAATATTTGTCTTCTATCTTTTGGTTTGCATAGATATACGGATGGGGCTTTGCCAAATTGTACGGAAGCTGCACAAATCTGAGTCCATCCCCGTATTCTCTGGATGCGGCGACAAAATCAGCCATAGATAGATACTCCAACTCACCCTCTTCGTACAAAAAGCCGTTCCACGAGGCGATACCGTAGTGTTTTATCTTACCGTCTTTGATTTTCCCTTCTAGCATTTTTGAGAGTTTTTTGAATTTTAAAAGCAAATCCTCATTTGAGACAATCCCTAGCTCAAACTCCGGATTGTGGATATAAAAAATATCTACGCACTCGACGTTTAGCCGCTTCAAAGACTCCTCCAAAGACCATTCGATATATTCAGGGGTTAGGCAATGCTCATCGGTGACGATATCGGACTCTTTTGCAAGGCCGGATTTGACTATCTCGTCGTTTATCCAGTGGTACGGGTTTTGTGGAAACGGATACGAAAACGGGAAAAAACCCCCTTTTGTCGCTATGACTAGCTCATCCCTGTTGTATCCGCTCTCAAACAGCTCGGACAAAGCTTCGCCGATCTCCGACTCGCTTTTTGCATATCTGTAGTTTGCGGCGGTATCTATGTGGTTGCACCCCATTGAGACCGCTTTTTTAACGGCATCTTTATAGCTAAACGTATAGTTTTCCTCTTTGTAGGCTTCCGGTTTGTATGTCCCGATACCTAAAGACGAGAGTAAAAAATAGTCGCACTCTTTGACGCTTTTTGGGCTTACGGAGCCGTTTTTTCTAAAAAAACCCTCAGTTCCCTCTTTTGTTGCAAAACCTTTATACATCTCGACACACCAGTTAATTAAAATATTTCTCAAATTTCCGGCAAAGCCGTAAATTAGGTCTTCGGCAGACAGCCCGTCAGCGCTAGCGGCTTTTTGGCGGCTTTTTTATTTGGATTGCATTTTTTATTCCCTGATTTGCCGTTAGCAGGATAGGGCATACTCTTTTTTTCGCTCTTTCGAGGATGGGATTTTTAGCTCCAGACGGTATTTTGTGATACTCCGTCTAACCATTTTTAACCCAAACCTCTTTTGGACGTTTTCCAGTATCTCTTCATCGTTTAGCGGTTTTTGTCTGCTTTCGTTTTCGATGATGTGTTTGACGTAGCTTTTTAGCTCATTTGTACTGACCGTCGGGCTAACGGCAAAGCTAAAAAAATATCTAAACGGGTAGATCCCTCTGTCGCACGAGAGGTATTTATTTGCTACCGCTCTCGAAATCGTAGATTGGTTGTAGCCCAGTATGTCTGCTACGTCTTGGATTTTGAGCGGGACGAGTTCCCCGCCTAGAAAAAACTTGAACTGCTTTTCAATGATGATATTGACGATATTTTGAAGGGTTGTTTTTCTGAGGTTTATCAGATTTGAAGCCATCATCGCCTCTTTGACCTTCTCTTTTGCAAACTCTCCGCCGTCCTGAGCCAACTCCTTGTCTATCACGATATCCGGATAGTAAAGTGAATTTAGCCGCACCTCAAATTTATCTTTTTCAAACACTATCGCCACATCGGGGATAATCGGTGCACTAGACTCCTGATAGTCGATTGCAGGGACGGTTTTGAATCTGGAGAGGACTTTTTTGGCCTCTTTTAGGATATTCGGGGCAAACGATTTGGGGTTTACGTCTTTACTATAGATGAGCGTCTTTACCGCATCGTATATCTCCTCCGAGACGTCTTGTTGCGAGAGCTGAAAATACAAAGCCTCTTTCACGTCTTTTGCCCCTACCCCGCAAGGCTCCAACGAGGCAAACCTCTCTCTGATTTTCTCGACATATCCGACCTCTACGCCGCATTCATCGCCTATGGCATTGGCATCACCGTCAAAAAAGCCGTCTTCATTTAGATTTTGAATGATCAGCTTTGCTACTTTTTTGGACGATTCGGTCGGGAAAAGCGGAGCTTCGATTTGTGAGAGTAGCTTGTCATACAACGACTCTTCGCTTGTGAGAGCGCCGGAGGATTCGTCTAGGGACGTAGACTTTGCCCCTTGGAATTTTTTGACGTCTTTATTTCTTAGCTTGAACTCGTTTTCAAGCCCTTTTTTTACCTCGACATACGGGTTTGAGGCCGACATCTCGTC
>CALJKN010000150.1 GCA_937973585.1 uncultured Helicobacteraceae bacterium
TATCAGGCTATCAAAAAAAGAGATATCGAGAGGAGTCAAAAGGGGTAACGGCAAAATCGGTATTGTTAAAAGGCTCCCTAAAAAACTATTCCGACCCTGTTGTCTCCACTTTTTCGCTCGGAACGGTTTTGAACTCAAAAAACACGATAGGTTCGCATGATATAGAAGACGGCAATCAAATATTTTTTGGACTTGATATGTCTATCATCCTTAGCCCAAAAGTCTCACTGGATATAGGGCTAGACCAGAGATACCAGACCGAGGCCAAAACGGACGGCTCCAAAGTGTCAAACTCGAAATCCATCCCCACGATGAGTGTCGGCGCTACCTATGTGTTAACCCCAAAAACATCACTATCTATCTCAGGCTCCGCAGGCGGCTCGTCTGATGCTCCGGACTCTATATTTTCTCTATCGCTTTGGCAAAAGTTTTAGCACTTATTTTTTTGTTTGTCGGCTTTGCGTTTGCAGGGGAGGGCGATATATTTGTCGCTACTTCGCTCTCAAAGCTCAAAACAAAGCATACAATCAAGCAAGCATACGAAGAGTCATGTGGAGCCGCCGCTATGGCTACGCTATTTAGGTTTTACGGCAAAGATACGAACGAGACCGAGATACTGGGGATGGTGGGCAAAACGGATATGCTCAGTTTCGCAAATCTAGCCAAAATAGCGGAGTCTATGGGGTATGTGGCTCAGGGGTACAAAATAACGAGAGAGGTTTTTGAAAAAACAAAAATCCCCCTGCTAGTTCTCGTAGTCAGAGAGGCCGATTTTCCCCATTTTGTGGTAGTTGTCAATCAGCCCGGAGATTTTGTAAATGTATTTGACCCTAGTTTTGGCGAGTATATCTCATCAAAAAGAGATGTTTACGATATATGGGAGTTTGCTGGAGAGGGTTTTGCCCTCGTGGCACTGCCGAAAGGGGATAGACAGCTAGACTTTAGGATGAGTCTGCCGCCTGATTTGTTTTTTGCTAGGTAGTTTCTAGTACGCCTTTAGCCCCGTTATCGTAACGGCTATTTTGGAGGCGGCTTCCGAGACTAGTCTGTCAAACAGCCTATCTACTTTTGATTTTTCTAGCCAGATAGGGTCTTTTACTTTTGCTAGTTTTTTTAGCTCCTCTTCAGCGTCGTGTTGTGTCCCTAGTTCGTCGATTAGCCCGGCGTTTTTTGCCTCTCTAGCGGTAAAGACTTTTGCATCGGCAAATACCGATGTTTTGTTTAGGTCAAGTGCCCTTGCGGCGGCGACATCTTCAGTGAACATCTTGTATGTATCCGATATTAGCCCCTCCAGATGTGCCCTCTCTTTTGGTGTCCATTTTCTAAACATCGTGCCGGATTCTTTGTACTCCCCCGCTTTTACTACTTGACTCTCAACGCCGAATTTTTTCATCAATCCCTCGACGTTTACCCCCTCAAATATAACGCCGATAGAACCTATAGTACTCCCCGGATTTGAGACGATTTTGTTTGACCATACCGATGCGTAGTAGCTCCCGCTAGCCAATGTTCCGGCTGAGTATGCGACTACCGGGATGGTTTTTTTGATCCTTTTTATAGTCAGAGCCATCTCTACGGACGGTGCTACGGAGCCTCCCGGAGAGTCTATGACTAGCAAAATCCCTTTTACCTTTGCCTCTTCCGCCGCTTTGATATCTTCTAAAAACTTATCGGCTGAACCTATCGGTCCGGTCAGGTATATTTTTGCCAGATTCGGCTCTTTTATCTTCTCTT
>CALJKN010000151.1 GCA_937973585.1 uncultured Helicobacteraceae bacterium
TATGAGCGATGGATTCGATATAAATAAGTCGGCATTTGGGTATGCTACCAAAAACCCGTCGATAGTTGACGATGAAAATATGCTGGCGGTAGAGGCGCTTGGGGTTATAGAAGAGAAAAAAATCCAACTACTTCTTGTAGCAGACGGGCAAAAAAAGCTCAAAGGGATTTTGATTCCAGCCAAAACTCCAAAGAATAACAATTGGAGTCAAGGCTTGATTTCCACTGCCCCGATCGGTGAGTAAAAAACTTAAAATTTGGATGTGCGTATATGAAATATTTAGTAACCTTATTTATAACAAGTTTCGTTTTTGCAGATACGCTCCCGCTCCCACAACTAAACCCTCAAAGCGGTAAATGGGAGTATGTGGATGACGGCAAAGCGTCTACACAGACGAGACTAACCGCAAAAAGCGAAGATGAGAAAAACGCAATCCCTGATAATATATTTGAGCCGCAAAAAGGGATAAATCTATCGGAGTATGGGCGGTTAGCTAGGCTATCCGTATCCATAAGCGGTGGAACGATGGAGTTTTTCGGCAAAAAAAGACGATATGCGCCAATCCAAAAGATAATAATGCTTGGCGAAAGCGGTGTTTTGAAGGTTTATTGCGACGAGCCTAGTTGTCGAGATTTTGCTCCCGAGCTGCTATACTATTCGTACCGTGTGAATAACGGCTACTTGGAGCTATTTTTGGATACGGTAGCAAATATGCCCATAAGGGTAAAAGTCGATAATTCGCTCTCAAAGAAAAACAAAATCTTTGACGGTCTCAGCGTAAATCCTCAAAATAGCAAGCTAAAGCCGAGCAATATAACGCTTCAGATGATGGGTGCAAACTAGCAAGTTAGCGACCCTTATCGTTCTTTGGCTCATATTCTTTATACTTTGTGATGGCAAATATGCTGATGGTCTCATCCGATATTTCGTAGATTATCGTGTAGCCCTTGAATACCAAATCCCTTATGCTATCATCGTCGTAGTAGATTGATTTTCTACATCTATATGGATTATCCGTGAGGCTTTTGCACTCTCTTAGCAGTTCGTTTTTAAATCTTCTGCTAGCAGATGGCTTGTCTTTTGAGATGTATTCGACCTGCCTATCGAGAGTTTGTATAAAGTTTGGCGCATACCTAATTTTCATATTTGGCTATTGTTTTTTCTAGTATTTCGTCCACTTCTTCTGCAGAATACCATTTGGTATCAGGATTTTTCAGTTCTACGTACGCTTTTTGTAGATACTCCTTTTCGCTTAGATTGCTCCAATATATTTGCGATTGCAACCTCTCGTACTCATCGACGCTTAGCAGGATGGCTTCGGGCTTGTTGTTTTTCATGATTGCTATTTTTTCTATTTTATGCGTTGATACTTTCTCTAGTGTTTTGGCAAAGTTTTTGAGCATATCCGTGGTTGAAATCATCTCCTCTCTACTATATGCTACATTCATTGCAAACTCCTAGACTTATAATAATTGTTTGAATAATTATACAAGTTTTGGACTGTTGATTAGTTTGTTTGCGGCAAGCGCCTATCGTGTATAATGATGAGAGCTTCGCAATAGCGGTATTGATACGGTTTTGGGTTAATCAAGGGGGCGGATGAAAACAACAGAGACAATAATCATCGGGGGTGGGGCTTCGGCTTTGGCTCTTGGGTATTTTTTGAAAAAAGATTTTATGATTTTGGAAGCAAACCATACGTGTGGGGCAAAGATTGCGGTTAGCGGCGGTGGGCGCTGCAATTTTACGAATGAATCGGTGAGCGCCGATAACTATACGGGTGACAAAGATTTTATATCCGGTGTTTTGGACGGCTTTGGGGTCGGAGATGTTTTGGGGTTTGCAAGGGGTCTAGGCGCAACGTTTGAGATTAGAAAAAACAGGCAATATTTTTGCAAAAAAAGTGCAAAAGAGCTATTGGATCCTCTGGTTTCGCACCTAAAACACCATATCCGGACAAATGCAAAAGTCTTAGAGGTTTCCAAAGGCAAAGATGGTTTTGTCGTAAAAACCGACAAAGGGGAGTATGCGGCAAAAAAAGTTGTAGTCGCTAGCGGCGGAATTAGTTATCCGGTTTTGGGGGCTAGCGATGTCGGCTATCGGATAGCACAAGCTTTTGGGCACAAGATAGTGACCCCTAGACCTGCTCTGGTAGGCTTTACCGTTCAGCCTCCGGAGTTTTGGTTTAAGGCTTTGTCCGGCGTATCTGTGCAGACGGTAGTGAGCGTGGCGGGGAAAAGTTTTAGAGAGAATATTTTGTTTGCACACAAAGGGGTGAGCGGCCCCGCTATCTTGAACGCCTCGTTGTATTGGGAGAAGGGGAGTATCGGCATAGATTTTTTACCGGATTTTTCGTTTGAAAAAATCCAAAAAAACTCCCAAAAACAGATAACGACTCTCCTCCCTCTCCCAAAAAACTTTATAAAAGCGTTTTTGGATAGCGTGGGGCTTGTTGACAAACGGTTTTGCGATGTAGACGAGGGCGATATGCAAAAACTCTCAAAGCTAAAAAACTATGAGTTTGCCCCTGCCGGAACATTTGGCCTCTCAAAAGCAGAGATAACCAAAGGTGGCGTGGCAACCGCCGATATAGATCCGGACACGATGGAGAGCAGATTTGTCGGCGGCCTTTATTTTGTGGGGGAGGTGCTAGATGTAAACGGGGAGTTGGGCGGGTACAACTTTCACTTTGCATTTGCAAGCGCCGCCGTATGCGCTAAAGGGCTATCGGCCTCTTAGCGCCCCAGTAGCGTTACGCCGTTTTCATCTACCGCTATCGTATTTTCCGCCAAAAGTGCCGTGAGGGCGGCTTTGAAGCTTTTTTTGCTCATTTTAGTTAGCCCTTGTATCTCCTCGGCATCGCTTTTGTAGTTTAACGGGATTTTGCCCCCTTTTCTTTTTAGTAGAGCTAGCAGCTTCTCTTGTGCTTCGTCTTTTTTTTGTTCACCTATGGCAAATAGCGACAGGTCTAGTTTGCCGTCAGGTCTGACGTTCTTGACGTATGCTGTTTTTAGGTCGCCGACATAGACTTTTTCAAAGATTTCGTTTTCGTATATCATCCCCTCATACGAGTCGTTGACGATACACTTGTATCCCATCGGTGTTTTTGCCAAGACCAAAATCCCTACACGGTCGAATTTTTTTAGTTCATTCTCGGCTTTTTTGAGGTATTTGGTTACGCTCTCATCCCCGACGACCCTGTTTGTCTCACCGTCTATGATGACCCTCAAAATGCGGCTATCCCCAACCCTAAAAGGGGTTTTTTGGAATCTTTTCGGAACAAACAGGTCTTTTGGGAGTCCCCAATCTACAAAAGCCCCAAACTCTGCCACCGAGACAACCTCAAAAAAACCAAACTCTCCCGCCATGGCAAGCGGCCTTTCGGTTGCGGCGACAGGTCTGTCCTCGGAGTCCGTGTAGACAAATACGTCCACCTCGTCCCCCTCTTTCATGTGCTTTTCGACATAGCGGTTTGGGAGTAGTACCTCATCCCCGTTTTCAGCCGACAAAAATGCCCCCGGCTCCTTGAATCTCATAATTTTCAGGTTGTTTATCGCCCCTATCCGTATCTCCTTATCCATCTCTACCTCTTTTCTCAAAAATATATTTTATTGCATTATTTTGTTAAAATAACTTTGAACTTTTTAATAAACCATCGGATATTTAATGAATTTAACCATTATGAGGCTAATTATTGCAAATATTTTCATAGGTGCCGTTGTTTTGGCTGTCGTCTCTTTTGTTGCCGTAAAAGGACAGCAGGAGAACGCCGAGATATCTGCCGCATTGTACAAACACCCGTTTATGGTCACCAATGCCGTCAAAAACATAAAAGATGACGTAAAAACAATTCATTCGCTAGTGGATGAGGTTATAGCGCATGGCGCAGATTTGGACGAGACGGCGGCAAAGATTGCCGTTTTGGAGATTTCAATACAAAAAAATGTCGAAACTGCAAAAAGCCTATATCTCGGCGACAAAAAAACAGCTATAGACGCTGAGGTCAAGACAAAAGAGATACTAAGGTTTGCAAAACACGTTATAGAGACGGCACAAAGAGAGGGGCTAAAAGCCGCTGAGGCGCACCACGAAGATTGGAGGGCGGTAGAGTATTCTTTGTTTGAAAGTATTGATAAAATGATAAATTTTGCGATGGAGCATGCCGGAAAGTATGCCGAACAAATTAAAAATAACTCAAAAAATTCGCAGCAACAGTTTGTATCGATCGTTGCAGTGTTTGCCGCTATTGCTTTTTTGGCGGCATTGTTTACGGTCAGGGCGCTTAGGGGCGAGCTACGCTCTATCGGTGATTTTTTGGTCGATATAAAAAACGGTACGTACAAAAATATCGAGGTTTCCAAAAACGAGCTATATGAGTTCAAAGAGCTAAAACATGGCCTAAATCTAATGGTTGACGGTATAGCCAAATCCAGAGAGGAGCTGCAAGATGCCCACGATGAGGCGATTGCCCTAAACGAAAAGCTGATGGAAAATGCCAGAGAACTCGAAGAGGTAAACACCGAGATGGAAGTGGCGCTAGAGCAGGCGAAAATAGCAAACGAGATGTTAAGCGTCCAATCCAGAGAGCTAGAGGAGAAAAACGTAGAGCTAAAAGAGGGTGAGGAGAGCTATAAGGGGCTTTTTAACGCAATCAGACATGCTATTTATATACAAGATCTGGACGGTACTTTTTTGGCGGTCAACAACGGTGCCGAGGAGATGTACGGATATAAAAACGAAGAGTTTGTCGGCAAAAATCCGCTCTTTGTCTCTGCTGAGGGGAAAAACGATCTTGAGGATTTAGGGAGACGGATACGGGCGGCGATAGACGGGAGGCCGCAGAGATTTGAATTTTGGGGGAGGCGTAAAAACGGGGAGGAGTTTCCAAAGGATCTTTCGATTGTTAGAGGAAAATACTTTGGGCAGGATGTCCTCATAGCGATTGCCTCCGACATCACAAAGCAAAAAAGGCTTGAAAACGATTTGCAGACTATGGTTGCCGAAGAGACCGACAAGCGGCTTGAAAAAGAGAGGATGCTAGCCCAACAATCAAAACTTGCGATGATGGGGGAGATGATAGGAAACATAGCCCACCAATGGAGGCAACCGCTCAACGCTTTGGCTATAAAGGTGCAAGATGTTCCGATCGCTCTGGAGGTCGGAGATCTGGATGAGAAATATGCACTGGATTTCAAAAACGGCTCAATGGCTCTTATCAATTATATGTCCGGCACTATAGACGACTTCAGAAGCTTCTTTAAGCCCGATAAGCAAAAGATTAGGTTTGCGCTAAAAAATACCGTAGAAAAAGCTTGCGTCCTCATAAAGGACAGTTTGCATTTTTCATTTATCGAACTGGAGGTTCTGCCGATAGATGAGAGCGTCTATGCATACGGTTATCCAAACGAGTTTTCGCAGGTTCTTTTGAATATTTTGAGCAACGCAAAAGATGCCCTAAAGGCAAATACAACCATGGGGTCTGATAAGCGGATAACCGTCTCGTTTGCCCTCTCGGACGGTTTTGCCCGTTTGTCGGTGAGCGACAATGCCGGAGGGATAGACGAGGCGATAATGGACAAGGTGTTTGACCCGTATTTTACGACAAAACATCAGGGGCAGGGGACAGGGCTTGGTCTGTATATGTCAAAGATGATAGTAGAGCAAAATATGGGCGGAACTCTAACCGTCGAAAACAGAGGCGATGGGGCTTGCTTTACCGTATCGCTCCCGACCTCCGGCAAAGCCGAAAGTCTACAGGATTGAGGGTTTGTAGGTTTTAGTCTATTTTGAATCTCGATAGAGAGCTTTTTAGTAGTGCGGCTCTATCTGACATTGTGATCGCCACGTCGTCCACTGATACCGCCGCCGTTTTGCTAGAGTCTGCCATTTGGAGTATCTCGGAGGCTTTTGTTATTAGCTCTTTTGTGTTTTTGGAGGCTATTACGACATCTGCTGCCGCTATCTTTGAGAGCGAGAGGGTGTTTTCCATGGTTTGAGTCGCCTCTGCCGCTTGTGTGCATAGTTCTGATGCGTCTTTGGAGATTACCTCCATCTCTTGTGCCCCCACCTCAACCGCATCGCTTGCGTCGTGGACGTTTTGGTGTATTGCCGCTATTGTGGCGTTGATGTCGCTTAGGCTCTTTTGGGTTCTCTCGGCCAGTTTTCGTACTTCGTCGGCGACAACGGCAAAACCTCTACCGTGTTCACCGGCTCTTGCCGCTTCTATAGCCGCATTTAGGGCTAGCAGGTTTGTCTGTTCGGCTATATCGTTGATAATTCCCAAAATATTTTTGATATCTTCAGACTGCTGAATCAGTTGAGTCATGCTGTTGTTTATTTTGGACTGATTGTCTTGACTTGATACTATTGAGGCGACGACGCTGTCTAGTTTGACCGCAAAAGTACCTAACAGTGTTTTTGCGTACGATACATCCTCCGTCGTCTGAATTACCTTTCTCTCGGTCTCGTCCAGGCTGTTGCCCATATTGAGCACCAGTTCGTTTATGTAGCCTACCGAGTCGTGTTGTGTTTTGACAGATTTTGACAATACATCGGCGTTTGCTTTTAGTTTGACGCTAAAATCATCTACCTGTTCGGAGTTTTCTACGACTTTCCCTAGAACCTCTTTGAGTGAGACCAGAAGGGCGTTTACGGCATAGACTATCTCCGCCATCTCCCCTTTGCTGTAGCAGGTTATGGGTCTTGACAGGTCTTTTGTGTCCATTATCCCCTGTATTTGATTTTTGACGTTTCCGACCGACTCTATAACGGTTTTGTTGATGAGGATGATGATTGAGGCACTGCCGACTACCAAAACGATATTTGCAATGACCAGAATCCACAAAAACCTCAACTCTTTATCCGCTTTATTTGTTAGTTTGGTTGTTATATTTTTGGATATTGCATCGTCTATCTCTTTTAGGATATCGATTTTTTTGGTTATCGTATCAAAACATACGGTAGGCTCTACGTCAAAAGTTTTTGCTATGACCTTGTGCCTTAGATCCTCTGCCTGCTTAAAGGCCTCTGATGAAGCTTTTGTTGCATAGATTGCTTGTATATCCTGATCTGCCGTTGCCTTAAAGGCATCCAGATAACTTTTTTGCTCCCCGACGAGTTCCATGAACCGCTCTTCTACCCCTTCGGCAAAACCTTTTTGTGCAAAAGCTCCGGACAATATCGCCCGCTCAATCCCGACCCTCTCCTTTGCTTTTAAGAAGTTGCCGTATGCGCCTAGTATGTTTGCGCTCTCCGAATCTGGAGTGGCATGTGCCGCCATAGGGGGGATAGAGAGCATCGTATTGTTTAGAGTGTTATAAAAAGCTATCGCCTCTTTGACAGGAATCGACAGTGAATCGACTTTTTTTCTAATATCTGGGAGGCTTTGTTGCAGTTTTGAGAGCTCTGCTATTTTGGAGGTTAGTTCTTTGTCTATCTCATCGCTATCGGCTCCGGCGATGACTTGTTTTAGAGCCTCAAACTCTTTGTCTGATTTTACCCTTTGGGATTGGAGTTTGTCGGCAAACTTTGTCCCGCCTGAACTCAAAAAACCGGAACTCATCCCCCTCTCTTTTTGGGTTTCGTGTACAAGTTTTGCCACACTATCGGATAGTTCCACTAGGTGTCTGGTTTTTTCAAATCCGCTTTTTGTTTTCTGAAGTTCTATGATGCTGGAGACGACCGAGCCGCCGCCCACGAGGACGATTAGGAACATAACGGCAATCATTTTTGCCTTTATACTAAAACCGGAAAGCATCTGCACTCCTAAGTTGTTGATTTATATCAATCATAGCATTTTAATAGTTGTTTTATCCTGTTTTTGTAAGACAATTATGCGTTTTTAGTGTTAAAAATAGAGGTAGCTTTATCTCTCCGGTACAATCTCCGGAAACAGGTATGAGGCTAGGTGGGCGTTTATTTTGAATTTTATAGCGCTTTTGGGTGTCTCTGAGGTTATGTAGCCCATGTCGCCAAGCTGCGAGATTACCCCTCTGGCAGTCCGTTCACTCGTATTTATAGCTTCCTTGACAAGACCCCTAGGCGACTCCCCGACAAGTAGTAGATGTTTTAGTATGGCACCCGAATACTTTGGCAGGGGAGGGATATCCAGCTCTTTGGTCTGTGATTTTGCGATATATCTGTCTAGTCTTGCGGAGAGTTCGTTTAGCTTTAGGTGTCTACCCATATACTCCACTTGATCCTCTATGGAGTCAAGCATAAAGTCTACAAACTCAAATAGCATTTTATTTGACAGTTCACCCCTTCCGTCCAAATCCCCGTGCCTCGGCATATCGGCGTTTGCCAGAGCGCTTTTGTATTTATCGGATTGTTTTGCAAGCCCCCTTGAGATGTTCCATAGCCCATACCCAGGAAAGCCTATAAAATGTAAAGCCCCGTCTAGTGCGAGCCTTGAGGTTCTGCCGTTGCCGTCCAAAAAAGGGTGTATCCATGTTAGTCTATGGTGCGATGAGAGCGCATAAATGAGCCGCTCCGAAACCCTTTTTTTGCCAAGAGAGTAGCCGTATAGGTTTTCAAACTGATTTAGCATATCTTCTACGCTTTTGGCTTTTGGGGCTATATGCCCGCCGACTCTCACCTCAAGATCTCTGATGCTTCCCGGCTCCATGGTGACTCTCATACCGTCGAAATCTATATCCAAAAACCTCTCCATCCCCTCTTTTTTGTATAGCGTTTTGTGTATCCAGAGTAAAAAATCTTTTGAGTACGGCGACGGTGACGCTTTTAGGGTGATGTTTTTTTCGATCTCTTGCTGGGTTTTTATATATGCGATTGAGAGGAGTTGCAGTTTGTGCTCTTGCGAATCGGCTGAAAAATCTTTTTTGAAGGCCTTTTCGATGTCTATGGGGTGCGTCCCTTCCGACTCTATTTTGTTTGAGTAATAGCTGTTTACGACCCGCAGTATCTCTCTGACCGCATCCAATAATTGCGGCGTATGAGAGCCTATGAGTCCGGCACTTTTTATGCAGACGCTCTCGGACTTCTCAAAAAGCCTCTCTTCGATTTGCCCTCTTGTATTTTGCGGAACTATGGGTGTAAAGTGCATATTTTGTCCTATTTATTGCCGATATTTTTGCCGGAGCCTATCGCTTGCAAATAAGGCATTCAATAATGCTATGATATATGTTTTTTGATAAATATCTGCCGATATTTTTGCCGTTTTTGTATCGGCTTTTGTTTTAGTCTTTTGTGTAATAGTTTGATTGTTTAAATACGGCGTTTGTGTCGGTTTAAGAGAAGAGACAGGCTAGTGCTGAGGCTGAATGCGATAGTTTCAATACAACGCTTGTGTCGGTTCGAGCGTTTTTTGTCCAAAATCCGGAGGCAAAAACAATCGTTTCAATACAACGCTTGTGTCGGTTCGAGGAAACAAGGAAAACTCCAAACAAAACAGCAACATTGTTTCAATACAACGCTTGTGTCGGTTCGAGAGAAGTTTTCGCTACTCGA
>CALJKN010000152.1 GCA_937973585.1 uncultured Helicobacteraceae bacterium
GCCTATAAAATTCAAAGGGCGCTATGACGGCGGTGGCTACACCATTAGGCTTATTGGGTCGAATTCGTACTGCTTACTTATTTTTGAAACATTAGAGCCAGAATCTCAAATAAACGATTTAACCGTTATAGGCTCAACTTTGGTCAAGAGTGCAACAGATAGCATCATAGAGCGGTGCAAAGCTAACTGCTCAATAGCTGAAAGTGTCACAGGGTGTGAGATAATTTCCTGCTTGGCATCCAACAATCTAATCTACAACGAAGCAAAAAATACAGATATACGGTATTGTCGCTCTAATAAGTCTCTGGCGGTAACCGTAGATGGTTGTAAAATAACACTATGTCAAACCTTGCACTATATGGTCAAAAGCGCCAAAAAGTCTAATTTTTCAGATTGTATTGCGGTATTGGATCAAAAAGCTAACTTGCAAAGCGGAGAATATGCCGGAGGAGTGGCATGTTTCGCCGATGAAAGTTTAATTGAGAGATGTTTTGTTGCCGGTAGTTTTACAAATGAGAAACATACACGATGTTACTTTGGCGGCATGTCAGGCAAAGTTTATACGACTACAATTAGCCATTGCGCTGTAGGCAAGCTTAACGTCTCAGCCCCGTATAATGATTCTAGAGTTAATAGAATTGTTTGTGATTTAAATAGTGGGACATCCTTGCAAGATAATGCCGCAATCGATACGCTAAAAGGCGAAAACAACGCAAGCGGTAAAGATGGCAAGACGGTAGCTGCAGCCATCTTTAATCAGCGATATTTTGAACATACATTAGGCTGGGATTTTGTCAATATATGGGAGTGGAATAATGCAAACAACACGCCCACCCTTAAACAACAAGAATTTGAGCTAAACAGGCTAGCCTCTTTGCGCAAAAAATATAGCAATATGGGTTCTCAAGCTAACCATAAAGCAAATACATCCAAGGTAGATTTGCTAGTTTCTCAAATGCGCTCAAATATTTGGATATAGGGTTTAGATGTTGCCGTTTGTAGCCAAAGCGGTTGGAATTTTCAGCCGCTTTGCATTTAAGCCGATAAAGTATTTTATCGACGACAACTTCAGAGAAAAAGTAACCCCAAAACCCGGGAGTGTGGTATATAGCGATTTATTTGTTGCCGTTGAGCACTCCGGCATATATGACGATGACGGGCGGATAGTAAATATCGTAGTAGACGGCTTTGCCGAGAGCGAGGTCAAATATAGTGATGCTATGGATTTTACCTCCAAAAGCGTGATGGGGCAAAAGATATACGTCTCATGCGACGAGTATGGCGCTGTCGGGGGTCAAAAAGTAGCAAATGGAGCCAAAAAACACATCGGAGAGCGGGCTTTTTATGGATTGGTGATAAACAACTGTCATCAGTTTTCGCAAAAGTGCGTCAATTATTCAAATGGGGAGTATGAAAAAGGGTTTATTGAGAGGTTGACCTCGATAAGCACAAGCATAGAACCGACCATAGCATCTCTTAAGAGTGCTGCACGTAAAAAACTAGGAGCTACAAAATGGCGTTTGTGGGATTGGCAAAATGACGAACAAAGAGAGCCGGAGCCTGATTGGGACAATATCCAAAACGCTCTAAAAAATCAGCCGCTAAATCCTCAAAGCATAGCCCAGATCAGGCAGGAGAGAGAGGAGCTAAGAGAATATGAGGAGCAGATATCAAACGAACATATCCCGGAACATATCCGCAAGCGATTAGCCGCTTACGGCAAGACGATTGACGAGATAGATGCTAAATACGAAGAGGCAAAAGAGTTTTTGGCTAGTTGTCCCGGTGGCGGATTTAGCTATGAGGATTTGAGGGCTATGGACGATGATTTCTCGGCTCTTGCAAAAGAGATGAAAAACAACTCAAAAATAAAAAATTTAGCCAAAAAAATGGGGAGAGAGTATATATCCGAAGAGAGAAAGAGACAAAAGCGGGTTGCAAAACGGAGTCAAAGTGAGATATACGGAGTGCATCGAAGCAATGACATAATGAGGCTTCTCCCCGCTGAGCTTGTAAATTTGGAGGATGAGACTCTTGAGACTTTGTTTTATGCCCGTTTGTTAGAAAAAAATCTAACAACATACGAACTGGGCGGCATAACGTTTCATAATATCGAAAAAAAAGAGGAGAACTCAAAAAAAACAGGCCCCGTAGTGGCGTGCTTGGATACATCTGCGAGTATGGAGGGAGCGGCTATGCTCAAAGCAAAAGCGCTTTTGCTAGTTATATGCGGGATACTCCAAACGGAACGTCGCTCTTTGTCGGTATTATTGTTTGGTTCTTCGGGTCAGATAAAAGAGCTTTCTATAACCTCAGAGAGAGACTCGGCAAAACTACTCTCGTTTTTAAGAGAAGGATTTGGAGGCGGAACCGATTTTGAGACCCCTCTCAAGCACGCCTTTGGCATCATAGAATCCAAAAAGTCATATAAAAAAGCCGATGTATTGATGATAACGGACGGAGATTGCGGTTTATCAGCGGATTTTGTTAAGACTGTAAAAAGCAAAAAAATAGCGTTGGAGTGTAGTGTATATACTGTTTTGTGTTCCGGAGAGAGGATTAAAGATGGGTTTAGTGATGAGATTATAGCGATTTAGTCGGTATATTTTTGCTCCATACAACCAACTTTTGATAATATTTCACAAATAAATATTGCCCCGTTTCGGGATAATTTTGAAGAGGAAAACAATGAAATACATAGATATAGACCTAAACGGAAAAAGTATATTGATTACCGGTGGGGCTGGGTTTATCGGCTCAAACGTCGCTTTTCATATTCAGGAGAATTATCCGGAAGCCCATATCGTCATCTTTGACGCTTTTGTACTCGGCCATTTCAAAAACCTGCAAGGCTTTAAAGGTGAAGTGATAGCGGGGGATATCACCGATCCGGTAGCGATGCAAAGGCTAAAAGCTCATAAGTTTGACTATATCTTTCATCAAGCGGCAATTTCCGATACGACCGTCATGGATCAAAAAAAGATGGTAGAGGCAAATACAAACGCATTCGGTGACATACTTG